>CAYFXU010000001.1:0-54602 GCA_964347145.1 uncultured Candidatus Bathyarchaeia archaeon
CAGCCCTAAAAGCTTTAGCAACCTTCGCTTCCTATTCTGAAATGTGCGCGAGCATTCGTTAAGAAGAAAGTGGGGAGGTGTCTCAGATCTATCCTTGTGCAGAGTTAGAGGAGTCAGTATTCTTCTCTTTCTATGACCGTTGCTACTCCTTGGCCTCCACCAATGCAGGCGGTTGCTACTCCATAGCGAGCATCCTCTAGATTCAGTATTCGCGCAAGAGTTCCGGCAAGTCTTGCTCCAGTTGCTCCAAGGGGATGGCCAATGGCAGTTGCTCCACCCTTGACGTTGACTTTTTCCAGATCAATACCCAAGTCTTTTGCGCACCAAAGAGTCACGATGCAAAACGCTTCGTTGATTTCCCAGTAATCAATGTCCTTGACTTCTAGCCCAGCACGTCTAAGGGCTTTCCGACAGGCTGGAACAGGCCCCTTACCCATGACTGCTGGGGGAACCGCTGCCCAACCCAGTGCTTTGATAGTTGCCAGCGGAGCTAAACCTAATTTTTTGGCTTTCTCTTTGGAACAAAGTAGTATGCATGAGGCTCCAGCGTTCAATGGCGAAGAATTTCCCGCTGTTATCACACCACCTTCTTTGAAGGCTGGTGGCAGGCTTTGAATCTTTTCGAGTGATGTGGTAGGTCTTACGCTGAGGTCCCGGTCAATCATTTCTTTTGATCCATCGGAAAGAGTGATTTCGATAGGCAGGATTTCGTCTTTGAAGAAGCCCTCTTCTTGCGCCTTCGTCGCCAATTGATGGCTTCTCAGAGCCCACTTGTCCATGTCTTCCTTTGTTATCCCGAATTTTTCAGCTCCTTCTTTGAAGAGCCTCTCAGCCGTAAGTCCCATGACAAAGCCCGTTTCCATTTCATACTTCTTGTATTCGTCCTCGGTGGCCAAATCCAACGGTGGGCTGATCCATTGGTTCTCGACCCCCATCGGGACGCGGGTCAAATGTTCCATCCCGCAGGAGATTGTGAGATCTCCGTGACCCGTCATAATCTCCATGGCCCCCACATGCATAGCAGTCATTGAAGATCCACATTGCTTATCAACAAAGCAGGCTGGAACATAGTCTGGCAGGTGAGCCAGAAGTACAACTGACCGGCCTCCGTAGGTCCATTGTTCCCATACACCGAAGGCACTTGACACCTGAACTTCGCCAATATCGCGAGGATCAATTTTGTTTCTTTCCACAATCTCCTTTACCAGCATAGCAGTGATATGGTCGGCCCTCAAACTGTTTAACTTGTCTCGTTCGGGTTGTGCAGGTCTAGAACGAGAAAAGGGCGATCGCAGATAATCAGCTATCACAACTTCTTTCACCGAGTTTTCCTCCTTTTCGCCATCGCATAGATGGAGTTATCCTTTGTTTTAAAAGCGACTATTAAATTTAACTCCATTTCAACAAGGATAGGAAGATTTTGTCGTTTGGAACCGTTGCAAAAATTAAATAAGAAATTGAAAGCAAAATTGATGTGTGTTTTGGCAATGGAAAGTAATAAAGAAAAGACACAACTATTTTCCAAGTTTTCCAAAGTTGATCAAATTGGAATTGTCGTAAAAGATATGGAGGCAACAATGAATTTCTACGAAAAAATGTTCGGAATAGAGCCCTTTCCAACAGTAGAATCCGCCGTAGATTCTGCCAAACTAAGGATTGGTTCGTTCCAGTTAGGTGAGGTGCAAATAGAATTGATTCAGGTCCTAGAGGGAGAAACTATTCATTCCAAGTTTCTCGAAAAAAGGGGCGAGGGCCTTCACCATCTGGGTTTCTTTGTCGAAGACATAGAAAAAGAGTTGGCCAGAATAAAAAAAGAGGGAATCGAAGTTTTGGAGAGAGGCACAGTTCTTGGAGTGGTCAAATTTGCATACTTGGACACGAAGAAGGTTCTAGGCGTCGTTCTAGAATTGATTCAATTAGACTAGCAAGAGCGACCGCACCACATTAAGCGAGGAGGGGGCTTCTTACCCCTCCTTGTAAATGAACGTGATCTGAAAATTGTGCCATCTCAAAGTGATGTAACAACCAGAAAAAGAGGAACGGGAAGATGGTGAAAGAAACCCCGCTGGATGTCCAAGAGTAGGAGGACAAGACATTAAAAGAAAAGTCTCTCCTTTTTTACCCGACAATGTCGCATAGCAAAATAACCAGTTGAAAAGGGTGACAGGATGGAGGAGAAAAAGGGGTTATTAGACTCCATAACAATCGAGGAGAGGGAAAAGATTCTTCTGCGAAACTGGATGTCACACGACGGCCACTGGTTCAGACACGTCGCGGAAGAGTTCGGACCTGAGGTAGCCAACAAGCTCAACATGCGTACCTGCAGTTCCATAGGAAGAACAGACTGGTTTCGCTTGGTAAAGGCTTTGGGGATAGACAAGGTGGAAGGCCTAGAGCAATTCTTGGAAATCTTCAAAGCAGCGTGGCAGCTGTATGCGCCTCCCAATATTACCATCGACATGACTATTAAAGATAACCAGATAACGGCTCAAGTGAAAAAGTGCTTTGCCTATGATGGCGTGAAAGGCTTGGGAATGGAGGGAATTTATGACTGCGGAATCTTCAGGCGAATCCGCTCCTGGTTAGATGCCGCCGAGGTAAAATACGAATTAGAACCACCAATCGGAAAATGCCTGAAAGCACAAGGTAAAGAGTGTAGAAGAACGATACTCCTCCACATCTAAGAGTGCAAGCACAGGGAAGCTGGCTAGAAATCTTTGCGAACCAAAAAAAGGGAGAAATCGTATTCTAACATGGGAAGAGACCGGCAAAAAGCCTATTATCAACAAGCAGGCGCTTACTATACGCTGGTGAATCTTGAATGAATCGAAAAGCCGTCTATGTGGAAAAAGGTGCGACACTTTTCGGGCAAGGATACAATTGCGCCCAAAGCGTTCTGCTCGCGATGCAAGACTTCTGGAACGAAAAGAGAGCTCTAGAACCGAAGATTGCCTCAGCTTTTGGCGGTGGTATCGGAAGAAGAGGTTCTTTGTGTGGAGCAGTGACCGGCGGAGTTATCGCAATTGGCCAAAGGTATGGAAGTAACAAACCATCTCATGAGGAAAGAGAAAGAGCCTATTCCTTGGCACTAAAGTTTTACGATAAATTCCAGGAGGAACACGGCAGCGTTCTCTGTCGAGACCTTATCGAATACGACCTAACCGACCCAAAAGAGCTAAAGAAAGCATGGGATTCAAACGTTTTCGTTTCCAAATGTATTCACTTTGTGGAAAAGGCTGTCGAAATCTTGATAGACCTATCTGAAAGCCCATAAGTTCAAACATATTCTCGGAAGATTTTTCATAGTAAACTGTCTTCAAGAGGCATCTGCGCAGATACCAGCGCGCGCCCGCGCGTACTTCCGAACCAGTGCCAATTTTCTGCTAAAGAATATAAACAATTGCAAACACTTCTGGAAAGGGGATTTACATGGCTCGTTTGACTGGCGGTGAGATTCTGAAACGTTATCTCGTTCAAGAAAACGTGCGTTACGTCTTCGGCATACCCGGAGACCAACTGTATCCAATTCTGGACGCAATCTACAAAGATGAACGCATCGACTTTATCACAACACGTCACGAGGCCGCAGCTGCCCATGCGGCAGACGCCTGGGCACGGGTGACTGGAGAACCAGGGGTATGCCTCGGAACTGTGGGTCCAGGAGCCGCAAACCTGATTGGAGGAGTTTACCCTGCATTTGCAGACAGCATTCCCATGATAGTGATCACGGCACAGAATCAGGCGTGGCGTTGCTATCCGGACCATGGTTCTATGCAAGGCCTAGATCAACTTTCCCTTTTCAAGGCTGTTACGAAATGGAACGCCTTTGTTTCTCATTGGCATCGCATCCCAGAACTCATCCAACAAGCTTTTCGTATATCCAAGTCGGGAAAACCTGGTCCAGTTCACCTTGACTTTCCTTCAGATGTTTTGTTTCAAACGGAAGAGGAAAAGGATGTCAAAGTTGTTCCTCCGTTGAGTTATAGAGCCACAGAGCCCCCTGTCGGGGACCTTTCAGCGGTGGATCAAGCCGCCATGATGCTGGTGAAGGCTAGGTTGCCCCTCATTCATGCCGGTGGCGGAGTTCTGAGATCAGGGGCTTCCAAGGAGCTCATTGAACTTGCCGAATATTTGCAAGTACCCGTAACAACTTCCATGAGCGGTAGAGGCGCTATTCCAGAAGATCACCCGCTCTGTCTCATTCCATCCAGTCCGGGAACAGGAGCCCTTGTCGCTCAAGTTGAGGCAGACGTCGTGCTCCTAGTGGGCGGTCGACTTGGAGACATAGAAATGTGGGGGCAACCAACCTTGGCTTGGGGCGACCCTTCCCGGCAGAAATTTATACAAATAGACATTTCCGGAGACATGATTGGGCTCAACCGTCGGGTTGATGTTGGAATCGTTGGAGACGCAAAATCGACTCTCCGTGTCCTCTTGGAAAACATCAAGAGATATGTTACCCGAAGAAAAGAAAACAAGTCCCTCCACGATTATAAGCAGGTTGAGAAAATGTGGCTCGAAGGGTTCAAGGAATTATCTCAGACGAACAGCGCGCCGATTCATCCTCTGCGACTAATCAGGGAAGTGAGAGAATTCTTTCCTAGAGACTCCATCACAGTGGTTGACGGAGGCAACACCGCTGTCTGGTGCTTCTATCTCAATAGGATCTTTGAACCAAACACTTACCTGAGCTGTGCATCGGGAGATTCGGGTCATCTAGGCGCTGGTATCCCATACACAATCGGGGCTAAGCTGGCGGCCCCATCGAAACAAGTTTACTGCATCAGCGGAGACGGATCCTTCGGCTTCAACATTCAAGAATTAGAGACAGCGAGTCGCCTGAAACTGCCAGTCATATTTGTAGTAGCCAACGACCTAGGATGGGGAATGATAAAATCCGGGCAGACCATGGCCTACTCGAAAAGATACATTGGAGTTGACCTGAGTGACATTCGATACGACAAGGTTGCTCAAGCCATGAACTGCTATGGTGAAAGAGTGGTGGAACCCTTCGAGATTAAACCCGCCCTGCAAAGGGCGGTTGATTCTCTAGGACCTGCTGTGCTGGACGTGGAAATCGACAGAGAAGTGATACCTCCAGATTTTGAGATTTTGGCTGCTATATGGCTGGAAGGCTGTGAACTTCCTGAAGCTGAAGAAGCGAAGAGGGGCCCAAGGGAAAAAGCTCGCGTGGTAGCTGCAAGCTAGAATATGTTCCCAATCTGTCTAGAAATCTACAGCTCGACCTTCAAAGGCATGGATGAACAACTTCAAGAGCTCTTCGTTGCTTGGAACCCTTGGATTAACGAAGGTGCAGGTGGACATCTCAGCCTTCTTCACTAGCTCCTCTAACTTATTCTCGTAGTCTTCTCGGCTTATTCCCATCTCTTTTATTGATGTAGGCATGTCGATATTTTTCATGAGAGTCCTAATTGCAGAAATAAGTTTTGCGATGGCCTCTTCCGTCGACTCCGCTTCGATACCAATCGCTTTAGAGATTTCAGCATATCTTTCTGCGGCTTCTTTGATGCCGAATTCGATGGAATAGGGTAGGAAAACTCCAGTGGCTAGGCCATGGGGAAGTTCGAAGACGGCTCCAAGGGCGTGTCCCAAGCTGTGGGCGACTCCAACTTGAGAGTTGCTGTAGGCTAGGCCTGCTATGGTAGCCGCATTGTGCATCTTTTCCTTTGCTTCTTGATCGTTCTTGTTTTCGTAGGCTCTTGGAAGATACGTAAAGATGAGTTGGGCGGCTTTGATTGCAAGAGCGTCGGAGAAGTCGTTTCTCCATCGAGAAACGTAGGATTCTATTGCGTTGGTGAGAGCATCTATGGCTGTGTTCGCTGCAAGTTCCTTTGGCATTTCCGCTGGAAACTTTGGGTCGACTATGGATATGTCGGGATAAAATTCTCTGGAGGCCAACTCCATTTTGAAGTGTTCCTTCGTGTCTGTGATTACCGAGACCCAGCTGGCCTCCGAACCGGTTCCACTTGTAGTTGGGATACAGATTAACTTCGCCTTTTTTCTTAATCCCAGTTCGACCGTTGGAGATATGTCCGCTAGGTTGACGTCCGGTCTCGCGTAAAGCGCCCACATGGCCTTAGCCGCGTCCATGCAGCTACCTCCGCCCAAGCCTATGATCCAGTCAGGGGCGAATTCAATGAGCAGTTTGGAGCCTTCCTGAATATTCTCAATTGAGGGCTCTGGTCTAACGCCGTCAAAAACCCCTACGTGCAACCCAGCCTCTTTCAAATACTTTGAGACCACGGCAATGAAACCCAGCCGTCGAATTACCTTGTCCGTAACGATGAAAGCTTTTTTTCCCTCTAAGTCCTTCAGAACTTCCAAGGCGCCTTCCCCGAATGCAATTCTTGGACTCTGAAACCACCACATAGCGAATCACATAAGATTGTACGAAGACTTGTTATATACTAAGAGGAAAAAAATCGCGCCTCCCTCAATAAGATTCCCTCTCGTCAAACACTGCGAAAAATCTATAGTCTGCCAAATCCACTAACGCTTAGGTGGATCCATGGACAAAATCCATATCCTCAATTTCTTTGAACCACAATTAGAAACCCCCATCTTTGTAGAAGGACTTCCCGGATTTGGAAACGTGGGAAAAATTGCGGCACAGTCCCTCATCGAGTCTACCAAAGCCAAAGTTTTCGCAGAATTGTACTCACCTTCTTTCCCAGACTACGTAATTGTGGACGCAGATGGAACATGTCGTCCACCCCACTATGAATTCCACACAGCCTCAACAAAAAAGAATCAGTACATCATCCTGACAGGAGATTCACAACCCTCGCTGGAGGACCTATTAGCTCACTACCATCTGTGCGACCAAATCTTAGATTTTGCGGAGAAATACGGATGCAAATTCATAGTTACAATAGGTGGCGTACCAATACCCAGCTCGGGAGGCGAAATTTACGTAGCCGCAACCTCTGAAAAACTTGCTTTGGAAACCGTGGATAAAGATTCCCTTATCTATGGCAAGGGGAGGATCATGGGCGCAACAGGTCTATTGTTGGGACTCGCAAAAAAGCGAGGGTGGGAAGGCATATGCTTGTTGGGCGCAACACCGGGAATCAGATCCGACAGGAAAGCCGCTCTCTCTGTTTTCAAGTTTCTAATTAAGACTCTAGGAGAGGATGCGAAAGAAACTCTGAGATAATGGAGCGAAAGCGTTAAGAGAGAAACGTAACGTATTCATCTGCAAAATCTGGGTTACGCTTGAAGGGATAATCATGACGTTCCTTCGATCGATAAAGAAGGGGCAAAAAAGGTTTGCAAAGGCGTTGTTAATGCTGTTTGCAGCCTTCCTAATCTTCGGAGGACCCACATACCTCATCTACATCCTTGACAAATTGGATCTTCCTAGACTCGTCATACTCCCTATCGGTCTAGTCGCCTTCGTAGCAGGTCTTATTCTCTTTACGTATTTATCAAAAGAGGATACAAAGACTGAAACTTCTAGCTAAGGATCCTCCCTTTCCTTCATGAAATCTCGCGCGCGCACTGAACTCAAACCTTTCCCGCGTCATTTGGTTGGTTAATTGGAAGACCAGCCTTACTTTTTCCCGCGCGCGCTCTTGGCTTACTGTATAATTTACTGGCGCGGAGACCTACGAGTTCAAAATCGTTTGGGAGTCTGTGCGTACCATCCATAGTATTTTTATGATCGTAGTAATAGAAATTGATAGCAAAATGTATAAATAGTATTATTTCTTTCATAGAAAACTCTGATAAGCTTCACCCAAGTGTTGTTCGGGCTTTGAAAGAGGTAAGGTTTATTTGAATGAAATAAATGAGGATCAGAAAACCGATGATTTCTATCTTTGTTACCAGTGTGGAACTTGTAGTGGGGGGTGCCCGGTCACTAGGCTTATACCTGAATACAATGTAAGAAAGATACTCAAACACAGAAAGGAAAACAGGACAGATGTTAACAACAGATTTCTCTGGTACTGCTTGACTTGCTATATATGTTACGAACGATGTCCTCAAGATGTCAAGCCAATTGAGGTCATACACTCAATTACGAATTTTATGTCAAAAAATGGATTTGCTCCTTCATCTTTGAAGGAAGGCAATAAAAAAATTCTGGCCGTAGGTCGTAGCAGTGACATCACCAAATTTACTGAACAAAAAAGAAGGAGGTTAGGGCTGCCAGATTTGAAAAAAGATGTTTCAAAGGACTTCAAGGAAATCGCTAAAATAACAGGATTGATGGAGTTGGTCCAATGAACCTTGCCTTTTTTCTAGGGTGCAATATTCCAACCCAAGTTTACAATTATGAGGCTTCTGTCAGGAAAATTTCCGAAGCTTTCAAGATCAAACTCGTAGACGTCCCGGATTTCGGTTGTTGTGGCGAACTTACTGAAGCCATGGATCATTATACATCCCTCGTCTTCTCTGCGAGGAATATCGCCTTGGCAGAGAAGGAAGGTCTAGATCTCTTAACATTATGTAACGGCTGTTTCTCTTCGTTGAGTAAGGCAATTCTCGCGCTAAGGGATTCTCACCGAAGAAGTGAAGTCAACGAAACTCTGAAAAAAATAGGCCTGTCCTACCAGGGAAAATCAAAGGTGTTTCACTTTCATCAACTGATGTACGACATTGTTGGCCCTTCAAAGATCAAGGAAAAATTAGTCTTGGACTTTAATGGCGTCTCCGTATCCTGTCACAATGGCTGCCACATCCTCAGACCAAGCGATGTTCTCAGGTTCGATGATCCTGAAAATCCGAGAAAGCTTGAAGAACTTGTAGCATTAACTGGAGCCCAAATTGTTAAGCCCGTGGGTAACGAACAGTGTTGCGGATCGGTTCTGTCACTTTGTGATTTGGATGCTGCCCAATCATTGGCAATAGAATCTATTGAAAGAAAAGGTGAAGTCGATGCGATAGTAGTGGGGTGCCCATTTTGTTTCAAACAATTCGATATGGGGCAAGTTGTCGCCAGAAAGAAATTCAATAAGGAATTGAACATTCCGGTACTCTTCTACGCCGAACTTTTGGGGTTGGCTCTTGGTTTTGAAGCAAAGGATCTTGGGCTTGACGCTGTCCATAAGATACGAACGGAAGAGTTCTTGAAAAAGTCAGGGGTTTCCAATGGCTAGCGTGTTGGTAGTCGGCGGCGGCATCGCTGGAATGCACTGTTCGCTAGACTTGGCCAATATGGGCCATCGCGTTTATTTGATGGAAAAGGAAGGAGAAATAGGAGGCAATCTGAAGAATCTCTATGAAGTCTTTCCCACAAATGAGAAAGCAGAAAAGTTTCTCAGTAACTTCAAAGAAAAGGCAAAAACACAAAAGAACATATCAGTCCTAACGAACTCAACTCTCACTGCGTTTGAAGAAAAGATCGATGCTTTCAAAGTTACAATTAATAACTCCGGAAAGAGTGACACCTTCAATGTCGATGCAGTAGTTCTTGCAACGGGCTTCGTCCCCTATGACCCAAGCGAAAAGACAGAATACGGATACAATAGGTACAAGGATGTTGTGACTTCAATAGACTTAGAAAGAATGATGAAAGAAGGAAAGTTGGTAAGACGGTCGAACTCTGAGATACCAAGATCTGTAACATTTGTTCAATGCGTTGGATTTAGAGACGCCAAGGCATATAGATACTGTTCCAATTTCTGTTGCACGTCAACTGTGAAGAATGCACTAATTATCAAAAGAGAATATCCCGCCGTAGACGTAAGTGTCATGTACATGGATATCAGAACCCCATACATCTATGAGAATCTATACTTGGATGCTAGAAACATCGGCGTGAAGTTTGTCAGGGGCAGACCCGCTGAGATTTTTGAAAAGTCCAACAAATTGGTTCTCAATTTCGAGGACACTTTAACCGGTGACACGCGCAGTATCGAATCTGAGTTGGTTGTTCTTTCCATTGGGGGAATTCCCACTCCAGAAACAAAGGAGCTAAGTCAAATGATGAAGGCATCATTGAGTGATACGGGATTTTTCAAGGTTCACAATGAACCTTCCGGAACGAATGCAAATCGAATTTTTGTTGCTGGAGCCGCGTGTGGTCCAAAGGATATCGATTATTCTCTGTCACAGGCAGGTGCTGTCGCGGCTCAAATAAACAAACTTTGGGGGGGAAAACATGTTGCTGGTAAATAAATGTTACCAATGTGGGTTATGTACTGGAATTTGCCCAAAAAGGCGGATTTCCACTTATTCACCTCGCTTCAGGATTAACAAGTTTTTGCTGCAGAATGAGAGAAAGGTCTCGTGGGAATGTCTTACCTGCGGACTGTGTTCACAGTATTGCCCACAAGAAGTTGACTATCTCGACTTCGTTCGAGACCTGAGGAAGCAAGAAGTTGATGAAGAGGCGATTGCTCATGAATCAATCTTTTCTTTGATCTGTGAAATCATGGCTAAATACCCCGCTGCTCAAGGGGTGCCTACGGACTTCAAAGGCGAGACAGATCAAAACAGTGACGTTGCATATTTCCCGGGCTGTCTCGACTTTTTTGACTGTTTCTTGGATGTGGGCGTAGATTTTCATGAGATTGGCGAGTCAAGCGTAAGGCTGCTGAATCGGATCGGCATCAAACCCAGAATTCTTTCCCTAAAATGTTGTGGACACGACGCACTTTGGCAGGGCTCCAGCGCTACCTTCAACGTCCTGAGGAAGTATAACGAAAACAAAATGAAGAACAGTGGCATCAAAACTCTCGTCACTTCTTGTGCAGAATGTTTTAGAACATTTTCGAAAGATTACGAACTTGATATAGAGGTAATGCACATCTCCCAAATACTTGAGAAGAATAGGGATAAATTGGGTATTGAAACTAATGGCACTATAGTTACGTATCACGATCCGTGTAGACTTGGCAGACACATGGATGTATACGATGCGCCAAGAAACGTGCTGTCGAATGTGAAAGGCCTCACACTTAAAGAGCTTGATTATGCGAGGGAAGATGCCCAATGCTGTGGCGTATCTGCATGGGTTTCATGCAACCAAGAGGCCAAGTTTCTAGTGGTGGAAAAACTGGAAAGAGCGATGGATACAAATTCAAAAATCCTGGTCACGGCATGCCCTAAGTGTTGTGCACATTTGAATTGTGTAAAGAATGAGAAGCCGCCGATGAAAGATTTTAGAGTGGATGTTGAAGATCTAACGGTTTTCTTGTCAAAATTGATTGACAAAGGTGAGCACAGATGACTGTGAGCGAATTTGAACCGAGAATTGTGGTCTTCGCGTGTAATTGGTGTTCTTACGCGGGAGCGGATTTAGCGGGAGTTAGTAGAATTCAATATCCTCCGACGGTAAGGATAATACGGGTGATGTGCTCAAGTAGAGTTGATCCAGCCTTCATTTTGAAGGCTTTTCTCAGAGGGGCAGACGGAGTTCTAGTTGCGGGCTGCCATCTTGGTGACTGCCATTATATTGAGGGCAACTACAATACCGAAAAGAGGATAAAGGAAACGATGAAAGCCCTAGCATACGTGGGGTTTGAAATCAAAAGACTGAGATTGGAATGGATATCTGCTTCTGAAGGACCGAAGTTTGCGAGCGTAATCAGAGAATTCACAGTCGAGGTGAAAGAGTTGGGACCTAACCCTATGCGGATAAAGGGAGATAATATGAATGGGTAGCGTATTGGTGGTTGGTTCTGGGGTTGCCGGTATCCAAGCTTCACTTGACCTCGCAGATTTTGGTTACCGTGTTTTTCTGGTCGAGAGAGAGCACGAACTTGGAGGAAACCTTAGGAACCTGAGTGACCTCTTCTCGACGGGTGAGAAATCATCTGATTTGCTTTCGAGTCTCCTAGGCAAGATTGAGAAAAAGAAGAACATAATGGTCATGAAAAACTCTGAAGTTTTAGATATTACGGGAGAATTTCCAGAATTCGAAGTTAAAGTGAAGAGTTCAAATGAAGAAAATAATTTCATTGTGAATGCTATAATCTTAGCCACTGGATTCAAGCCCTATGATCCCTCACCCCTAAAGCAGTATGGGTATGGCGAATACCGCGATGTGATAACCTCTTTGGAGCTAGAAGAAATGCTCAAGAAGGGAAGACTTGCGAGACCTTCAGATTCGATGAAACCAAATCGCATATCCATAATCCAGTGTGTCGGCTCGAGGGATAGCAACACAAATGCATACTGCTCCTCTTTTTGTTGCATGTATGCCATCAAGTTCGCACAGCAAATCAAGAAAATGCATCCAGACGCTGTGATAACCATATTGTATATGGATATAAGAACTCCCTATGAAAGCGAGTTTGACTTTAGTAATGCTAGATTGTTGGGCATTCGGTTTCTAAGAGGAAGACCCGCCAGAGTTAGGAAAGGAATAGATTCTCTTGTGGTTCAGGTCGAAGATACATTGGAGAATGATTTGGTCTTCCTCGAATCTGACATTGTGGTGCTATCTATAGGGGGAGTTCCTGATCCAGCGACTGCTTTTTTCAAGGACAAGTTAAATCTTGAGTTATCAGATTCAGGCTTTTTCCATGTAGTGGAAAGACCGGTTAGCACGAACGTAAAAGCTGTTTTTGTTGCCGGTGCCGCAAGCGGGCCAAAAGACATCGCGTACTCGATGGCGCAGGGTAGCTGTGCAGCCGCTAAGGTTGACATAATAATGAAATCCCCAGAGATCACGTAAACCTGATTTGGGATACTGCCTATACAAGCGTTTTTGATTCTACCACGATTGGTGTACTGAGTAAGTCCTTTGGCTCTTGAGGTTTTGTTATGGCCGCTTCAAGGCTTGCCTCAATTTGCTGTTTTGAAAAGTGTTGATGAGTTATTGCTCCGACGGGGCATGCTACGGCACATGATCCACAACCCTTGCACGTAATGGGGTTTATATAGGCCTTCCTTGTTTGAAACTTAACCTTCTCTAGGATCATTTCCTCTGGCTGAAGTTCTATTGCTTTAAAAGGGCATACTTCGACACAAGTACCACAGCCCTTACATTTTTCTTCGTTAACCACGCTTATGGCGCCTTCAGATTCTATGTGATCCTTCGATAATATCGTGCAGGCATGTGAAGCTGCTGCGCTCGCTTGAGCTATGCTCTCATATATCATCTTTGGCGAATGGGCGGTTCCGCAAACGAATACTCCGTCGGTTGCAAAGTCAACAGGCCTAAGTTTCACGTGAGCCTCCAAAAAGAAGCCGTTAGCATCGAGAGGAACCTTGAACATCTTGCTTAGTTTTTCATAATCATCTCCCGGAACTATTGCGCTACTTAGAACTATGAGGTCTGGCCTCAATCTGAGATTCAGATTGAACATCGGATCGTACATTTCGACTGTCAGATTTTTTGGATTGACTGATGGTTTGTTTTCATTTGTGTACCTCAGGAAGACCACTCCGAGGTCTCTCGCTTCTCTATACAATGCTTCCCACAGTCCATATGCGCGTATGTCCCGGTAGAGTATGTAGACTTCCGTATCTGGGTTTAACTTCTTAATTCTGATAGCGTTCTTTATTGCTTCTGTACAACAAACTCTGGAACAGTATGCTCTGTTTTCGTCCCTAGAACCCACACATTGGATCATGACGACAGTCTTTACACCCTTCTTTTCATCCCACATCCATTTTCCAGTTATCATGGGCTCCAATATTTTTTGAGTAATAATTTTGTTACTCTTTCCAAAGTGGAAGAGGCCTTTGGGTTCTAGCATCTCCGCCCCAACTGCAATTACGGCGGCTCCAAAATTTGCTTCTGAAACTTTTCCTTCTGTGTTGATTTTGGCCCTAAAGTTTCCGACAAAACCGTTGACTTCGATGACTTCTGAATTCTTGAATACTGTGATTTTCGGGTTGTTTTCAACCTTATCTATTATCTCTTCCAGGATTTCGATTGTCTTACTCCCATCTTGTATCTCTTCTATGCTTCGCATAAATCCGCCAAGTCGATCTCGCTTTTCTACAAGATAGACTTCAAAGCCCTGATCTGCAATGTCCAAGCTCGCTGTCATCCCTGAAATGCCGCCACCGATTACGAGAGCGTTCTTCTTTACAGGAATTAACTCAGTTTGAAGAGGCTGTAGAAATCTGGCCCTTGCGACAGCCATTCTGAGAAGGTCCTTTGCTTTTTCTGTCGCACCCTTCTTGTCTCTCATGTGAACCCATGAACATTGCTCCCTGATGTTGCAGAATTCAAAAAGGTATTGGTTCAAACTGGCTTCTCTGCAGGTGTTTCTGAATATAGATTCATGAGTTCTCGGCGTGCAGGACGCTACTATGACTCTGTTCAGATCTTTCTCTTTAATGACTTCCTTTATTTTTTGTTGAGTGTCCTGAGAACACGTATACAGATTTCTCTCGGCATGAACCACATACGGTAATCCTTTCACGTATTCGACCACTTGGGGAACATCTACAATTCCTCCGATGTTTATGCCGCAGTGACAGATAAAGACGCCAATTCTAGGTTCTTCTCGAATAGATTTCTCTTTTGGATACTCCTTCTTTGTAATGAGCTGATTCCTCACAGACGATAGAAGCACACCTGCCTTTGCTGCTGCTGCGCTCGCCTGTGCTACTGAGTCAGGAATATCCTTGGGTCCTTGAGATGCCCCACAAACATATATTCCTTGAAGGTTAGTTTCTACGGGACTTGTTAGTTTGGTGTTAACGTATCCGAAATCGTTTAGTTTCAGGTCTATAATTTCCTTAAGCGAGAGCAAAGTGCTGGGTGGTGTTAATCCTACAGAGAGGACGACCAGATCTAGGTCCATGCTCTTAAGTTCGTTGGTGACAGGGTCCTCGTAAAAAACTGTTAGGCCCCCTTTGTCTTTGTTGGGAGACACTGCTGGAACCTCGCATCTTATGTATTTGATTCCATACTCTGTTGTTGCTCTCTCAGTGAATTCTTCGAATCCTTTTCCAAAAGCGCGCAAGTCTATGTAGAAGATTGTTATATCTAGTTCTGGGTCGTGTTCTTTTGCGACTATGGCCTCTTTTGTGGCGTACATGCAGCAGACGGCGGAACACAGTTCCCTACCTATGCTGGGGTTCCTCGATCCAACACACTGAATAAACCCGATTTTTCTAGGTCTTCTTCCGTCTGAAGGACGAAGGACAACACCTCCGTAGGGGCCACTGGCACTTAGAATTCTTTCAAACTCGGCACTTGTGATCACGTTTTGGTAGCGGTATCCATATTCTTTCATGGTCAATGGGTCAAAAAGTTCTGCACCAGTAGCAAGAATGACTGCTCCAACATTTAGTTCGGTTGGACTGGTCTTCTGGTTGTAGTCTATCGCTTTTCTCTTGCAATTCTTCTCACAAAGTCCGCATCCGATACATGCGTTTCTATCGATGGAGTAAACCAGAGGAACTGCTTGGGGGTACATCACCGAGATAGCGCTCTTTTTGTTGAGGTTTCTGTTGAAAGCATCGAGAGCCCTAACTGGGCACGCTCTTGCGCAGTCTCCACAGCCATTACATTTTTCCGGGTCGACATATCTCGGTTTTTTCAGCAGTTTTACCTTAAAATCTCCTGCAATGCCACTGAAATCAACGATTTCAGCGTTACCTATTATTTCTATGTTCGGGTGTCTGTATGTGTTAACAAGTTTTGGGGACAAGATGCACATGGCACAGTCGTTTGTTGGAAATGTCTTGTCCAGTTGAGGCATTGTTCCTCCTATACTCGGGTTTTTGTCGATAAGGTAAACTTTGAAACCTGAGTCTGCGAGGTCCAAGGATGCTTGAATCCCGGCTATTCCCCCACCAACGACAAGAACAGAACCTTTCATGTCAATAATTCACCCTATTAGTTGAAAAATGGGATAATCATCCTTGAAGCCAACTATATTGACGGATCCTTCATTTTTCAGTTGCATCAAGCAGTCGAAGACTTCTTTTCCTTCAATTCCGAGTTTTTCTGAGAGATCGGCAACTGAAAGCGGCGTATCCTTGATCAAGCTCAGAACTAGAGATTTCAGATATTTTGTTTCGACAACCTCCCCGACTATCCTTGTCAAGTGATCTGGATCGAGTTTCTCGCCATACACATTTCCTTCATCTCGGAGTACTTTCTCTTTACCTATCATCCACCTCACCGTGAAGTCTAGAAACTCGTTTTCAGCAGCAACTATCTTATCCATGGTGGGAACACCGTCTATGATTTCCTTGGAAATAGGCCCGAGTTTCTTCAGTTCCTCAGTGAACTCGGTGATAGTGTCCGCAAAAAGCTTTCCTTCTGATGCAGAAATCCATTTGTATTCAAATCGTTGTACAGGAATCTTGCTTCTTTCAATAACCCTCGCGACATGTTTCATCTTCTGCTGCGCCTCCATGTTACCCGTTATATAGTGACAATCCCCGGGATGACACCCAGCCACCAAGACACCATCGGCTCCTTCGCGAAAGGCCTCAAAAATTAGGAATGGGTCAACCCTTCCGCTGCACATAACCTTGATTATCCTTATGCTCGTTGGATACTGATACCTCGAGACCCCGGCAAAGTCCGCTCCTGCGTAAGAACACCAGTTACATAAGAATGCAATTATCAATGGTTCAAAATCTTTTTCATCACTCTCTTCTTTCATGAGACCACCTTTGCCGCCCTGATCTGTGATATGATTTGTTGGTCAGTGAAATGTGTTACACTGATGGCTTTTTCGGGGCATGACGCGGCACAAACACCGCATCCTTTGCATGCTGCCAAAATGACTTCTGCTTTTCCATCTTCACCAATTTCGACAGCATTAAATGGGCACAAGAATACGCAAAGTTCACAGCCTACGCATTTTTCTTTATCAGTTACGCGACTTATGATCACTTCACTTTCGATATAATCCTTTGAGAGAATTGTTGTAGCTCTTGACGCCGCTGCACTCGCCTGCGCTATGCTCTCGTATATCATCTTTGGATAGTGGGCGGTTCCGCAAACGAATACTCCGTCGGTTGCAAAGTCAACAGGCCTGAGCTTCACGTGAGCCTCCAAGAAGAAGCCGTTGGGATCCAAAGGTACCTTAAATAGCCTGCTGATTTTTTCGTAATCCTTGCGTGGAGTAATTGCACTGCTCAGCACCACGTAATCGGGGTGGAGCACCAACTTTTCCTGCAAAAGCAGCTCATCAACTATGACGGATAGGTTTTCAGGGTCTACAACTGGTCTATGTTCATCTGTATACCTAACAAAAACTACGCCCATGCTTCTTGCTGTGTTGTAGATGGTCTCCCAGATTCCATAGGCCCTAACATCTTTGTACAGTATGTACACGTCCGTTTCTGGGCTCATCTTCTTAATGTTTATCGCATTCTTTATCGCTTCACTGCAACACACTCTGGAACAGTAGGTTCTGCCTTCACTTTCCCTGGAACCAACGCACTGGATCATGACAACGGTCTTTGCGTTGAAACCTTTCTCAAGCATCTGCTCCAAGTCTTTTTGAGTGATTATACTCCCGTTTTCTCCATAATTGTAGTATCCCGTAGGTTGAAGTACATCGGCTCCGACAGCAATAATGGCGGTTCCGAATTCGATTTCTTTAGAGCCTTTAGGAGTGGTTATTGAGGCCTTGAAGTTCCCAACATGACCGGCTACTGCCTCCACTTCTGATTCAAAAAACATTTTTATGCGCGGATGGTTCTTCACTTTTTGAATACTTTCTCTAAGGATCTCAAATGTCTTGGTTCCATCTTGGATTTGCCATATGTTCTTGACGAACCCTCCCAGTGCCGCACTCTTTTCAACCAGGTAAACCTCGAACCCTTGATTCGCTATGTCTAGGCTTGCAGTCATTCCAGATATGCCTCCGCCCAACACCAACGCCTTCTGAGTAACAGGGATCATTCGTCTTTGGAGGGGCCTCAACAGTCTTGCCTTGGCAACCGCCATCTCTATTAGATTTTGAGCCTTCTCTGTAGCCCTCTCCTTTTGATTCATGTGTACCCAAGAGCACTGTTCGCGGATGTTACAGAACTCGAAAAGATATGGGTTTAAACCGGCTTCCTTCACTGTGTTTTGGAAGAGAGGTTCATGAGTTCTGGGAGTGCACGATGCAACTACGATTCTGTTCAATTCCTTTTGTTCTATGACTTCCTTTATTCTTTCCAGTGTATCTTGTGAGCACGTGTAGAGGTTTTCTTCACAATGAATAACGTTCTGCAGTGTGCTAACGTATCTAACCACTTCGGGCACATTTACAACTCCTCCAATGTTAATGCCGCAGTTACAAACAAAGACGCCTATCTTGGGCTCTTCCTTTATCTGGCGTTCTTTTGGAAATTCCTTTTCGGTGGTTAACCTGTTTCTAGCTGATGGAAACAGAGCCTTTGCCTTTGCAGCAGCTCCACATGCTTGAGCTACACAATCCGGTATATCTTTCGGACCTTGAGCTGTCCCACAAACATATACGCCTTCGATGTTGGTCTCCATTGGCTTGTCAAGCCTTGTTTTTACATAACCGTATTGATTCAATTCTAGGTCCAACATCTCGGCAAGCTTTTTGAGCGATTTTGGAGGCCTTAGCCCGACTGACAGGACCACGAGATCGAGGTCTACGGTCTTGAATTCGTTGTCTTTGGGATCTTCATAGTAGATCTTGAGCAGATCACTGTTTATGTGTCCTTTCACCTCAACATCTTTACATCTGACGTACTTGATATTGTATTCATCCTCAGCTCTTTTTGTAAACTCTTCAAACCCTTTCCCATAAGCCCTCAGGTCTATGAAAAATATGTACACATCTAGTTCTGGGTCGTGTTCTTTTGCGACTATGGCCTCTTTTGTGGCGTACATGCAGCAGACGGCGGAACACAGTTCTCTGCCTATGCTGCGGTCTCTCGACCCAACACATTGGATAAACCCGATCTTCTTTGGTTTTGATCCATCTGAAGGCCTGATTATTGATCCCTTTGTAGGTCCACTTGCGCTCAGAAACCTCTCAAACTCGGTTGATGTGACTACATTCTCATGCTTATAATTCAGCATGGTTTCGGGTGTTGGATCATATGCTTCTGCGCCAGTGGAAACGATTATGCTTCCAACCCTTAATCTAACTCTTTCGTCTTTTTGAGTGAAGTTCACAGCTTTGGCTTCGCACACTTTCTCACATATTTGACAAACATCTTTGGTAAAATAAAGACAATTTTCCTTGTCGATCAAGGCGACGAGTGGAACTGCTTGGGGGAAAGGAACTCTTATGCACTTTGTCAGGCCGATGTTCTCGTTCATTGCGTCTGAAATCTTTACAGGACATTTAGAAGAACATGTCCCACATCCAGTACACCTTTCCTTGTCCACAAACCTCGTTTTCTTAAGCAATTCGATTTCAAAATCCCCTGCCTTCCCAGTAACAGAAAGCAATTCGCAGTATGTGAGTAACTCTATGTTTGGATGACGCGAAACCTCAGCCAACTTGGGAGCCAGAATGCAGATCGCACAATCGTTCGTTGGAAATGTTTTATCGAGTTGGAGCATCCTTCCCCCGATGGTGGGTCTATCCTCAACAAGGTACACCTTAAAACCTGACTCTGCGAGTTCGAGAGCTGCATATATTCCTGATATCCCCCCGCCGATTACAGCTACAGCACCCACAGGCTGCACGAGTGTCACCAATCTCAATCTACTTGACGAAGTCGATTACGGGTTTCGCGGAAATCATGTTTTTGTGAAGACCAAGTTCCTTTGGAGGAATCCCGAATGAGAGCCCAATAAGTTGCGTGAAATAAAGAATGGGAATCTCACGTTTGCTATCTATTTTCGCCATGACTTTGTGTTGTAAGGTCTCAAGGGCCATATGGCAAAGCGGGCACGTAACAGTGATGCACTGTGCCTCACGTTCCTTCGCCTCGGCGATGATCTCTTTTGTCAATTCGAAAGGCGTTTTCTGATCTGTCATTAGCAAACCTCCGCCGCAACATTTTGTTTTGCCAAAGAACTCTAGGGGTTCTCCACCTAAGTTTAAAACGAGTCTGTCAAGTAGCTCCGGGTCGTCTGGATCATCAAAATTGAGGATTTTGGATGGTCTAACTATCAGGCAACCGTAGTAGGAAACAGTTTTTAACTCTTTAAGCGGTTTTTGTACGCGTTCTTTTATCTTCTGCAGGCCTATGTCACTCAAAAACAAATCTAGAAGATGCTTTATTTCTAACTCACGAAAATTGTAGTTTAAGAGTTGATTTATCCTTCTCCTCAATTCTCCATTTTGAGAGAGCCTCCACTGGACTTTGACAAGATTATTTAAACATGCATTGCATGTCACTACCAGCTTATCTGATTCTTCCGACGCAATCTTCAAATTTCTGGCCGGCAAAGCCAACGAGAGCAGGGGATTCAGTGAACTAACTTCTAGTGCACCGCAACAATTCCAGTCTTCAATTTCTACGAGTTCTATGTCGAGCCTCTCGCAAACGGCGTTTGCAGATAGTTGGTATTCTTTTGCAGAAGATTCAAGTGAACATCCTGGGTAATAAGAAATTCTCACCTTCACATCACCTGAGTCTCTTTGAATAGCTTGTCTATCTCCTTGAGGTCTTTGACTTTTTTCGGAAACAGGCTTAGTTTTCTCTTGCGAACCATCTTTAATCCCAGTGGAAAATACGACAGCATGAACTTCAGGTCTTTCCTTTTCAGTATATATTTCGTCATCAGCCCAGTCTCGAATACTCTTCCGTAGTGTCTTATGCTGTCTGCGAAGGTTGAATCAAACAAGAACGTTGGGCCTTTGATCTCGATGTTTCCTTTTTCCAGTTCTCTTATTGCAAGAATCTTTAGTGCTTCAACAACCTCAGCAAACTTCACATTTTGAGGACACCGTTCATAGCAGGTGTGACAGTGTACGCACTTCCATATGGTTTCACTGGAAAGTAGTTCTTTCTTCATCCCGTATAGAATCATTCTGATTATCTTTCTTGGGTTGTAATCATTGTCGATTCTCCTTACGGGGCATGAAACTGCACAAATGCCACAGTGAAAACATTGCTTCACGTTCTCACCACCTGGTTGGCTAGAAACTTCATATTTGAAATTCGGATCGAGATCACCAAAATCAACTGTCTGTTTCTTTTCCATTCCAAGCCACTTTGATGAAGCTTATTAGAGGTTTCTATGAAATAAATAATACTATTTATACATTTTGCTGTCAATTTTTATGATGAAAACCATAAATATTCGTGCCCAACAATGGTCACAATAAGCGCCGCGCGTGCTTCCGTTTGATTTCATAGAGAAAGAGAGCATATATAATTGAAAACGCGGATTCCCTATTGGGCGCACGAAGAACAGTAGGTGAGAGATGATTTGGCTTCTTTGGGGAAGGTTGTGTGCTTGGTCTCCGGTGGAATAGATTCCCCTGTTGCTGCTTGGCTGCTCATCAAGAAAGGTTGTGTTCCCATATTCATTTATTATGACAATTATCCCTTCACTGGTGAAACCACTAAGCAACGGGCATTGGATACAATAAAGAAGCTGAAGGAATATTCACGTGAGCAGAGGCTGAAGGTTTATGTAATTCCTCATGGTCCTGACTTGGTAGACATCTTGAGAAATACCCCTAGGAAATTGACATGTGTTCTTTGTCGAAGGATGATGTACCGACTAGCTGAGAAGGTCGCAACAGTAGAGGGAGCCAATGCTGTAGTAACAGGAGAAATAATTGGCGAACACGCTAGTCAAACATTGAGAAACATACGTGTGGAAAACACCGCCGTGACAGACACCTGTGTTTTGAGACCCCTGGTGGCCATGGACAAACTGGACGTAGAGCGTTTGGCCAGGAAGATTGGAACCTTTGAACTGTCGACGAGACCGGGTCTTTGCTGCAGTGCCACTCCTAAGTCACCTAGAACTCGTGCGTCTCTGGAAGAGGTCTTTGATGCTGAAGAGAAACTTGACGTGAAGAAAATGATTGAACGGGGCATGAAGAATGCCGAAATCCTTGAAGCTTGATTTTCCTATGTGTCCATGTACATGGCTTTCATTTGGCCTCAGCCTCTGAGGCTATTCTTAGGACATCTTCTGCTACTGCTTCGGCTTCGCTTTTGTTGAGAACTCTTTTGATCAGAATTCTTCCGTCCTTGGAGAATGTTATTTCAGCTTCTTTGCAACTTTTTATGATTATGATGTGGGGGGTGTAAACGAGCAGTTCATATTCCCTTGCTGCCTCAAATAGTTGCTTCAGCCGGTACATGTCGAAATAGTTTTTTCGTCGAAGTTTCACTTCGTACGCAGCTTTGTCTGAACAAAGCTTGACGAAAAACGGTGTTACATCCTTATTTGCCTTCCACATTAAGATCCCGAAGTGCACGATGTTTGTCTTCAAAGAAAGTTAAGACGTTTCTGAGATTAATTTCGTTGCCTCCGAGGGACATGTCGTGGTGCAAAGGCCACATCCATAACAGTTTTCTTTGATAACGAAACTTTTTCCGTTATCAAGTTTCCTCGCGTTGAAGATGCATCTTTTTATGCATGTGCCACAACCATCACATGTGTCTAAATCAACTTTTGCTGTCAATCCCGATTTTGCTATGTGATGTTTAACGCCGTAGTGCATGAGCGTTCTTAGATATACACAGCAACACGGACAACAACTGCAGATGTCGAAGGCTTCACCTCTAAGCCAATCGGTGTAAAGGACCTGATGCACAAGGCCGTGTTCGTTCGCTAGATGCAAGACTCGCTTTGCTTCTTCAAGAGAGATATTTTCTGCAACTCCTCGTTCTACAAGTTCGTCGGAGAATTCGTCTAGTCCCAGACATGTTCGAATGTGTTGGTGACAGTTCTTATATGCCACTCGACACTCGCAGTCACGAAGCGAGAATGAACTCGCATTTTCTAGAACGTTAATAGCCGTCTCATAGGGCAGGATGATCGTAACCGGTTCCAGAACAGCCTGAGGAACAGGGAACACTTTTCCTTCAGGAAAAGGGTTGGTTCTTCCCCGTTTTACATGTTCTTCTAAGTGGTAGTTTGCTAGAGCAACGACATATTTGCCTAAAACGTTTCCTCTGCCCTCAGAAATATACCTATCAACTATCCTCTCGAATGATTTTGTCGAATAATGTGCTTTTCCGTTTGTTCTCTTCTTGAGGAAACCTCTGATAAATAAACTGTGAACCTTTGATTCTGTTGAATTGCTTGATAAATTCGATAATCTGGATAGTTCATCAATCGACTGCTCTCTTTCTGAGAGTCTAAGGAGTAGTTCAACCTCATCTTGTTTTACTATTAATGGAAGTACATCCGCAAACATAGGTGGCGTCTTAAGAGCTTTGGCCAATTGTCTATAGTCAACAAGACACATGTAATTCACCATTCATGTACGAATTCTTCTCGAAGACTGGCGTGCGCGCGCGCTCTTTTTTGCACCTGCAATTTCTCATAAGCCCGCCATGTAGCCACTGACAACGTATGCTATGCACAACAGTAGACCCGTGAACAGGTGCACGAGAACCGTACCAGCATTCGCCGGAATAAGCTTTCGCGGATCTCCATAATTTCTCCTGGCCACATACACTGCTCTTATGGCCAGTGGAGCCGTTAGAAATGAAAGTAAAGTGAGCACCGGCATCAGCGACAAGGAGACCCCCAACAGTATTACAGCGTAGGTGAAAAACATGAGCAGGCCATAGACATCCGCAGCCCGTTTTCTTCCAATTCTAGTTACCAAAGTCTTTTTTCCAGCCTTGGCGTCTGCGTAATAATCTGGAATTTCGTTTATCCAGAGCACTTCGAGAATCAATATTCCTAGAGGAATTGATGCAACTATTGGTTCTAAAGCTATAATTTGTGTTTGCACATAATAGCTTCCTGCGACTGTGAGTGGTCCGCAGTTAAGACCTACAATGAACTCGCCAATCCCACGTGGGGCCAACTGAGTCGTATAGAAATATCCTGAAAAGACTCCTGTAAGGCCGAGAACGACAATAACCCACCCTCGAGTCACAGCAAGGATTACTCCAATAAGGCCAGCGAAAATGAAGGAAATTAGAGAAGCGATGTACACTTTTCTGGGATTTAGGATACCTCTAGGAAGTAAGCCACTTCCGCCACTGAATGGTGAACTAAAATCGGTGTCGACGAAATCGCATCCACTCTTGTAGTCAAAATAATCATTTGCAAGATTTGTTCCAGCATTTACACACACCGCGCCTATCAAACTCAAGACGAAATACGTCAGGTTAAAAGTTCTGAACGAAAACCAAGCTACTGCGGTGCCGAGGATCACTGGAATCAAAACGGCTGTAAAAAAGGGTGCTCTCAACTCCTTAATCCATACCAGAAAGGTTGCTGTCTTGGTTTGAGTTTTCCCTGACAGTTTTCGTCCCTCTAACATGACACCTTTTTGATCTATTGTGGTGAATCAAAACATATTAAATGTTATTAAATGTTATTGCAAAAAAGCTTTCTACCAAGAATTAGACACTGACGGTTCTTTTCCATTTGCGTGTATTGGCTCATACGTGCACGCAATAAAAAGTTGCGGCATGACCAGCACGAGATCTCGTTTCTTCTTTCCACCCCACTGCGGATGCAAAAGAGAAAGAACAGCTGCTGAGAAAAAAACAAATAGCTGCGCCAGAAGATTGAATAGATGATACTTCTATAACTTAACCTCACAAGATTTAATATATAAAATGGACCTCTAGGATTTTAGAATGGAAGAGGTCAGGAGATTAGCAATTTGAAGAAGTCCCGACTTTTGAATTTTCTCCTAATCGCATTGGCATTGTGTATGGGAATTGCCGCAGTGTTATACATGAAAACTCCGTCAGTAATAGCATGGCCAGATTTTGCCCAAGCCTGTAGCAGCTGTCATGATCTCGACGTTGGTGTCACAACCACTGCGAGTGTGTCAGAGTTGAGTTTGATGCCAGGTGAAACATCCCAAGCCTTTACAATAACGGTGAATGGAGCCGGATATCATCAAGGCCTCACTGGTTCTGCCCTTCGACTGCCTTTTGGCTGGACTGGTTCGGAAGATTATGCGTTTGGCAATTCAACAGAAACTGACGGAGAATGGTATTGGACGGAGACTCGCGAAGATCCAGATCATATTGAAATGTTCACCGCCACAATAACGGTGCCTACCGATGCCACCGAGGGTGACTATACCATCGATGTGTGGGGAGCCGGAGACAACGTTGATGGCAATAAAGCGTCGGATTCGACGACGATCACAGTGACAGTCATCGTTGTTTCACCCCCTGTTGCTTCCTTCACTTTTTCACCTGAGTCTCCGATTGTGGATGAAGAAGTGACTTTCAACGCTTCTACTAGCCATGATGCTGACGGTACCATTGTAAGTTATGATTGGGATTTTGGTGATGGAACTACTGGTTCTGGAGTAACTGTTGCTCATACATACACGGCTGACGGCAGCTACAGTGTTACATTAACCGTTACCGACAACGATGACCTATCAGACAGTGCTACTCAAGAAGTCACCGTGTCTACTCTCCAGCTTCAGCCTCCCGTTGCTTCCTTTACATTTGAACCTCAAACTCCAGTTGTGAATGAGACGGTGACATTCAACGCTACAGACAGCCATGATCCAGATGGAACCATAATCAGCTACGATTGGGACTTCGGCGATGGCACAATCCTCAGCGAAATCAACCCAGTCGCAGCGCATGATTACGCAGTGGAAGGATCATATCTCGTGAAACTCACCGTCGTGGATAATGATGCGCTGAACGACACAGACACAGCTTCTATAACTGTTTCATCGGCAATAGAACACGACATAAAGATCACAAACGTCACAGCATTTCCGACAGAGGTAACGATTGGCGATTCATTGTCCATTAACGTCGATCTTGAAAATGAAGGCGATATGTCCGAGACCTTCAACGTAACCTCATACTACGACACCACAGTGATCGAAACCAAAACCGTTACAGACTTGGCCTCACACAGCGAAGTAAGATTAAACTTCACATGGAATACTCTAGGAGTCTCTGAGGGAAACTACACAATAAAGGCCGTGGCAAGCACTGTTTCCGGGGAGACAGATACCGATGACAACTCATATATCGACGGCACAGTCAGCGTTACTTTCGCCCTAATTGGCAAGGCATCTGTGGATCTTGACCCGGATACGTTAAACCTTAAGAGCCATGGCAGATGGGTAAGTTGTTACATAGAGCTTCCTGAAGGCTATGATGTGGATGATGTTGACCGAGCAACGATACTGTTGAATGGAACCATTCCAGTTGATCCGTTCTGGGTTGATAAGCCCCTTGAATCTGTCGTTGGAGACCACGATAGTGACACAATTCTTGACTTGATGGTTAAGTTCAATAGAATGTCGGTAAGTGACTATCTTCTTGATCATAACGTAGCGTTTGGAAACGTGACTCTGACATTAACAATGCAACTCTACGATGGTACACCATTCGAAGGCAGCGACACAATCAAAGTGTTGCCGAAAGCAAGCCGAGTCTCTCTCAAAGGAGCGAAATCCTATGGACTTGTCCCTAACCCACTGATGTTCCTCTTTGCTGTAACCGTTCCAGTCGTTTTTGATAGAGCGAAGACAGTCAGGAAGAATGTTTTCGCGGCGCGTCCATCATAGAATTTCGTGTGCATGCGCCAAAGCTATACGCTTTTGCCGTAGTTTCCAGCGAGAGCAATAAAGTCGTCGTAGTCAACGTCGCCGTCGGCGTCGAAGTCCGTGGCCTGAACAAAGGCTGGATCTCCGCTGCTAGATCCGTAGGCTCCAGCCAAAACTATAAAGTCGTCGTAGTCAACATCTCGGTCGCCATCGCAATCACCAGGAACGCTCACAACTATAGTCAAAGAAGCCGTGTTCCAGAGGTCGTCCTGATCTTTTCTCCCATCACCATCACCTGAGAAGCCAGCAACATGCATAGTCACACTTCCATAAGTTGAAGGCGATGTCCAATCAAATGACCAGCTTATTTGCGACATTCCAGCGACGGTTTGTACGATTTCTGTTTCCAGCAATTGAGTATTTGTTGAATCCGTAACGGCAAGCGTACCGTTGGTAATTGAAACATCCAAACCGTTAGCTGCTAGTGGCCCACCACTCACAGTGACAGTGTAAGCATACGTCGTATCAGGTACTACAATAGTTCGCCCAGAGATTGTAACTCCTACGCTTGGGCTGAAATTTGAAGAGTGGCAGGTGCATCCGACCGTGGAGTACCCTGAGATTCCATCGCTCTTGGCTAGAATCGTAGTGGAAACTGCCATAAAAGATACAAAGAGAATAACAAATGCCGAAATTAAAGCTTCAAGTTTATTCATTTTTCTCCCTCAGCAAATTAGTATGATTGTTATGACACTTATAAACATTAAGCTTGTCCCTTTCTAGGCACGCATGTGTGCAGCCGTTTTTCTTGCCAGTTGGTTTGGCTTGTCTATCAAGCTTTTGTGGGTACTTTGAAGATTTTGGGATCTTCGTTCTTCTATTCTTTTCAGTTTCATTCTTTGCAAGAACGAGAATTTCAAGACCGCCGATAGAACTAGTTAGACGGAGTCACCTACTCTTCTAACACAAATTTGAAAGTCAAATTCGCCACGGCTACAACAGAAAGCAGAAAGGCAAGGAGTAATCTTAATTCCGACATTACGTCTACTGAAGCGGCACTGTTTATGATTTTGACGGTCGCCAGAACCGACGGAATAAGCACGGGGACGCAAACGGGAAAAAGTATAAAGGATAGAAGGAGCGTTTTTCCCTCTGAAAACATAACGAGACCGGAAACAAAGGAACCAGCTATTGACAGATCAGTAACCCCGAGTATTAAGATAAGCAGAAAATCCAAAAGTCCTCCAGGGATCTTGAGATTCAAGAATACAAAAGAGAAGGGAAGCATCACTCCTTCCACAAGGAGAAGTAGCACCATAGCGTAGAGGATCTTTCCAAAAAGTATTGATGCCGGTGAGCATGGGAGGGTTTTGAGGCCTCCAAGAGTTCCTCGATCCATCTCTCTAGTGAAAGACGTCGTGAAGGTTAAAACGCTGGCGAAGAAAAGGATTATCCACAAAGCTGCTGAAGTCACCTCTGGACTAGCAGTTATGGCACCACCCCAAGCAAAACTGCAAATGAGAATTGAACTCACTGAAAAGGTTAGAATAGATAGGATTTCATAGGCTCTCTTGAACTCCACCGCAAGATCTTTTGCAGCTATTCTAAAAGCCGCTGAGAAAAAACCCATGAGTGTCACCTGAAAAAGGTGTCTTGAACCAGTTTTCCTTTTTCAAGAAAAAGGCTCCTTTTGCAGAGTTGTTTTGCCCATTCAACTGAGTGGGATGACACTAACAGAGTTTTTCCTTTTAGAGTCTTGAGGTAACTCACTAAAAAGTTTCGGGTTTCTTCATCCAATCCAGCGAAAAGTTCGTCAAGCAAAATTAGGTCTGGGTTATGAATTAATGCCCTGGCTATGTCTGCCCTTTTCCTCAAACCATACGACAATTGCTTCACGGGAACCTTGCGCCAACTCTTCAAATTTAAGAAGTCAATTAATTCCGGGTCGTCTTGGTCCACAGAGAAAAGCCTTCCGTAAAACCGCAAATTTTCTTCGACACTGAGTTCGTCATAGAGAAAACTTTCGTGAGCCACGAAGCCTATTCGCTTTCTCACAATCTCACCGTCCTTAAAGGCATTCCGCCCGTGAATCTTTACTACGCCAGATGATGGAAGAACGTGCGTAGCTAGGATCCTCATCAACGTTGACTTTCCCGCTCCGTTAGGACCCAAGACAGCTACGGATTCGCCTTCATCGATTTCAATTGTGAACGGCTTCAGGGCCCATATATAACCGTACTTTTTTGAGACATTGAGAATTTCAACAGCGACAGTTATTGTCCCGTCCTCCTCGTCTATGTGATTCGACTTTATTCATGCTTTCTTTTCAAGGTCATGGACACAACTGTGCCGACAATCGCTCCAGTTCCCAACAGGATGGCTGCCATAAACATGGGGTCGCCAAGCAACGATTTTCCTTCTCCCTCGTATTTGGAAGGGCATTTAACAAGCATATCGTATCCCTCAATGGTGCCTCGAGAAACGAGTTTTCCAATTACAACGACCTGTTCGGCTTCTTGGAAGTTATCAGGCGGGCTTCCCGTGTAATTCACTTTGATCGCAGATTCTTCGTCAATGAGGTTGAAAACCATAGAGCGGTTTTTGCGGGAGACGGATCCGTTGGAAATTGTCCCCAACACTTGGATGTCTTCGTTGAGGTAAGTCGAGCTGTTTCTCACCACCTGAGACACCGTCAAGTAGGGGTTGATGTATGAAGAAAAGGCGTCGTATGCCAGTACACCACTGAGAACGATAAGAACGATGACGATGATGTAGGTGTACTTGATCTTGATCTCAAGTGCCTCCTTTTTCCAGGTCCACCAACCTTTTCCTGAGGTCAGAGAGTCGTCTGGTGAGCCAGATAGAAACGATTAAAATGGATCCCCAATAGATTGCTGAGACAAGGAAAAGCTCAAACTCCAACCTTTCACCCTCCTCTTTCGTAGGCTAAGACATCAACTCGTTTTTGAAGAGACCGAACATCATGAGTCATCCTTAACAGATATATGTAAACGAGAGAACTCGCGATGAGATTTAAAAGTAGTGTTTCCATCATCGGCGGAGTTATTGAAAGGTCCAGGCTCAATCCTCCAGTTACAGGAAGAGGATGAAGCGACTGCCAAAGTCTAATGGACAAATAGCTCAGTGGAATCGTGGAGAAGGCAAGAACATTATATACTGCACTAGTTAACGCCCGCTTTTCAACGTTTCCGATAGAGAGTCGCAGGGAAACATAGCCCATGTAGGCTATCCACAAGATAAGCGTGGTTGTCTCCCGCGGATCCCAATTCCAGTACACTCCCCAAGCAACGTTTGCCCAAATGGAACCCGTTATCAACGCCACGACTCCGTACAAAAGCCCCAAAATGGCTGAAACTTCCGCCAAACTGTCATATGCGATTTTTCTTTTGACCAAAAACAATATGCTTGCCAGCAATGAAACGCCCAGTGTGAGATAACAGACCCAAGCGGCGGGTGTGTGAATGTAGAAGATTCGATAAAGATCTCCCATAGTCTTCTCTGGAGGAGCAGCAACAAAAGCAGCGTAACTCGCAATAATGTTTACGACCACGGTAATAGAAAGGTAAATATAATCCCGGATTATCATTAACCTCTCCTCGCTTCACAGAAATATTCCAATCATAACTATAAAAAGTTTAAAAACAACTTGACGGATTGCAAGGCAACTCGATCGTTTGAGGGAAACCAGGATGGAAACCGAAGAACTGTTCCTAGTCTTCGCTTGCCTTCTACTATTCTTCGACTTGATTCAATCGTCAAAGGTCAAGCCCCGTGAGAGGAAGAAACTTGAATACGGATTCTATGCGTCAATTCTAGCATGTGGGCTTATCGTCGCCTCGTATTTAATGCTTTTGCAGGCCTTCTTGAAGGACGATTTTACATTAAGAGTAGTCTACTCGTATAGTTCGTCGAGCTTGCCGACCTCCTTCAAGGTTTATGCCACGTGGGCTGGCATGAGCGGTTCAATGCTCTTCTTGACGTTTCTTATGACCATCGTATACTTTGCCTACAGGTTCAAGACGTATGAGGAAAGCGGTTCTTTTCGATTAATCGCCTACAGGATACTGGATTTCATTCTCATCTTTTTCTTGCTCCTCACCTTGATAAACAGTCCGTTTGAACGATTTCAGGGAGCGCCAATGGATGGCCAGGGTCTTAATCCCTTGTTGCAAACCTTCTGGATGTTTATCCATCCACCTGTAGTATTCTCGGGTTACGTCCTTGTCACTCTTGCATTTGCTCTGGTTCTGGCGAGAATGAAGACTGGAGAAAAAGTGGAAGGTACGTTGCTAAAGCTTTCTCTCCAAGGAGCGTGGTTGCTCTTGACTCTTGGAAACGCCATTGGAGGTTTGTGGGCTTATGAGGTGTTGGGTTGGGGCGGATACTGGGCTTGGGACCCAGTTGAAACCGCGTCGCTATTGCCGTGGTTGGCTCTCACGGCGTATTTTCACCTTGGTCCAGTCTCCAAAAAGGGTAAAAGCCTAGCGGGTGAATTCATGATTCTTTTAACTTTTGCAACTGTGATTTTCACCACTGCTTTGACTCGAGGCGGGTTGGCCGTGTCGGTTCACGCGTTCGGAGCCTCGCCCCTTGGACCGGCTCTCCTTCTTCTGACTCTCGTCATGATTGTCTATTTCTTCTATTTAAAGAGAGGAATAGAGAAGCCGCTATTTTCTTTAGAGGTTGAAAAATCTTCCCTTTACTCGGTGTCTTTTTTCGCAGGGTATTGGTCTTTAATCTTTGTTTTCCTCATTTGTTTCTGGGGGGTAGCCTTCCCAGTTATTGGGGGAATCTTTCTGGAAAATCCTATGGCCACTGGCATGGACTTCTATAACAACTGGAATTTTCCCTTTGTATTGGTCTTTGTTGCAGCGTTGGTTGGCTGCAGCATGTACGAGAGAATAGGTTTCAAGGAGTTTGCGATACTACTGGCCGGTGCGTTGGGCGCCGGCGCCGTATTAGTTCAGATGCAGTGGCCAACACCCCATATATTGGCGAATCTAGGGATTCCACTTTTGATTGTTTCGCTGTTTGCTGTAGTATACCGGCTTGTTCAGGTTCTTGGGAGGAAGAAAAGATCTCTTCGTCTGTTCGGGAGAAGTCTTCTCCACTTTGCGATCATAATCACGTTGATAGGTGTCTTCTTCAGCTCCACCGCCAAGCTTGTAAGCGGCGATCTTCCGGCGAAACCAAACACCACCATAGAAACGTTAGGGCTAACAATAGAGTTGAAGAACTTCACCGTTCACAACGGCACTGGAAACGTTCACTCCATGGATTTCGGACGGTGCATCCCAGAACATTCAGCGTTGAAAATGGATGTCACAATTAAACAGGCAGGAAACATCTACCATGGAGCTCTGTGGATTCGCTATTACCCCGTTTATGGAATCGTATCTGGACCGTCGATAATTGGCACTTCGACAGGAGATATATACATTCGCATGCATCACACAGAATCAATGTATAACTCGCTGGTGCAAGCTCTTGGTGGTGAGAAAGTTCTTCCTGAGGATTTGGTGGTCAGCGTGGAGAGGATTCCCATGGTTCATCTTGTTTGGGCCGGAGTAACACTGCTTAGCATCGGGATGGCTATGCCATTGATTAAGGAGATCGTGAGACCGATGCCCAAAAAAGCTAGCAGTGATTGAAAGTCACTAATGCTTCTACATTAGATGCGGTCGTCCTGTCGAAAAACAAATGATTATTATCATAAGTAAGATTTAAATATCCTGAATTAGAATAAACGTTATTCTCTAGGGCAGGCTGAGGGGAGATCAGATGAAAAAAGGCAAGAAGACGCAGTTATTTCTATTCATGATCGTAATTCTTGTAGGAATGTCACTATCGTTCTCAAGGTACAAGACATCCGCCGTCAATGGAGGTTCCGAATACGTAGGTGCTGAATCGTGCGCGGCATGCCACCCCAACGTTTATGAAGGTTGGAATCAGACCAACCACGCCTATGCGGTTAGGCTCATCCAAAACGCATCAGGTAACTTCTATAGTGTTGGCTCAACCAGTAATAGAGCAGGGACGCCCAGTCGAGTATATAATGAAACACGTTTTAGGGATTCATGCCGCAACTGCCATGTTACTGGGGGAAATGATTTTGATCCATTGGGAGCAGCCAATCAGTCATGGCCTGAGATGACCACTGACCCAGAGAAATTCCTGAACATACAATGCGAAGTGTGTCACGGACCGCATCAGGAAGGACATTCAAGTCCGGATGTCCAAATGGTTCTCGATTACTCTGCAACGCTTTGTGAACTATGTCATGTCCCCGGATCTTCCCACGACAATTCCTATTGGCAGAGTGCACATGCCCAGAGCTTAACTGATCTTCTAGATTCAGGTCATGCAGCTGACTATTGCCTTAGCTGTATGACAGCTCAAGGTTCTCTAGGAAAGGACATATCTCTAAACACCACGAATCTGGAGAGTGTTTCATGTGTCACTTGTCATGACCCCCACAGTCATACATATGACGCTCAACTTAGATACGAAGAATCAACAGAACTGTGTGGTCAGTGTCACTCTCAGGCTGAAGTCTTCGAAAACAGTGCACACTCTATGGCAGGATTGGAATGTACAAGCTGTCATGGCCAGGGTACACATTTTGGCCACGGTGCTGTAAGCCCCATGATTAATCACACTTGGGGGGTATACGGAATGTACTATCCCTATAACCAAACAACCGCTGAAGAACCAATTGTATGCTCAACATGTCACACTCAATCCTGGGCTACGTCGCAACTAGGGGTAATTCAGGGGTTGACAACAGAACTCGTAACCAACGTTACTCAGGCCATCGACAACGCGAAGGCTACTCTCACTATTGCAAACCAAACAAGCGGAGTGAACCAAACAGAAATCAATCAATTACTGGCCATGGTTGAAGTGGCGGAGGACCACATCCACGACGTGGAAAGAGATAGCAGCGAAGGTTTCCACAATCCAGAACAAACCTTCGCAATTCTGAGCGCAGCGGCACACCTAGCAAGTGAAGCAGAATCTACGGCGCTAGAAGCCAGAGCCGCCGCTTTAGCCAGCGAAGCAACAACACTTGGAACTCAAGTTTCGAGTCTTCAAAACCAAGTCACATCACTTCAAAATCAAACATCCACGCTTCAATCGGATATCGAAGGTTTGGAAGAAAAAATCGGTGGCCTGGAATCAGCGGCAGAAACAGTTCCTTATCTATACGGAGGATTGGGCCTAGCCATAGGCTTCATCGTCGGAGCGGCAATCGTATTCCTTGTTCGACGAGGGAAACCATAAAAGTTATAGTCCTTTCTCCCCTTCCTATTTTCAAAGAATTGAAACAGTGCGTGCGGTGAAAGACTGAGATGGTCACCAAAAAGGGGTTAATCATTCTCGGAATCCTCTTAGCACTTAGCTTCTCACTGACTCTAACCGCGTCTCTCTATGCAACGCCGCAGTTCGGGGAGGATTGTCTATCTTGTCATACGGGAGGCGGAATATCAGTCACCTCAAATGTTACTGACACTGTGGAAGTTAACGCTTCAAGGTCGTTCGGAGTGCAGGTTGACGCGGAGGGGGACTCGCAAGAACTCACTGTGATATGGTCAGATGTTGCCAACAATCCCATCTTCGCTTTCACACCGTCCAAGGTCATTGACAACGACCTCAACGACAACGATCCAACGGTAAGCAAGGTGAGGAGCATTTTTAACATCATTGCACCAGCAGTTCAGGGAGAATATACGGTACAGGTTTTCGCGGCAGGTGGCGGAGGAAAAGGTGGGACACTTACCTTTCAGGTGACCGTTACAACTGAAGAACCTGGCATCGAAAACCTGTTGCCTAATGCATATTTTCTTCACACTAGGCGTGGCATGACAATAGAATTCGTAGATCGATCTTGGGATGCGGATGGCAACATTACCTCTTGGCTTTGGGACTTCGGAGACAACACCAATTCAACAGAGCAAAACCCAACCCACACATTCACAGAAATTGGCACATACACTGTAACGCTCACCGTTACCGACGACAAAGAAGGCAGCGACATTCAATCTCAAACATTTCGAGTTCCTTCGAAAGAAGAACTCTTCCGGCTCTGGACATTACAAGTCGCTATCGGATCCTTAATGATAATCTTAACTTTGCTTTTTGCCATTGGGATAGCCAGCGCTCGCTTCAAGAGAGGGAAGCAAAGTTGAATAAGACTAGAAGAGTGAATCTAAAGGAAGTCATGTTCATTGTGACTATTGGAGGGTGTAAAAGTGGTTGATCTCGGAGCCCTACACTCTATGCTAATAGAAATGCACGGAGGAATGCTCACACTGGCAGCTGTCAGCACTCTTGCAATGGTTGTAGCCCGACTTCACCGAAGGTTAAGAAGAACCAGCAAATGGTACGGCGTTTTTTGGCCTTTAGATTCGTTGATCGAGAAATTAGCCCGATACACAGAACCGACAGCCTATGTGGCGGCAATAGGCGGAGTTGTCGGCCTTGTGGTGTCTGCAATCGTTGGTTTTTATGTCTGGCCTACTGAAACTCTCATGAACTCTTCTCTGGGATTAACCAAAGTCATGTTCTCCATTTTCGCCACAGAACTTTGGATCCTCTTCGTTGTAATTAGATCAAAATATAGCGAAGACTTGTGGAAAAATGGTGCATTAGCGACCGTATACGTGTTCGCAGGATTTGCTGGGTTCTTTTTCACGGTTCTAACAGGAAGCTTTGGGGGGCACATGGCAGGTAAAGGAAGTGTCCTTGATCCGGTTTATGAGCTTCTTAACGTAGATCCAGAAGCTTTTTGGGTCATTGGGTTTGACATGGTGCCCGTGCTAATCGCCGTTGCCTTCATTGAGATAGTCATCTTTTTCGCTCTCTTCCTACGTTTTCGATCGCGAGCGAGAGCTTGAAAAACCCGTGGTGCCTGAACTTGACGGGGATTTTTGGAACGCGAGCTTCAATCTATTCGGATCTAGGCTTGGTTCTAGAGATATTGACCACGTTGCTCTTCACAATCGGGTATTTCTATGAAAAGAGAAAAGGAAGACATTGCGTCGTAATGGGCGCTGCTGTGACAACAAACATTGTTTTTGTGATCAGCTACATGGTGAGTAGGTTGGTCAAGGAGGAGGTCCCCTCTCCGCCGTCACAGTTCGCTACTCTCTATCGAGGGGTCGTCGTCCCCCATGGGATCCTTTCGGTTTTAGTCCTTGTCCTAGCGATTTCTCAGGCTTTCCTTGCATATCAATGGCGGAAAAAGAAGAATGATGTCGTTGCGTTAGGGAAAAGAAGGCCCACCCACAGAAAACTTGGTCTCACAACTCTTATTTTGTGGTACATCAGCTTCCTGAGCGGAACAATCGTATACGCGATACTATATGTCTTGTAGAGGACGTGTCGCACCACGCAATGGTTGCGCATGCATTTGTTTTCATTAGGGCGCGCGCGTGTTCCATTCGCATCTGTGTTCACAATAGGAGTCGCCATGTCCTTTACATGTCAATCGAGTTATTTTCACTTTCCCACCAATAGCATTGGAGACTCCTTCATGGAACGCCTCATGGAGTATATCACACATCATTTCTGGCATTTTGACAGCAAGTTCAAGAAATAAGCAGTTGTGTACGCGATACACAGCAAGATTTTTTTCGATCTCCACAATCTCTGGCTCTGCCCCGTTTTCTTCTAGATATCCTTTGATGAAGAGATTTGCAAAAGCTTCAGGAGACCACTCTTTCACGGCATGTCTGGATTCGATTTCCTTTACCACGCTTTCACCCATGTTGTTTCCAACTCTTTTCAAAAGTCTGCCAGCTCTTTTTGATCCAATCAATAATTGAAGGGTTCTTATCATAACGTCGGATAGAGTTAGATAACGGCGTTTCGGATACCCCACAATCGTCGGCCTTTCGGCGATCCTGTAATAGACTTTTGGTCTTCCCACAGTTCCACTTTTTTCTTGGTAACTTTCAATGAACCCTGAATCTTCCAAAGACTGCAAGTGGTGTCGTATGGTGATTGGCTTAAGATTCACTGACTCTGCAATTTCATCGACACTCAAAGGCTTTTTGTGCAGTAGCTTCAGGATATCAAGTCTCGAAACACTTGACAACGCTTCGTAAGCCTTTCTTTCCTTCAAGCCGTTCACTTCATTTTCCATGTTGGAATATTAGATAATCAAAATCGTCATATATATTCTTTATTATTTTCATCTAAATTCTATCAGTCTTATTTATCATATTTATTATTATTATCATACAATCTTATCGTTGCCATCGATTAATGTTCCCCATCCGTATCATTTAGTATTTATCGTTATTTGTGTCATATACTTGACAAATTTTTGCCTATTTTACGCGCGTTGCGAAAGATGATTCGATCGCCCACCAACGCCTTTTGGCAATCTATGTTCACGTTCTTCAACCGTTTGACTTCTGCGCAGACACTCCATTTAGTCTGAGGGTTTTTGCCATTTGAGCAAGATGCGACTTGAATTTGGTGTCTTTGAGGGGCTGAATATCAACGATTGATTTGTCAACGTATTTGTTTATTTTCTTTCTGCAATAACCAAGAGAGTCATTGGTTTTTAGCTTCTCCAAAATCATGTTTAGGGCACTCTTCTTAGAAGTCTTGTTTTTACTTGACAAGATTTGAAGGTTCTGGAGAAGCCTTTCTCTTTCGTCCAAGCTGACTGACCTAAAAAGATGGATCAGGGGAAGGCTAATTCGGCGTTTTCTAAGATCTTTTGGAATGCCATCTCTCAAAGAGGTTATGTCTGAAAGGTCATCGCTTAGTTGGTAAGCCATTCCGAAATGTTCTCCAAAATTTGCCAGGCAACTAACTTCAAGGTCAGAGCCACCTCCTGCTATGGCTCCACAAATAGTTGCAGCTTGAAATAGTGAGGCAGACTTCTTTCTTATTTTCTCTAGATATTCCTTTTCAGACATCTCAGTCGATTTTATTGACACATCCATGTATTCGCCATCACAAAGCGCTAGACCAGTTTCTGATGCGATTTTCAGTATTTCTTTACCATAATCGGCTGTCAAGAGAATTGCGAGGGATATCATGGCGTCTCCGACTAGAATGGCCTCATTTACAGACCATTTTTCATGAACCGAAGGGACATCGCGTCTAAACTTGTCTTGGTCTAGAATGTCGTCGTGGACAAGAGTTGCGGTGTGTAATAGTTCAACGGCTAGAGCCAACGGCATGACGTCTTCTCGGTTTCCTCCAACGCTTTCGGCACTGAGTATGACCATTAAAGGCCTTAATCTCTTTCCATGGGATAGCAAGGCATAACCTATTTTCTCATAAAGTCGCAGGTCGGAAATTCTTGAAATAAGGCTTGAAAGTTCAGATTCTACTGAATGTCTCGTGCTTTCTATGTACGACTGAAACTTCTTTTCATACGGTGCAACAAAGGCCCTAGTGACTGGCATTTCAGTGTCCTTCGAAGGAGCGGAGTAATGTAAAGGCCTTCACGTGACTATAAATGTTTTTGTTCAATTGATAAGTATAATAATAACCTTTAGCTCTGTCTTTCTCCAGAATCTTCGACAATTCTGAACTATATGGTCCAGTAATTTCACTAACAGTTGCTAAAGGTCAGACTCGCTTATCTCGCTGGGAGAGGCTTGAAAACAAGGCGCTGAACTTAACTCAATTTTGAGTGGGTCTTTGCTGCTACCAGGGTAGCGGTATCCGTTATGCCGGGGGTCTTTCTTACTACATTGAATACGAAATCGTCTAGTTCTTCCATAGTCTTGAATTGCGCTTCGATGCATATATCAAAGGTCCCATAGGTAAGGCTTGCTCTCTTTACTTGACTGGCGTTTTTGAATGAGTCAAGAACGTCTATCTCGTTCCCCGTTTCTACTTTTCCTAAAATGTAGACAAAAACCAAGCCTAGTCCCTCTTGGCTACGAGCTTGTGCGCGCGACCTCGAGGGGGTTGCATTCGTGATATTCAATGCCTTCTCTTTCGCAAATTTCTATGATTTTGGAATACATCTTTAGGTCCATGTCTTCTATAAGCTGTTTTTTCGGTCCTTGTATTTCGACAGCGACTCCTATTGGATAATAGCCGCAACATGCCACTGCGTCTTTGTAAACATTTATCACATAGTCCTCTGGCATTTTCTCTTCTTCCAAGAAAGTTTTGATCTCCTCGACAAATCTATTGAGGTCTTCATTCTTCACTCCGATCAGGTGACATTCCCTGTGACTTATTAAGGCCATTTACGCACATCTCCAAATTAATTATTCGCGAAAGGTCTTATTTATAGTTTTATATTTGTGATAAAAATCAATTAAATCCGTCATCTGAAATCATTTGTGCAAACGAGCATGCCTTGAGCCACGCTTAGCTTTTCTCGCAGACAGCACCCGCTTTCCTCGATTTCTCTTTCTCTCAGCCATCCTCTCGATTTTTTCCTGCGCTCCTTTTTGTTCGGTTTCCTCGAGGTATCCTTGACCAATAGCTTGGTTTATCAACCTTTGAGCGGCGCGATTCCGTACCAGTAAGGTGGTGTAACCGTCAGCGGAGCCGAGTCCGCCTACTGAGATGTCTGCGGCATAGTTTGAGAAGTCTGTGCATGCAAGGCATGCTGAACGTACAATGGGATCGAGATCATCCAAATCGATGTGTACAATCCTTCCATCTTTCAACCTTGCGATGAAATCATCTTTCAAGTTGATTTTTTCAACTTGATCTAGATTTGCTCGAATTTTGCTTCCAAGGTATTTCCTTCCATCATTGTGCATGAGAAAGTTCTCGAAGCAGAAAAGGCCTATAGTAAATCGCACCATATGGCTTGGAACGATTCGGAGTAGTTGCATCTTTCGAATCGTCAGTATTTGGCATGGAGTGCCTACGACCGCAAGCTTCGTCAAATCCAACAGATTTATTCCTCTGATGGCGCTGAAGATGGGTGCATAAGTTGTTAGGTCTCCTAGATCCCTAACACTTCTGGACTGTGCCAGACTGGATCCAGCGCACTCAAGCAAGTCCTCGAAGGTCGTCGCGATCATGGGTTCATTGTTCCATAGGCCTTCCTTCCTGGAGAGGACGGCGCCATCGATTTTTTTCCTATCTAACAGAAATTTTAGAAGTCCTGTCACTGCTCCGCCGTCACAGCAAACATCGGCGATTTCCTTATTGGTGGTTCGGAGGCTTCGAACTGCGATATATGAGCCTATGGGTTCCTTAAACCCGAACCTCGTCTCTATTGCTTTGTTCAAATCCGGAGTTCTCGGGCAGATCAAGTAACATATTCCGTCTTCAAGGCACTTCTTTTCATCGCAATATACAGGCTTGTCCTTCTCGATTGCCAAGACATTAAGCTCGTTGGCGGTGCAGAAACTTACACATCCATAGCACGCCGCACATATGCCGGTTTCAATAATCTCTCTATCGAGTGCACGGAATGAAAGTCTTTCTTCAATCATCTAGGTAACCCTCTCTGCATATTTCGGAAGGGTTCTCTTGGGAGAGACACAGTTTTTGTTGAGTCCTAGTTCTATTTGTTCTATGCCAAAAGCTAGCCCGATCAGTTGAGTGAAATGAAGTATGGGAAGGTCCATTCTTATGTCAAATCTCGACTCGATATCCCTCTGTTTTGCGTCGAGGTTGAAGTGACACAGGGGACATGCGGTTATCATACAGTTGGCTCCAGCATCCTTAGCATTAAGCAGAATATTCTTCGACATTTCTAGCATGACCTTTTCGTTAGTCACGCCTAGGGAGGCTCCACAACATCGGACTTTACCGTAGTATTCAACATTGGTAGCTCCGAGAGTCTCGACTAGCTCATCCAAACTCGTTGGGTGCTCAGGATCGTCAAAATTGGTCAAGTCTGGTGGTCTTACCAAGAAACAACCATAGTATGACGCGACGTTCAGTGTGGTCAGCGGATTCTTAACCTTCGCACTTACTTTCTCGAGGCCGACGTCTGATAGAAGAACTTCAAGAAAATGCCTTACCTTGACGCCGCCATTGTAGTTGAGACCAGCACTGCTGAGAGCCTTTTCGACTTTATTTTTCAGTCCAGAATCTTCTTGAAGGAGTTTGTTGGTTCGAGATAAGGTATAGTAGCAGGCGCTGCATAGAGTTACGATGTCCATTTCCATCTTTTCTGCTAAAGACAAGTTTCGGGCGGCGAGAGCCACAGAATAGAGTGGTTTGTAGGAGTAGATTGCATCGATGGCTCCGCAACAGTTCCAATCAGGTATTTCAACCAGCTCTATATCCAGAACTTTGCTTATGGCTTTGCATGAGTCTCCGTACTCTTTGGAAGACGAGTCCACTGCACAACCAGGATAGAAGGCGTAATCCATTAGGATTCCTCCTCGCTGGTCTTTTCAAGTATGTTGGAAAGGTCGGTGCCTTGTTCAATCTTCGGTGCTCGTATCTGCAATTTTCCCTTTTTCAAAAGTCTCCATCCGAGACCTGCAAAGTGAAAAAGACTTCGAAGATCAGATTTCTTCAGGATTCTGGTGAGAAGCTCAGGCTCATGCATTCTTCCGTATTTGTTCACTATTTCAAAGAAAGATATGTGAAACTTGGGCTTTACTCCTTTTCTATCTACAAAACTCTCTCGTATGGCCAAGTTTCTCAAAGACATCATAAGGGTAGTGATGTTTATGGCTCTTGGGCAACGGGCGTAACAGGCATAACAGGACGAGCAAATCCAGATGGTTGAACTTGACAAGACCTTCTCCCTCATGCCCAAGTGCATCATTTTTATGATTTGCATGGGCGAATACTCCATGGCAAACCTTGTCGGGCACGAGCCAGCGCACAAACCACACTGGATGCAGTCAAGTATGTTTTCTCCCCCAGGCATCTTCAAGAGTTCTTTTACAAAGGAGGATCTGCTCCTCTTGGATGTTAACGACGCAACGAGTTTCATTCCTTCACCATTTTTATCTTTTTGATGTTGCATATTGTGTTGCATATTGTTCACCCGATAGATATTTCCTAAGTTCTTCACGTTTCTCTTGGCTCACTGGACCGATTTTCGAAATCCGCTCCACAAACGCGTCGAAAAGACTCATTATTTTCTCATACTGTGGAATGGTCGTAGTGGTTGACTGTAATCTAAGGGACTTGATCCCGAATTTGCCTAGGTCCTTTTTCAATTGAATAACACGGTTTCTCAGCTGATCCTCTCTTAGCAGACTGTCGTCTCCCTCAATGAGAATTATGCCGTCTGCCCCTGATGCGAAGGCGTGTAGCAAATGTTTTATGCCTAAACGACCTGTGCTCGGCACCCCAACCGTCCTAACTTCCGGAGAATAGCTACGTCTGCTCTGTCCGCCCAAGTCGCCAGATGCATAGGCGGTCATTTTTTCAAGGAACGCAATTATCTTGGGTGATGTCTCTCCCTCTTTACTGACTCCTTGGATGTTAGCAATCAGTTGGGTTTCAGTGCAGTGCTTAAGGTCGATGGCTTCTTTGGGGCATAGAGGAACGCATATTCCACACCCTACACAGGATATGGAATCGATTACCACTTCCTTTTTTCCTTTCTTAATAGCTTTGGTCGGACAGTGATCAACACATATTCCGCAGAGGTCGCATCTTCCGGGAACAAGATAGGCCACTTCCGGGGAAACGGATATTTCTCCCTTTCCGAGAAACGTCGCAACTTTCGATGCCGTCGCCAACGATTCCATTGTAGTCTCTCTCACGTCCTTCGGACCTTGGGCACACCCTGCTATGTAAATTCCTTCTCTCTTTGTTTCCACCCCTCTGAGCTTGTGGTGTATCTCCAAGAAGAAATCGTCAGGTCCCAAATCAATTCCGAGCATCTCGGCCAGTTCCTTGGTTCCTGTATTAGGAATGAGAGCGGGACTGAGCACAACCAAATCAAAGGCCTCCTCAATCTGCTCTCCCAGAATAGTATCCTCCGCCTTCACGATAACACTGTTACCGTTTGGTATGACCTCTGCTGCCCGGCCTCTAATAAATGTGGCAAGGTGCTCTCTAGCCTTGGCGTAGAACTCCTCGTAGCCTTTGCCGTGGGCCCTTACGTCGGTATAGAAAATCCAAGGCTCTGCCCCCGGGACCGACTTGTCCAGTAACAAGGCGTGTTTTATGGCGTTCATGCAGCCTATTTTGCAGCAGTAGCCACATCCGTTGGCAGCGGTTGATCTGCTTCCCACACAAAGGATGAAAGCCACTTTCTTGGGGACTTCTCCAGTGGAAGGCTTGTGGAGACCTTGCAACATGAGCCTTTCAAACTGGAGACTTGTTATAATATCCGGATGAAAACCGAATCCGTACTGCCCAAAAAGCTTGGGATCTATCAGTTTATAACCGGTGCAGGCTATAATAGCCCCCACATTCAAGTCTACGATCTCTTCTTCTTGAGTAAAATCTATGGCCTCACCCTTACAGAATCTTTCACAGATTCGGCAAACGCCTCGAGTAAGGAACAAGCAATAATCTTTGTCAATCGTATACGCATTGGGAATAGCTTGCTTAAAGGGTATGTAAATAGCCTTCTCTTGGACTAGATTTTCCTCAAAGCTGCTTGGCTTCTTAACTGGACACTTTCTAACGCACTCTCCGCAGGCAGTGCATTTCTCAAGGTCCACATACCTTGGTTTCATTCTGATCTTCACCTCATAGTTTCCGGGGGAGCCTTTGACAGCAATGGGTTCAGCGTTGGTGAAGATTTTGATTTTTGGATGTTGTGATACTGACACCATCTTTGGCGTCAAAATGCACGCCGAACAGTCGAAAGTTGGGAAAGTCTTGCTGAGTTGGGCCATGTGTCCTCCTATGCTAGGGTTTTTCTCAACCATGTACACTTGATATCCGTTTTCTGCCAACTCAAGAGCAGAGTAGATACCTGCGATGCCTCCTCCGATAACGAGGACTTTTTTTGTCACTTTCAGGCTCTTGGGCGTTAAGGGCTCCAAGTAACCTACCCGTTCGACGGCGCCACGGAGAAGCGCTATAGCCTTACTTGTCGCCTTTTCCTTATCGTCGTGAACCCAACTACAATGTTCTCTGATGTTAACCATTTCCAAGAGGTAGGGATTGATTCCCCCAGAATTTACCGCCTGTCTGAAGGTGTCCAGATGCATCCTCGGAGAGCAGGAAGCCACGACCACTCGATTCAATCTATGTTCATTTATCGCTTTTTTGATAATTTCCTGTCCAGGGTTGCTGCAAAGATACTCGAAAGTGTCAGCGACTTTTACTTTTTTAAGGGCACCTATGACTTCCTTGACGTGATCAACGTCTACAGTGTCGCTGATGTTCCCTCCACAATGGCAGATGAACACGCCGATCCGTGTTTCCTGTGGCATTTCCCACACGCAACCTCCTTAGGATGTGATCCGCAAAGGTTTTGAGAAGATTAAATGGCACATAAGTTGTTTAAAAACGTTATCTTAATTATCATTATTATGATAAGAAATACTCTTTATGCCTGCGGACGTTGCTGTACCCTTAGCGCGAGGCATTATTCAATCAGAGCAATTTAACCCAATGACGGGGACGCCGGAGAAAGTGGAACCTGCAAACGCGCGTACAATTGTGGTTATAGTAAAGTTTTAAACGAAGTTACATTGTTATACTGTTGGGTAATTTCAGGGCAACCAGAGTCTTGAATTTGCCCACGGAGTAGCGGGGTGGGGTAGCCAGGTGAACCCGCTGGGCTCATAGGCTAGCAGACTGAGAGACCCAGAGATCGGTTGTTCAAAAGGAGGCGTAGAACCTCCTGAAAATCAACCCCCCGCTACCATCATCGTCGTTGACTAGCTCGTAGGTAGTATGTAACAAGGCTTTTCCCCACCAATTTTCCCTTTTCGTCTCTCACTTCCACATCACTCAAAGAAATTGTCTTGCCCACGTGTACAATTCTAGCCTCGGCGATTAGGCAACCTGACTTCACTGGCGTCAAGAAATTTATTTTCATTTCAACAGTTACAGGAACGGTCTCCAAACCAGATGAACCTAGTGTTGCCCAGGCTGCGGCAGAATCGGCAAGGCTTGCTATGGCTCCTCCATGAACTGTCTTCAAAAACTGAAGGTGTTTCTCCTCCACGCTCATGGTCAAACGAGCATAACCATCCTTTACTTCCTCGATTCTAATATTCAAAAGCGTGTAGTAGGGGCAAGTCTCTCCACGTTTTATCAAATCCATTAGGCTAGGCACAGCTTACACTCCTAGAAATGTCAGGTAAGTATCCGTCTCAAATATAAAGTCTTTACAAGTGTCTCTCCTGTTGGCCTACCGCGTTCGCGCGGAAAGGAGATTTGTGAGAATGGTGAAGGAAGGGTCAAAGAGTTGAGATCCCTCTTTGGAAGCCCGTCCCAGTCACGACGGTGCTTCAGGAACTATGGGTAAAGATAAAATTTGTAACAGCGCTTCATATGTCTAGGAGAGATGACAGATATGGTTTCGAAAGGTAAAGGTTTTTCAACAAGAGCCGTTCACGCCGGGGAGAAGCGGGATCCCTCTACCGGGGCTGTTGTCACGCCCATCTATGAGACTTCCGTATTTGCTTTTTCCGCTACCAAAGAACTGATAGATGTTATGAGCGAGAAAACGGAAGGGTACACATACACGAGATACGGTAATCCCACCGTTAGAGCTGTTGAAAGGAAGATGGCGGAGCTTGAAGGCGCAGAAGATGTAGCGGTCTTTTCGTCGGGTATGGCATCTATAACCACCACCATTTTTACTTTGGTTTCTTCTGGGGACCACGTTGTTTCCACCAGAGACCTATATGGAGGAACTCTGACATTTTTCAAAGAGGTTTTACCGAAGTTTGGTGTAGAAGTGAGCTTAGTGGAGGCTACGGACTTCGACGAAATTAACTCAGCAATTCGAAAGAATACGAGGGTTATTTACGCTGAAACGCCCACGAACCCTACTTTGAAGCTTGTAGACGTTTCGAGAATTGCAGAACTTGGAAGGAAGAAGGGATTAACTGTTGTGGTGGACAGCACCTTCGCTTCCCCATACAATCTAAAGCCCATACAGCTGGGTGTCGACATTGTCGTTCACAGTGCGACAAAATATTTGGGGGGGCATAACGACGTTACCGCGGGAGTGGTGGGCGGCCCCGAAAGTTTTGTTCAGAAACTGAAGGAGATGCGCAGACATTTTGGGGGAACACTTGATCCGCTCGCTGCCTGGTTGTTGTTGCGGGGGTTGAAGACGCTTGGTTTGCGAATGGAAAGGCATAACTTCAACGGTATGCTGGTAGCGAAATATCTTGAGGCGCATCCTAAAGTGAAGAGGGTGTATTATCCAGGTCTACCAAGCCATCCTCAGCATTCGATTGCTCAGCGGCAGATGAAGGGTTTCGGTGGAGTTGTGAGCTTTGAGATCGATGGAGACTTTGAAGCCACAATGAAGTTCGTGGATAACCTTAAGCTGTGTTTCATAGCCGCCAGTCTAGGAGGAGCCGAAACCTTAGCCACCCAACCTGTCACCTGTTCTCACTATTTTGTTAGTGCGGAGGATCGGAAGAAGGCGGGGATAAAGGATCAACTGGTGCGGTTGGCCGTGGGAATAGAAGACTCAGAAGACATCATTGCTGACTTAGAACAAGCCTTTGATTCAATTGCCACCTAACTTCTAGATCCAAGTGTCCCCTTCCCTGGCGCCTTCTCCTTCAAACAAAACCATCTAGTACACTGTGATGCTTCGGGTTCCAGGCAGTTTCCTTATCTCACTGATTAATTCTGGAGGGATTTCTCCCTCGATGATTAGAGTTAGTCTAGGATTTGCACTTAGGCTGGGATCTTCTGCCAGAGCCTGCCTTATACTCAGTCCTCTCTCTGACACTTTCTTCGTGACATTGGCTATGATGCCTGTTTGGCGAGCGTCTTCGGGAACAAAAACGATTACTCCAAGGTTAAACTCGCGAGCTACTTCCTGCAGAGAGCACACTTGTCTAAGATTCATGTAGATTCTTTTCAGTTCAGGTTTCGAAAGGATCGTTTGAACGGCGCTGTCGACGGCTCTGCGTTCCACTCCAACCTCCTTCGCAATTTGGGTGTGAGGCATCTCTATTTCGCCGCTTACGACTTTGCCGTCTTCTCTAATTTGGAAGCCTCTTTCGAAGAGAAGTTTTGCAACCTTTAGTTGTGCTGGTAAGTCTTTGAAGTATCTTTCAATTTGACTCCACATGCCTGCCCCTCAAGGTAGAGGATTGTTCGACAAAGCTTATATATGTGCTTTAAGGTATAAATGTTACCGTTAAGACAGAAAACGAAGTGAAGCCACATGGCATCCAAAAAAATAATGCTGGACGAGGAAGAAATTCCCAAGCAATGGTACTGCATCTTGCCAGATCTTCCAAAACCGTTGCCGCCCATGATACACCCAGAAACAAAAGAACCCGTAAAACTCCCCCCTCCCTTGTTTCCCAGCGAGTGCCTGAAACAAGAGTACAGCGATGAACGCTGGATAGACATACCCGAAGAAGTGCGGGAAGTATACCGATTGTGGAGACCAACACCGCTCTACAGAGCAAACAATCTTGAGAAAACGTTGATGACGCCCGCAAAAATCTACTACAAATACGAAGGCGTAAGTCCTCCTGGAAGCCACAAGCCAAATACCGCTGTTGCCCAAGCCTACTACGCAAAGAAGGATGGCATGGCAAGGCTGGCGACGGAAACTGGAGCGGGACAGTGGGGCTCTGCGCTGGCCTTCGGTTGCCTGCTTTTTGGACTAAAATCTACAGTCTACATGGTTAAGGCGAGCTATCACCAAAAACCTTACAGAAGAGTTATGATGGAAACCTGGGGAGCAGAAGTCCATGCAAGCCCAACAGACAGAACAAAAAGCGGCAAGGCCATATTGGAAGCAGATCCGAAGAGTCCAGGAAGCCTCGGAATAGCCATCAGCGAGGCTGTGGAAGACGCACTTACTCATGAAGAGGCTAAATATTCTATTGGAAGCGTTGTCAACCACGTTCTTCTACACCAAACCGTCATCGGCCAAGAAGCTCAGAGACAATTGGAACTCGTGGATGATTATCCAGATTTGATTGTAGGGTGCATAGGTGGAGGAAGCAGCTTTTCAGGATTGTACTGGCCCTTCTACCACGACAAGGTTTCAGGTAAAACTCCGAAGGAAGCAGAATTCATGGCTGTGGAATCAACGGCTTGCCCAAAAGTCACAAGGGGCTACTACACATATGACCACGGAGACACCGCCCGAATAATTCCATTGGTCAAGATGCATACGCTTGGTCACATGTTTGTACCTCCACCCATCCATGCCGGTGGCCTACGCTATCACGGGATGGCCCCAACCCTATGTCTACTGAACAAAGAAGGAATCGTGAAGACAAGGGCGTACAATCAGATTCAAACCTTCGAAGCAGCAACATTGTTCGCCAAAACTGAAGGCATTTTACCAGCCCCTGAACCTGCTCACGCTATAAAGGCCGTGGTGGACGAGGCTATTAAATGCAAGGAAACAGGCGAGGAGAAAACAATCTTGTTCTTGCTGTGCGGACACGGTCACTTTGATATGCAAGCCTACGACGACTACAATAGTGGCAAGCTACCTCCATATGAGTATCCTAAAGAAAAAGTGGATGAATCCATGAGAAAGCTTAAGAAGCTCTATCCTTGGCTGGACGGCGAACTCAGGAATTTCGAATGACGTAGCACGGTGAGCCCCAAACTTCCTATACTGTTTTTCAAAAAATAAGTAAAGAGAAAGGGAAGATAATACCCAGCTATTTCCCTTTCCACTTAGGCGGCCTTCTCTCCATGAAGGACATTATGCCCTCTTGGAAATCCTCTGTTTGGACGAGGGCGGCCACCGCTTCCTGCTCAAGTTCCAGTCCTGATTTAAGGTCGGCATCTATTCCTTTGTTCATTACTTTCTTGATACGCTTAATTGCCAAGGGAGCCTTGCTTGCGATTTTCTTGGCGAACTGCATTGTGGTCTCTTCCAGCTTATCCATCGGCACAACAACATCTGCCAGACCTATCAGTTCTGCTTCCCTCGCACTTATCCTGTCGCCGGTAAAGATTATCCTCTTTGCTTGGCTCAGGCCTACTCGTCTGGGCAGCCGTTGCGTTCCTCCCCAACCCGGAAGAAAGCCCCTGTCTATTTCTGGTTGCCCAAACTCGGAATTTTCTGAAGCGAATATGAGGTCGCATACCATTGCCAGTTCGTTACCGCCGCCGAGGGCGTAACCGTTCACCATGGCAATTACAGGTTTCTCGAAATCTTGGATATACTCCATTATGTCCACCGATGGACCTGCTCCTGGACCTCCGGCAGTAGCTTCGGTCAAATCCCAGCCTACAGAGAAGCTGTATTTTATCTCCTTTTTTCCTTCTTTTTCTTTGATTCTAGGTGCCCCTGTTATTACGACGGCCCCTATTCTGTCGTCTTTCCGTATGTTTTCAAATGCATTGTACAAGTCAATCCTCAAGGCGGTGTTTATGGCGTTCAATCGGTTCGGGCGATTAAGAGTAATCTTGGCGACATTCTCTATTTTCTCGAGATTTAGGTTTTCAAAACTCAGATTTATCACCTCTTTTCTGTTACATCCAGCCATGGATGCAGCTTCTTAAACTTTCTCATGAATCCAACTATTTTCCTTCGAATTTCGGGGTTCTTTTCTCGAACATGGCGGAGACGCCTTCTATTATGTCTTCGGACTTTGCGCAGGCTAGACCGCCTTCGGTCATCATTTTGTTTCCTTCTCTCATGGTGATCTCGAAGGCTTTGGCCATTATTCTTTTCGCCAGCCTAACTGCTATGGGAGCCTTGGTGGCTAGTGTTCCAGCCGTCCACATTGCCGTCGACCTCAACTCGTCTGGAGGAACCACCTTGTTGACAAGTCCTATCCTGTAGGCCTCCTTGGCGTCGATCCTTTGAGCCGTCAGAATCATTTCGGCTGCGTAAGCTCTTCCAACGACCCTTGGAAGTCTAACAACGCCACCCCAAGCTGATATTAGGCCGATGTTTGTTTCTGTGAGTGCAAAACGACCGTCTTCACCGGCGATTCGTATGTCGCATGCCAGAGCAAGCTCCAATCCCCCGGCTAGACAGTACCCATGAATGGCCGCTACAACGGGCTTGTCAAACTCCTCGATCTTGTCGAAGACCTTTTGCCCAAACTCGATTCTTTCCTTCATGACCGCTTCGTCACCGGTGGGCCCCGAGAGGTCGGCTCCGCTGCTGAAAGCTCTGCCAGCCCCCATGATTACAACCGCCCTGATCTTGTTGTCTTTCCTTATCTCCTCGAGTACGCTGTTGAGTTCCTGCAAGATTTCCAGGTTTAAGGCGTTTAAAACGTCGGGTCTGTTCAACGTGATGACTGCTATGTTCTCTTCTTCTGGAGTTGCGAAGCTGGCTTCCTTAGTGTAGGTTATAAACTTATATCCCACGATAGTTTCACCTCCTTTTGGCTATTTCTAGTATTCATAAAATCCTTTTCTGGTTTTCAGGCCAAGTCGACCCTCCTTAACCATCTTTTCCAGCATTTTGGAGGGTTGGAAACGCTTCCTAATGTATTCTGCATCCATTTCCGCAACAGTGGATTTACTTGAGTGGTAGACAACATCCAATCCCACGAAGTCGGCGAGTTTCAGTGGTCCCATAGGCCAATTAAGACCTGAAACCACAGCCTTGTCAATATCCTCAGCTGAAGCTATTCCTTCCTCAAAGAGGTAGATTGCTTCGCCCATGGCTGCGCCAAGTATTCTGTTAACAATAAACCCACGAATGTCCTTCTTCACCTGCACCGGTTCCTTGTCTAAGGAGATCGCAAAGTCTGTGACGGTTTTCGTGTTTTCTTCAGCTGTCTTTTCCCCCCAAATCACCTCTACGAGTTTCATGGTGTAGGCTGGGTTGAAGAAATGTAAGCCCAAAACCTTTTCGGGTCGTTTGGTCGCTTCTCCCATCTCGGTTATGCTCAACGTTGATGTGTTTGAAGCTAATATGGTGCGAGGCGGAGAAGCTTCGTCCAATTCCTTGAACACTCTTTTCTTCAAGTCCAAGTCTTCGAAGACTGCTTCAATGACGAGGTCTACGTCTTTCACAGCTTCAGCGATGTCCGTAGTGCTTTTGATTCTCTTCATGGTTTCCTCAGCTTGCTTGGGAGTCATCTTTCCTCTGTCCACACCGGTTGCTACGAGGGTTCTAATTTTTTCCATTCCGCGTTTGATCAAGTCTTCATTCATGTCCCTTATGGAAACTTCGTAGCCCTTGGTTGCGCAGAGGTAAGCTATGCCTGTCCCCATGGCGCCGGCGCCGATGACGGCTACCTTTTTTATTTCCATTACCTTTCAAGCCTCCAGAAAAACAGTAGTAATGAGCTTACCTAGTATAAATCCTTCGTGTCCGGCTCCCATCAGAAGAATGTCCCAGCTTTTCATGGCTTCCCCTACGCTTCTTTTGCCGGTGAACACGTCTGAAAGGACTTGCGAGGAACCTCTGAAGGTGAGATCTGGACTGGGATATTCTCCATCATAGACCTTCATCCTTTGATCCGTGACCACCAAATAGAATCGCTCCGTCTCCGTTTCGAGCTGAATGATCTTGCCAAGGTAGGGTCCAGTCCATTCTTTCATAATCTTTTTTCCCTCCTTGCTGCTATTGGCCTTCTTCGCGATCTCTTCGAAAATATTCTTTGGGCTCGTTTCGCTCATTTGGATTCAACTCGTTCGATCCAACTCTTCAAGGCTACTAGAGCGGCCTTTTCAACGTTGGATGCTGAAATGTCGCCGAACTTCTTTGTCACAGCGTCCAAAAATTTTTGATAGAGATCGTTGTCCAACATCAGGTATACTCTGCCTTTTCTGTTCTGTACCAGAGACTGGGCGAAGTATTTGGCAATCTTGAAGGATTCGTGTTCTATGTCCTCTAGACTTAGCGTAGGAAAGCCGAGCCATTCTCCGCTTGGAGCCTTTCTGACTTTTGCTGACATGTCATTTCACCTTGACTTGACTCCAATTTTCGTCAAGTCTTCTCCTTTCAGTTTGGCAATTCCGGTGAAGAAGGGCCACTGGACCACAAACCTTAGACCTCCCTCTTCTTTCCATCTTCCGACGTAGATGCGTCCGCCTTCTACTTTGGCAAACTCGGAAAGAATGATTTCGCACGTCTTTTCTAAGGGAAGGTTGCAGTCGCTGGCTATTTCACTCAATTTTTCGTTGACCTCAGTTTTCAATTCTATGTTCATCTCTATCATCTCTTTCTGAAGGCCAATCTTGTGTAAGGGTTTCCCCATCTTTCACTGTACATCACCCCTTCGAGGGGGAACCTTGAAGGTCCCAGCATTCTTTTCTCTTTTGGGACTCCGATGCATATGGTTCCTATAGGGATCCAGCTTCTTGGGATCCCAAGTCTCTCGCAGAGCAATTCTGAATGTCTTGGGTCTGTGGTGGCGAGTGCCGTCCAACCAACGCCGTATCCCATTGAATGGGCGACAAGCCACATCTGGAGCATACCCATTGATACGCATACAGAACCCATGAGGTGAAGTGGGTATGATTGATAAGCGTCTGTAAAGGTTTCAGAGGCGCAGCCGATTATGAGGGTGTCAGCATCCTTTGGATAGGTGAATAGGCTACCGTCTCGCAGGTCTTCGAATTCTCTCGGTCTTATGTTGTCAGGAAGATACCAGATTCTACCCTGCGTCATCTCGTATGGTTGTGCGCCGAAAACTCCGCGGGCTGCTTCTCTACAGATTTCTGCAATGAAGTCCTTCGTTCCTTGGTCGTCTCTAATAACCACATATCGCCACATCTGCAAGTTTTCAGGCGACGGTGCATACCTTGCTGCGTCTAGGATCTTTTCTATGTCCTCGTCTGGAATCCGTTCGCCAGTAAATTCTCTGATGCTTCTTCTGGTTTTTATTGCGTCTAATAACTCCATATCGTATCACCGTGCTTGTTTAAAGGTTGTCAGCGCTTCTTAATAAGCAGTGAAGAAAAAGGCAGAGAAAAAAAGGACAAATTTTTTAGGTTTTGTGTCCAAATATTAGGTAGTGAATGAATTGGACGATCTCGATGTTTCCATTCTGAAGATGTTGACAAACAACAGTCGAATGTCAGATCACAGCATAGCCAAAAAGCTTCATGTTACCACGAACACGGTGAAGAACAGAGTAAGAAACCTAAAGGATGAAGGGGTGCTGCTGGGATTCGAAACCCACTTAAGCGCGGCTTTTTTCAACGCCACCCACTGCTGGCTAGGCGCACAGCTATACGGCAATGAACCAGAAGAAGAGGTTGTTCGGGAACTAGGCAAGATCGACAAAGTGAGCTTCATCATGCCCACCACAGAAAAGTTGATGCTAATAGCCATGGACTTTTTCAACTCGACCGATCTGGACAACACGATACAACAAATGAGCAGGATAAAAGAGATCACAGGAATCAACACACTTATCTACTCGTCACAGCATTTCCATAAGAAAATCGATGTTTCACCACTAGACTGGAAGATTATCAGATCCATCAGGTTCAACAGCAGAAAAAGCCCGAGCGAAATTGCCAAGGAATGCGGGGTATCAACGAGAACGGTCAACAGAAGACTGAGAAGATTTCACGATGGTGGAGTCATCCGTCACACAATAGCTTTTGACCCAATGGCGTCCAAGGGCACGATAGTCTACGGAATCAGTGCGGAGTATGACGTGAGATTTCCGCGAGAAAAGATTGTGGGATCAATCATCAATAGCGTAAAGAGTCTTTTCAACCATTTCGTCATTGTCAACTCACCGACTCTGTTGCTCATATTTTTTGGAAAAAGGTTCAGCGACATCCACGACAACGAAAACTCCATAAAAGCTGTGGATGGAGTCAGGTCGCTAAAGACATATTTTTGCACAAAAGTCTACTATTTCATGGACTGGAGAGACGAACTGATTGCGAAAAACACAGAGTGACTCTACATTTTTTCTAGGCTTCAGTGGAGGACAAAAAATTCATAGTCTCGTAGCTTCCCAATAGGCTCCTAGAGTGATATGGAACCCTATGGTTGAAATCTGCGCGTGAAAAACGTGTATGAAAACGTAAAATTTGGTTATCAACTGCCTCCTCATACGCCGGATTTGATATTTGACATTGCTCTCTACCTTGAAGAAAAGAGGTTTGACTCGGTTTTCATGGCTGACCACCTTGTGGGCATTGCTGTTAGAAGATTTGACTTCCTTGACGCTTGGTCTATTTTAAGTGCCCTGGCCGTCAAAACCAAACGCTTGAAACTGGGATCCTGTGTAACGGATCCTCATAGGAAACATCCAGCTGTTCTGGCGCAAACCGTCATGACTGTTGATCATTTGTCCAACGGTAGAGCCGTTCTAGGAATTGGGGCTGGGGAAGCCATGAATCTGGATCCCTACGGTATCAAATGGGACAATCCCGTTTCTCGGATGTATGAAGCCGTCAAGGCTGTCAAGGCGTGTTGGACCCAGCCTGTTGTGAATTTTGAAGGAGAATTTTATCAATTTAGAAATGCGTTGGTGGAACCGAAACCTGTTCAGAAGCCACATCCGCCAATATGGATCGCCGGAAACTCCCCTAGAACCATGAAGATGACAGCTGAGATTGCGGACGGATGGATTCCTATGGCTCCTCCGCTCACGCCAGACAGGTATAAACAGAGTCTTGGAAAAATATTGCAGTGGGCTGAGGAGTCTGGAAGAGAACCCGAATCTATAGAACCGGCTCTTTTCACCTACGTCGTGGTGGCCAAGGATCGTGACGCTGCTCGAGAAACAATCGAGTTGCCGGCAATGGCGACCATCGCCACATGGTTTAGCGCCGTCCAACACTTGAAATTGAAAGGTACCATTCCAGAGGAATTTCAGTTACACAATTTCATTTCAAACCAAGAGAATATGGCTCAACTCCTAGGACATGCAATGGATGTTGTGCCATCGGAGGCCATAGACGAATTCTTTGTGTACGGTTCCCCTGACGACTGCATAGAGGGAATTGAAAGATATTTGAAGGCAGGGGTTAAGCATTTCATTGTAGCTATGTTTGTCCGACTGAAAAACATGAAAGAAACTCTTCAGTTGTATGCAGAAAAAGTTGTTCCCTACTTTAAGGAAGAGAAGAGCAAGATCGATCTTT
>CAYFXU010000001.1:54702-56117 GCA_964347145.1 uncultured Candidatus Bathyarchaeia archaeon
GAACTGGCTAGCAAGAATGAAGAAGTCAAAGGGCTTATAGCTGGATGGGATAGAGTCGTCCAGTTCATTATAGACGGAGATGACGACTTCTACATTGAAACCAAGGGAGGAGCGATTTCGTTTAATTTGGGAGTACATGAGTCACCAAATGTAACGCTGAAGGGCCCGGAAGAAGTCTTTCACAAGATGCTAACCCGAGAACTTGATCAGACTAGAGCATACTTTGCCAGACAATATACGATAGAGGGTTCCATGAGCGACGCTATGAAATTTGGGCGGATAGGGACCACCCTCGCTAAGAGCCAGTGAGGGACGCAGGCACAAAATCACGCGCGCCACAATTCGCAATTTCGCTCGTTTCGGGGTTCACCCCTGTTTTCTTTTTTAGGTTGGCCCAGATCTGATCTTTGAATGTGGGTTTCCTTCTTTTCTGAATCCTATTCGTTTTCTTGCATGTGATTTTGGACGTTGCAGCCTCAATAATAGGGGATGTGCTGGAAGACCGAATGGAAATCGTGTTGGGCTAAATGAAGTTGCCATCTCCGGTTTGCAATCGGAGGTGTAGAAGGCTGCCTTGTGGATTATCCTTGTAGTGTGCTTCAATGTTTGGTGACCGTTTGGCGACAATGAAGCGCTTCTCGTTCTTGTGTTCTAGGATAAACGTATTTCGAGTTTAAAAAGAGAGGGTGAGATGCGATCTTTTAGTCGCTAGGTTGATTTTCTAAACCTTAGGAAGTAGAGCGCTATTGCTGCCACGATAATTATGACCACTGCGACCGCCACGTATATGAGGATGTCTGGTCCTGCTGCTCCTCGCACTTTGACTGTGACGTCAGATGTAAGCGTGTTGTCGGCTGTGTCAGTTTCGTCTGGAACCACGCTTGCGTTAGCCTTTATGGAGTAGGTCTCCTTGGCGACGTCGGTAGTGTTCCACGTGAAGGTTAGGGTTGTTGATGTGCCGTTCTCCAGCGATATGTCTGTCTTCGTTTCTATGACGGTGCTGTCGTAATAGACGGTGACATCGAAGGTTTCGTTGAAGCTGCCTTGATTTTCAACAGTCACGTTGATGATTACGTTGTCGCCGACGGTTACTTCGATTGGCGATGGCACAACGTTGGTTATGGCAATGTCGTGTACCTCTACGTACACCGTGTGATCTATTAAGAGGTTGTCTCTCATGTCATCGTCTCCCATTGCTTCAGCGCTTATGGTGTAGATGGCCGTTTCGACGCCGGTGGTGTCCCAAGTGAAGGTCAGAGTCGTGGAGGCGCCCACAGCCAAGTCCACTCCTAAGGTTTTCGTGCCAACAATTATTTCGTCGCCGACGACCGTCGTGTTTTTTATGAGCATGTCTATGGCGTCATATGTGTATTCGTAGGCCTCGGCGTCAGCGTAGACGGTGACGTTAAAGGTGT
>CAYFXU010000002.1:0-49227 GCA_964347145.1 uncultured Candidatus Bathyarchaeia archaeon
CCGCCTCAACAACACGGCTTCCCGGGCCAACTCCGCTGAACATGAGGATGAGGGCGATGTCCTTGGGATAGGATATCTGGGTTCTTCTCTGCATTTTGAAGATATAGTCTCGAAGAGTGGGCTTCAAAGCCACAAACTCCACCCCCATGCTGCTGGTTGTTCGGGTTCCATATTCTTTTCCAACCAAGTCATCTAGTTGAACGAAGCCCCTGTGGGTGTGAAAGCTCTTTCCCTTCTCCACCTTGACCAAATACGTTCGTTTCCGGTCCAGGTAAAGAAGGACATCTTCCCCTTCACGAATAGTTGAGACAATGTTCATGTCACATCATGCCATAAAGTTAACGAGATGAAACAGGGCGTCCCCATTCTTCCTGCTCGGACGGTAGACACTTCGAGTTTAAGAATCTCTTCACCCATTTTTGCCCCTCCACAGTTGTGTCTGTCTGAATCTTCTACCGGCATATTATTTGGTACAATATCATATTTATACTGAATCGGTTTCTAGGACAGACAAGGTGGATAAATAATTGACGCGATCGTCAAAGCTTCACTCGCGCGTCCACGTCCGTTAGTTCACTTCCATTCAGAACAATTGATAAGCCATTTAAATTGGTAGATTTTATATAACTAATGCACGCTGAAAGCGGTGAACAATGTGACCAAACAAGTGACGAAGCTTGTCCTTCCCTTTGCCGTTCCTGCGGGGGATCGAGCCGAAGCCTTTACAGAGGATATGGAGATGGCAGCCATTTTTTACCTAGCCGAATCGGAGAGAGGAAAGGGCGAAGGGCGTATCTTGAAGAAGCCAGATGAGAAACTGGTTTTTATAGCTGAAGTTTGGTATCCCGTATGGCTGGTTCCTTGGAGAGGAATAACCCTACTCTTCGACGGGCTTGGTGTCACAAAACACACATTCTCTTACGACGTACTTCCCGATATCAAGACCTTTGACAACAATATCCAAGTAAGCGCGAAAACACGGGAAGCCTATTCCGTGACTCTTTCCCAAAATGCCAGTTACTTTCAAAACTTCGCCAGCAAAGAGGAAAAAACAGTAGAAGGCCTCATCACAAATCCAGATCTAATACAAGACTTTGTCGCTTATCTTTCAGAAGAGGAGGAGATCGAAAAACTCGTAACCACAAAAGCTGTTTTGTCCCCCACCATCCATAAATCGGAGATCTCAACTTCCATTGAAGAGCTTTCACACTTGAGAGCCAAATTGAAGAAAGACATCAAGAATTTGGGAAAGACTATGAAGCTGCTGAGCTTGACAACTGGAGAACAGGTAAAGACAATTCGCGAAGAAGTCAAGGAAATTCGAAAAAAGTTTGACCAAAAAATCGAGAAGGTCAAGCTTAGAGTAACAGAAAGGATACAGCAAATTCAAGAGAAGTATGACGAAGAAGTCACCAAGATATCCAAGAGATACGAGAGGCAACTCCGACCTCTTCATAAAAACCATGTTAGATTTGAAAAAATGCAAGAACGTCTGATAGCTGAAATCAATCGTTGCGAGGCTGAAATAAAATCTTGCAGGCTTCGCAAAGATGAAGGAGATGAAATTCACTGGAGCCAGAAACTTGAAAAAATCAAGAAAAAACTTCCCAATCTAGAGAAGAGCATGAGAGACATAGACAGAAAAATAGAGGATGTTGAAATTGCCAAGAAAATGGAGATATCTCAACGAAAAACAAAGCGGGACGCCCGCATCGAAGAAGCTACGAAAGCTCTTGAAGAGCTTGAGGCTTCACGGGAGGCCCGAATTAGAATGAAACAGCAGGAAATAGCTTCGCTGAAAGACACGACTTCCTCAATCATAAATCAAATGAATGAAATCGTCAAGTCGAAAAAAGCGGCTTTGAATGAGCTCGACCGAACAGGTACGTCGAGAATGAGAAGAAAGTACGCGCTTGCCTATTTACCGCTCTACATTGTTTGTTACGAAACAGAATTGAAGAGAAGATATGTTGTGTATCCCCCATCCATTGTAGACAGTATGGGAATCTTAACAAAATTGAAGGGTGTTTTCGGCGCCACAAAGATGAAATCTTTTCTTCAGCCTCGTTCAAGAGCTATTACGGCCCTTCTTAATCAACTCGTGATCCTGATCCGAGAAAATCCCGTGTTTGAAAAAGAGATAAGTGACGCTGGAATTAAAGCTAGCATCTTACGAACAGCAGAGTTACGAATAGGCGTCAAAAGAGGATTGAAAGAGCTAAGAGACGAAAAATGGATATCGGACAGCGAACTTGAAACCTTCAGCAAGCTCCTGTGAGAAAAGACATTCTATGTCAAATAGCGTATCTTTTTCCCAATTTGACTAAATGCACGTTTTTGTGTATTGCCTTGAACAGTCTTTGGTTTTCTGTGTGTATTGGGAAAATCTGTTTTGGTTCAATGTAGTTGATGAGGGCTGTTAGTTGGTGTCTGTTCATGTGGCCGGAAGCGTGAAGTTGGTGAAATTTGATTTTGAAGTGTCGTAGCCAATTGTGCATAACTTCGTCTTCAATGTCTTCTTCGCTGTAGGGTTCGCTCATGCTGTGAATGAAATGGCTGTCTGGATCCGGCCTTATGTCGATGAGTTCTGCAAATTGGTAAAAATCTAGGTCCATGATTATTTCGCCTTGATGTTCGTGCACAAACTTGTAGTTCACCATTTTGTCCATGTATTCTCTTTCCCAAACGTAGTAGTCTTTCTCTTGAAAACTCCCGGTTTTCTTCCTCTTGTAATAGACCATGATGTTTTTGTCTTTCATTGGGTCCGGAAGGTTAAGGCGCTTATCTTCTACTAGCTTGCTTAACAGGTGCGCGGTTTTCGGGGATATGACGAGTTTTCTGTCATTATTCTTGGCTAGCTTGTAGAATGTTCTCAACCTATCCATATCTCGCCCGTAATGGGCAACGAACACAATCTTGTTTGTTGCAGAAACGATTTGGTTGCTTAGTCTCTTTACTTCTTGTTCAGAGTAGTTCTTTCTCCGTTCCACCTCAACCATCCTTGTTCCTTCGCTTATCATCGCTATGGGCTTAGATTCGCTAGCTTTTTGCGCAAATTCCCCTGTCATCTCTTTTCGAGGACCGTGTGCCCTCAGGTCTCCAGTGTAGACAATTGCTCCTTTGGAGGTGTGAATTATGAAGCCATAGGAAGCAGGAATAGAGTGGTCAACGTGAATCGGTTCTGCCACTAGATGGTCAATCTTTATCTTGCGTCCTGTTCTGAACGTTTCATAGGGATGCTTTCCGAAATCAGCTGAGCCGGTTTCCTCCATTGACCTTATGAAAAGTTTTGTTCCGTAGCCGCAGCATATGGGGATTTTTTCGTCAAGAAAAAGGATGTGTCCCACATGGTCTATGTGGGCGTGAGACAGAAATAAAGCATCAATTTTCGGTTCCGCATACGCAAGATTAGTAAACGCCAAATGTTGTTCGCCATAAATCCCTTTTATCTTTGGCAACAGGTTGAACTCAAAATAGTCTCCCAAACCATTTACTGCTCTGGGGCAAAGCCAACCGGTAAAGTATTCTGCGCCCATGTTGAAAGACTGCCCAAAATCCAAGAAGATTCTAGCTTTTTTGTCTTCTAAAAGAACTTTGTTTCCACCAATCTCGTTTACACCGCCGTAAAAGGTGAGAGACGTCTTTTGCTTTACCATCCTACTCGGCCCTCAACGATTATTTTCTCTACATATTTACCTAATTTTTTCCCATTTTTTGGCAAAGGTTGGAAATGGCTAAGATGACATGAGGTGAAGTGAAGACGCTGAAAACCTTTACGTACCTCGCTGTTGCCGCCTTCTTTACAGTCTCCTTTTTTCCTCCAGCTTCCAAATATCCTTCAATGAAGTTTCTTGTTATGATGCTCGCGGCTTTGGTTGAAGAGATTGGAAAAACATAGTGCCCTGAATAGTAGAGAAATTCGGCCACGTCCCAAGCTTGATTTCCGTTTCTTGCTGCCTGCTCAAGGTCAACAAAGAAGATCTCTCCATCTTTTGTGACGATGAGGTTTTCTGGTTTACAGTCTCCCAAGCTAACGCCAAGCCTGTGCGCTTTAGCGATTTTTCTCCCCACCTTCTTCACCATCGCCGCTTCTTTTACAGCCTTATCTTTTGATGAAATGATGCGCTTGACGGTTTCCACCATCTTTTCTCCCTCAATGAACTCTTCAAAAATCAAACGTTTCTGGGGACTGACATAAAGAATCTTGGGAACTGGAAAACCTTTAGCGTACAGAAACTGGTTTGTGGCATATTCCCTTTCCAGTCTTGACCGCCCAAGCACGGCGAAGGTTTTGGTACCTAGAGACCACAATGCTAGGGGAAACCATTTGAAGCTAGACCAGTTCCTGAATTTCTTAACCACAAGTCTTTGTCCCCCATGATTTCTCCGAAACGTGAGGAGGTATACGTCGTTCAAGACTCCTCCCATCTCCTCGATTTTCAATTCTAAAGCCTTTCCATCTGGAATGGTTTTTCTAACAAAATCTTGGATGGTGGACTTGTCTGAAAGCGCTACGGGGCCGAGAGGCGTTGGCATCAACAGGTGTTTCTTGGGTTCCTCAAGCCGGAAAACCATTCCCTCAGCTTCAACTTTGAGAGTCGATTTCATGAAGATTCTCTGGTCTTGCGTGAGGGAACTGATTGTCTTTGAAAGGACACTAAGAACGTGGAGGAGACCCGCTCTCTGAACCGACCTGAGGAAAAGGGGAAGGCGAGGTTTCCGTCTTCTGAAGTTATCGATAAAGCTTCGCGTAATCTTAACGTACCCGTTGGAGAAGACGATCTGATTTTCTTTTGCCATTTCGTTAAGGGCTTTCATGTATCCTTTCATCATCGACTCCACATTTTTTCTTCTGAGATTTCTTCCTAACATGTTAAGATAGGTGTAGGTTATTAGGGGAAACAGTCGAGCCCTCTGCGTCATGGTTTCATACATAAAATAATCTGCCTTGATAAGAAACTCATTGGACAACTCGGGAAATTCTGAAACCAGGTTTTCAAGAAGCTCCGAAATGATCCTTCGTTTCATCTTCACTTCCTGACGCTGCAAATATTGCCCGTTGATCAAGGGTTCGTAGGGAACCGTGATCTTTTCGGCAACTAATTCACCTAGCCACCCCTGCCCAACATCCCTTTCAAGGGCCCTTCGATCCGCTGTCAAAATCAAAGCGCCCACTCCATCTGTGGACCTGAAGTATGTGTTTAACAGGAGAGGAAAACTTTCAAGGATCAACAAAACGTTTACATCACTCTTTTGATCAGCGTATCCGCAAACCCACGGACCGTAGAAACAAGCAGCAGTAATCTGGCGAGAGCCAGCAATATGCCTACACAGGCCTAACACTTTTTCTTTCAGGTCTTCGCTCAAGAAACGAGACACAAAGCTTGAACTCCACTCTTAAGATGCTACTCCTCTCTAAAAATATCTTTACCACAGAGATTTTCATTTCTCTTTGGATAGAACTCTCTTATGACCACAACTTCCGACCGGCGTTCGTGTGACGGTTGGAATGGAAAGAGAGGAAACATGCCCCCAAGAGACATTTGAAAGAGACAAATTGTGATGAAACAACGCTGAAACCCCTGAACAATCCGCGCGGGACAACGGCGATGGGTTCGGGGTCTGACAAAGACTTTTAATCGACAATAGCCATCAGAGTCATGGAAAACGATATGTCGCGTTTGCAAACATTCTTCAAGAAGGCCACAGAGACATTCAAAGCCTGTATTCAACGAAACAAGATGATAATAAAGGCGACAACTCTTGCTTTCTTTGCGATAATATTCCTCTCAATCTTTTTGACGATTCTTGTTTTCTCTTCGGCTCCATGGCTGTCAGACTGGTTCAAGTCTGTGGCGGAGTCCGAGAGGCGCTACATAGCTATTCCGCCCCCATTCACTGAAGAGCTTTATTCTTACATTTTTCTGAACAATATAGGCCATTTCTGGAACCCGCTCAAAATGCTTGTTTGGGTACCGTTACTGGGCACATTCGTTCTGGGCTTGGAGCTTCTGCTTAACGGAGGAGTAATAGGGATAGTAGCCGTTATTGCTGGAATGACTCACGGCGTGTTTTATCCGATTGTAGGACTGACGCCTCACGGCATACTCGAGATCCCTGCATTCATATTTCAATTTGCCTCTATAATTCGGTGGCAAGTGACGACAATGGACTTGATAATGGCAAAGATAACAGGCGAAAAAATGGAGAACGCTAATTTTAAGCGAGACGTGAAAGACACCATCATTCTTGCAATAGCATCCTTGATCCTCTTCATGGTAGCAGCCGCTGTAGAGACGTATATTACTCCATACCTACTTGGAATGTAGAAGTGCATCTGACGTTTCAGATGAATTCTATTATGAGCGAGAAGGAACACTGCTGAATGGCTGAAAAAGAGGGAGTTGATTGGTGGTAAATAGATTTTCTAGATTGCGACAGATTCCAGAGTGCTCAGTAACTGATCTTCTGTTTGTATGTGATATTTGAAGTGTTCATTGGGGTCGTTAAGCAAGACGTAAAGCCAGTATATCCCAAATATGCCCGCGGTTATTATTGTTAGAATTAGGTATAGAACAAAGCTTCTGTTGGGCGTGCTCTCTGTTCTTCTCGGCAAAGAAAGCGTGACACCGCACTTGTCCATAGTCCTGGTCAGGTCCTCCCAAAGGCCATCCTCTCTTCTCTCATGTTTGTAGAAGTCTTTCATCAGGAAGTAGCTGACATACCATTCTGCAAGGAAAATGAACGCGGACAAGATGGCCCAAAGTACTGCACCCTTTTCGGTTTCCTCAGCTTTGGCTTCCCTTACGGTTCTCTCCATGGATGATAAACTAGCTTCTACGTCAACACCCTTTTTTGCTGCTATAGCTTTCACTGCTGTCACAACATCTTCAAACAAAAACATTTGTCTCTTGAAGTGCGTGTTGCGCCTTTTGATGAGCTTGTATCTGAGTATTATAGACACGATGAACCCAACTATGGTTAGCAGCACTACAGAGATAGTCAACATTGCAATAAGCGGTATAGCCAATGATGGTTCTTCAGGCACAGTCCACGGTGCTGTCGCCGCCACAAGTATCCCGTAAAAGACTGTAACAACCACGCCAATTGCAGCGAAGATGGGTATCAAGTAGACGAGGATCCATGCGGTCGACATCTTTGGATCTGATTCATCACGCATCCGAACGTCTTTCCTCAAATTCTCAATTGGCACACTCAAACTATTCCTCTCACATTTGCGCCGTTGATTTCTATCAGAAGTTGTTATTAACACTTATGTAGTATCAAATGAAACATTTGTGTTTTTCACGGATGTCCCCAAATGCGTCCACTCGAAACTTGCAATATGATCTGCCCATTTCGTTTTCCAGCACAACCCCCGCACACGAATGTGCCGCGACGACCCTTACTTGGTCTTCTGCACATTTTCATTATACGTTCTTAACGTTTTCATGGCGCTCACAGCCTTTTCAGGCAGATTGTAGACAGGTATGCTGGTATCCCTTAACACTCGGTAGACCATCGTGAAGTCTTCTCCTCCCGCTGGGACATCCACAACAGGCTTGCCAGAATACTTATTAGCTGTTTCGGCAATGGCCACAGCGTCTTCAGGCTCAAAAAAGCATGATTTCAGCATGTTTATGACCAAAACTCCGTCGACATTGGGATCAGACAAGACTAGGTCCAAGACAAAAGAGTATCTTTCGGCCCTAGCATCAGCGATGAGGTCTATTGGGTTGATCGCCTCCACGCCTGGATAGCGACTTTCTATCTTCCTTCTAGTCTTTTCTGAGAGAGGCGCTAGTCTTAACCCGTTTTTCACCACAGCGTCGGCGGCTAAGATGGCTGGTCCACCAACGTTACTCACGATTACGACATTGTCTCCGCTAAGGGGAGGCTGCTTTGCAAAGGCGATGGCCGCATTAAGTAGTTCCTCAGCGTCTCCGACGCGAATGATGCCAGATTTTTTGAAAGCTGCGCCAAACACGATGTCTGAGCCGGCTATGGAAGCCGTGTGGGACTTGGCTCTTCTAGCCGCTTCCTTCGTTACTCCACCCTTTAGAGCTAGAATTGGCTTCCTTTTCACAATTTTTTGGGCTACCTCTACAAACTCTCTTCCTTTCTCAATGCCCTCCATGTATAGGCATATCACCTTTGTTTCCGGGTCTTCATCGAAGTATCGGAGGAGATCCACGTCGTTGATGTCGATTTTTTCTCCTATGAAGGCGAACTTGCTGATGCCTATGTCGTAGAAGCAGGCCAGGTCAAGGAGGAGGGCGCCTACTCCTCCGCTCTGAGATATTATGGAAATGTTGCCCTTTTTCGGCATAACATCCCGTTCAAACGTTGTGTTCAGCCCGTTGGCTGTGTTCAAGACCCCTAAAATCGTGTTTGGACCCAATATTCGAATGCCGTATTTCTTTATGAGCCCTGTTAATTGTTGGCGGTGTCGGTCTTTGTATCCTCCGGGTATCAGCACTAGGGCTTTGACTCCTATCTTGCCGCACCTTTCCGACTGGTGTAAGGAAGCTCTAGGCGGCAGCATGATGACTCCGAGATCAGGTGTTTCAGGCAGATCCATAGGCTGTTCTTGGTCCCTTTCTCCTTCAATGTCCAAAACGAAGGTTTTTCCTTCAAAGAATTTGTTCATGTTGTGGATGACGCTTTCAAAAAGCCAAGGAGATGTCATTCCAACTTTTTCTCGAATTTTGCTGGATCCTATGAGTACGACGCTGCGGGGTTCAAAGAGAGACTTCACTTCGCTCACGCCACTTGATTTGTCAATTTCCAAAAACTTGAAGGGTATGGTAATTAAAATAGAAAACTCCGTTTCTTATTAAGGATTAGCAGAAGAAGGCATATAACGCTTAAATATTTCGCCTCGTTTCTACAGCGTGGTCGTTGTACTTGGTCTCAACTGTTGAAACAGCTGTAAAGTTGCGCAGGGTGGCCAAACATTACGCCGACATAGTAGCCGTCGACTACATAGATTTCGATGTTAAATACGGGGAAATCCTCGGTCTTCTAGGCCCCAACGGCTCAGGCAAATCCACAACCCTAAAGATGATTCTAGGATTAGTTAAGCCGGACTCCGGATCCGTGAATGTTCTCGGCATAAACGCCGAGGATGACCCTGTAGCAGTGAAGAGGCAGGTGGGATACATTCCAGAGTCTCCCAGTGTATACGAGTTTTTGACGGGACTAGAATACCTCGACTTTGTTGGAGACATTTACGGAATAACTGCGTCAGAGAAGAAGGCTCGGATCGAAGAGTACTTGGAGGCTCTTGAACTGGAAGGAAGGGAAGGCGACATGATAAGCAGCTATTCTCAGGGAATGAAGCAGAAAACTGCGCTTATCTCCGCCTTCCTGCACAAGCCGAAATTGCTACTCTTAGATGAGCCTCTGAGCGGTCTAGACCCGAGGTCAGCTCGAATCGTGAAAGACTTACTCCGTGAACTGAAATCAACGGGAGTGACGACCCTCATGTCAACCCACATTCTGGAGATCGCCCAAGCCATGTGCGACCGCATCGCCATCATGTACGAGGGAAGATTGCTGGCTCTAGGAAACATGAAGGAACTTCGGCAAAAGGCGAGACTGCCAGGATCAGATCTAGAAGACATCTTCTTGAAACTCACGGGAACAGAAGACGTCAGAGAGGTGGTCGAGGCGCTCCTGAAATGAACTGGAGGAACGTTCTTCGACTGATAAGCGTAGACATAAAAGCTGGCAGACTGATTAGGGGTCGAAGGCTGAGAAGGTATCGAGAGAATAGGGGTTTTCAGTATCTGTTATATGGAGGAGCCTTCATCCTAGGACTAGCGATAGGAATAGGCGTCGGGAATTTCTACTCTGGAATAGCTGATCAAGAAGTGAGGAACATGTTATATGAGGGCGCCCAATCCCTTTTCCTATCGTTCCCCACTCTGGTTCTCGTTTTCAGTCTGGTCTTCACCATGATGGGGCAAATCCAACGGATGGGTGTGAGAGCTTCCCTTCAACCGCCCTACTGGCTACCCATCACCTGGGAGGAACACACTCTTGCTTCCACCCTGGCTAACCTCATTGGCCTGCCCTCGGTTTTCCTCATTTTGTTGATTTCAGTAATAGCAACGGCCTCAATCTATTTGGAGCAGGTGCCTCTTGCCACACTAACAATTCTTGCTTTGCTAGCCAGCGCCTTCCTGGCCAGCACGACCACGGAGATTTTCAGAATCTTGCAGGTTCGGCTTATCGGGGCCGTTTACAAGTCTACAGGTAAGGCCGCGGTCTGGGTGAGATTTTTAGGTTCCATGGTCTTTTTGGTCGTCTTCTACGTAGTTTGGTTTGCTTTCACTTCTGGCATAGGTTCTGTTGCCCTCATCCAAGCTGTTGCGGGTGCTCAACAGGCGGTTTGGTTTGTTCCCTACATCTGGTTGGGGATGGTTTTGGCTGCCTTTGTAAGCGGCTTACTCGCACAAACTGTGATTTTCTCGCTGGCTTCCATTCTGTTCATCTTGGTTCTCTTCTATGTAGCAGTTAGGCTGAACGCCAGATTCGGGTTGTACGAGCCGCCAGCGATCACGGTGTCACGTGGAGTCTATGCTCCGAAAGTTGGCTTTTTGGGAAAGCTTGGTTTTTCCTCCTTGGAGGCAGCTGTGATACGGAAGGATTTCAAGGCTTTTACGAGACGTCGTGAACTGATGTACGTTTTCATTACACCCCTAGTCTTCATACTCATACCCTTGATGCAGTATTCGGGGATATACGGGACCCAACCGCCAGGTGGTTCTCGATTTATTCTAGCTATGATCCTTCTAGTGCCTGGGCCCATAATGGCTGCTATGTTAGGACTTATGATAATCGGCCAGGAAGGCGAGTCTGTATGGCTCTTCTTTTCTTCGCCCATCAGTGCCCGCAGCCTTGTAAAGTGTAAGTACGCCTTTGTTATCATCTTCTCATTTGGGGTAATGCTGGTATGTGGCATTCTTGGAATTCTAGTCGCTCGTTATTCGCCAGACATTACTGTGGCATTGCTAATAGAGTCAATATTGCTAATCCTAGCGTTAGGTGCAGTTTCACTAAGAGCAGGAATAAAAGGAGCCGACTTCACCCAAGCTCCGAGACCCAGAATGGTTAGGCCTTTAACGGCTGTTGTCAACATGCTCCTATGCTTAGTTCTGGCGGTGGTAATATTTTCTCCCCTCCTTCTGCACGCAGCTACGATGGGATACATATCTATTCCCGTGCCCTTGCCAAAATTAAACCTAACCATAGCAGTTTCCATAAGCGCGGTTGTAGCCCTCGCAGTGACCGTTGTATTCTATGGAGTAGCTCTCAAAAGTGCAGAAGAGTTCTTAATCAAGGCTGAAATATAAGCGAAAGATTAGAAGCATGCTAGGCTGTTCTCTTTGAAACATCTGACCTAACCAGCCTGATCGTAGATACCACAATGAAGATGGAGGTATACACTGCTACAAGGACACCTGCCAAAAGAAGATCAGAGCCTCCCTGTGTTGGAGAGATGAAAGGGCTGCTTGGAACATTCACAAGTTTTTCCATCACAAAGCTAGGGAAGTTGGAAGCACCCCAGTCTGGAAGCCATTTGCTAACATCTAGGTAAAGCTGTTCCCCTGTGAAGCCATAAACAGCAGATAATACACCACTTATCACCAAAGAAGCTATGAAAACGCCAATGGCAGAGAGGTAGGAGAGGGTAGTTCTTCTCAAAACCTCGCTGAACATAAAAGCCAAAGACAAGAAAACGAGGTTGGAATAAACAATGGCCAAGTAGATATGCGGGACGAACTGAAGACCTTCTTGCGGACTGAAAAATGTAACGGCCAAAATGACGCCAAGCACTGTCGTCAGGGCTGCTACGAAACTCAAAAGGGACAAACCACCCAAATATTTTCCAGTCATGTACTCGAGTTTTGTAATGGGTTTAGACAGCAGTATGTCTGATGTCCCATGCTCGTATTCCTCAGACATAGATCCGCCTGCAATCATGATGACTATGAGGGACATAAAAAATCCTTGAGGAGTTAGAGCCTCGACAATCCACATGAAGGGTTTAATCTGTTCCAAAACACCCTGAAGACCAGGAGGTAGGTTAGGAGGAGGGTTTGTAAAAAGAAAATTGAACACCACGAAAATTAACACTTGAATTGCGAAAGCCAAGATGACCAAGGCGAAAAACCATTTCTTGGCTAGAGCTCTCTTCCACTCATAACTTGTAATATTCGCAACTCTTTGAAGTGTGTTCATTTCATTGTCCTCCCTTTAAGGCGCGGAGATAAGCGTCTTCCAACGTGATCTTGTTAAGGTTCAGACCTAGCAACACGCCTTTGCGCTTGAAGATTTCTGAGGAGATTTCGCCTCTAAAGTCCTTCTTCTCTTTTAGTTCTATCCTTAGTTTGTTTCCTTCAGCTTTCACGTCTTCCACGTAGTCGAGTCCTCTAAGGGCAGAAATCATTGTGTCTGTGACTCTTTTCAGTTCTGCTTCTATGACCCATTGTTGGGTGAAGGCCTCCAGCACTTGCCCTATTGGACCGTCGAAGAGCATGCTGCCTTTGTTGATCATTCCTACGTGGGTGCAGATTCGCTGAACTTCATCCAGGAGGTGGGATGATATGAAAACGGTTTTGCCCTGTTTTGAGAGAGTCGCGAAGAGGTCTCTGAAGTGGGCTGTGGCTTCTGGGTCCATGCCGATTGTAGGTTCGTCCATGACGAGAACCAGGGGATCGTTGATCAGGGCCAAAGCTATGGAGAGCCTCTGAACCATTCCTTTGCTATACTTTCCAATCTTTTTGTCGCCCCATTCTTCTAAGCCAACGAGGTCAAGGAGCTGTTTAATCCTCTCCTTCCTGGCCTGCGCAGCCAAACCAAACATCTTTCCCATAAAATGTAGCAGCTCCTCTCCGGTGAAGAAGGTTTGCAGTGTTGGCAGCTCCGGGGCGTATCCTAGGCTTTGAAGTGCTTGAACCGGGTCTTTGCTCGGATTGATGCCGGCTATCTGAACTTCACCTTGGTCCGGCTTTAGGAGACCGAGCATGGTTCTTATGGTTGTGGTTTTTCCTGCTCCGTTTGGGCCAAGATAGCCGTAGACCCATCCTTTTTTTACTGCAAGAGAGACAGAGTCTAGGGCTTTGAAGTCTCCATAGAATTTCGTGAGGTTTGAAACTGTGATTACTGAGTGAGAAGACATGCCATGCACCGATCGCGATAATTCTGGTTGGGTTCTTAATAAACTTTGACAATAGGAGCCTTGCGCCTTGGTAGGTTTGTGGCAGTTTCTTGGGCCTTCAGCATGACCTCTTCTTCCTCTAGGGTTTTGACCTCCTTGTTTTCCATGAGTATTCTTCCGTCTACGATAACGGTGTCTACGTCATTTCCATACGCAGAATAGACTATGTTGGCGTAGAAGTCATGGATAGGTGTTAAGTGAGGTTTCTTGAAGTCAAGGAGGATTAAGTCTGCTTTCTTGCCGACTTCTAGCGATCCTACTGTTTTTTCTAGGCCTAAGGTTTTGGCGCCGTCTATTGTAGCCATTTCTAAAACCTTTTGAGCTGGCAAAACTTTTGGGTCTCTATAGTATAGCTTCTGTAGAAGAGCTGCGACCTTCATAGATTGGAACATGTCTAGGTTGTTGTTGCTGGCTGGTCCATCTGTTCCTACGCCAACGGTTACACCCAAGTCTAGGAGTTCTTTGATTTTCGCTGTGCCTTGGGCGAGTTTCATGTTGGCAACTGGATTGTAGGAAACCCTAACGTTGTGTTTGGCGAGGAGTTGCATCTCTCTTTCAGTTAGGTTGATGCAGTGGGCGGCTAGGACATCTGGACCCAAGAAATCTATTTTTTCTAGTAGCTCAACTTCTGCGAGACCGTGTTTCCGTTTTGTCTGGTTGACAGCTTGTTCGGATTCTGCTAGATGTATGTGGAGGCCTGCGTTCAGTTCCGAGGCTTTTTGTCGCACTTTGGCTAGGAGATCCAAGCTGCATGTGTAGAGGGCGTGCGGGGCTAACTGAACTGTGACTCTTCCGTTCGCGTAGCCCTTATGTTTTCGGGCGAAGTCTACGCTATCCTGCAACATTTTTTCTCCTCTGCGCAAGAGACCTGCCTCCAGAATTCCTTGGGCTAGAACAGCTCGTAGGCCTGCTTTCTCAACTGCCTTTGCCACTTGATCCTCGTGCAAGTACATGTCTGCGAAGGTTGTGGTTCCACTTTTTATCATTTCCAAGCAGCCGAGTGAGGCGCCATCATAGACGTCCCCTGGCTTCAGTTTTGCTTCCAAAGGCCAAATACTCTCTTTCAACCACGTTTCTAACGGCTGGTCTTCAACGATTCCACGGAAAATAGTCATGGCCAAATGGGTGTGACAGTTGACCAAGCCAGGCATAGCCACCTTTCCACGGCCGTCCAAAATTCTTTCAGCTTTGGTTCTTAGAGAGTTAGACTTCTTCCCCACGCGAATTATCTTGTCGTTTTTTATGGCAACTGCGCCTTCTCTGACGACCTCTCTGCCGTCCATTGGAATGATAACACAGTTGCGGATCAGGATGTTTGCTTCTCTCAAGCGGATCACCAGTTAAGTTGACATACAAGGAAAAGCCCTGAAGACAGATATAAAGAACTCAGGATCCATCGCATTATGTTCCCTTTCCGGACGCGTATCGGAGATAATGGAGCCTTTAATCTTGTTCGCTTGGCAACGGGGCGAAAACGGTTTTTTCCATTGGCATCTGAAAGACTACTCTCTTCCTATGATCCTATTCTTTCACGCAGATCTTGTTATGATTGGGTAATTTTGATAGGTGGAGTAAAAATGGGGGTTTGAAAAGCGGTTTGCTTTCTCTCGTCACCTAATACTCGTAGAATCCCTTACCAGTCTTGGTTCCCAACTCGCCCTTCTTCACCATGTCCTCCAAGAGTGGGCTGGGCCTGTAAAACGGTCCGTAACGTGCTTCAATCTCCTTCAACTTCTCGACCACCGTGTCGATGCCCAAGGAATCTGCCAATTCTAGCAAGCCTATGGGTGCGTTGAAGCCTAACTTTATTGCTTTATCGATGTCTTCTTTGGTGGTCACATTTTCCCTCACCAACTCTGCGGCAATGTTGATATTTACGTAATTTGGAGTCATGGCGTCAAATTTCTCGGCTTTTTCCACAGGTAGGTCCCGTCCACGTGAATCGAGTGGAACCCATTTTTTCTCAGGATACGTGTAGAATCCTTTTCCCGTTTTTACTCCTAGTTCGCCTTTCTCAACTTTCTCTTTGAAGAGCGGACACATCTCGAATCCCGTCCATCTCTCGTTCATGAATTTCATCACGCTGGCTCCGACGTCTATACCTGTGAAGTCCATCAGCCCAAATAGTCCCATAGGCATTCCAGCCTTGTGTATTGCTGCAGCATCCACTTCCTCGATTGTGTACTCTCCTCGATAGACCAACCATCCAACGAGGTTTGATCCTGGAATCGTTGCCCTGTTAGCTACAAAACCAGGGATATCCTTCTCGCAGACGATGGTTTCTTTACCAAACCTCTTCCCAAGTTCAATAGTAGTGTTTAGCGTTTCATCGCTCGTCTTCTCGCCTCTGACCATTTCGACCAGGCGCATCATTTGCGGAGGGCTGAAGAAGTGCATACCGACAACTTTCTCAGGTCTATCGGTAGCCGTGGCGATTTCGGTTATTGGTAGGGCGCTGGTGTTTGTGGCCAAAATCGCATGTGAGGGTGCGTATCCATCGATTTCTTTAAACACTTGCTGCTTCAATTTTAGATTTTCGGGAACAGCTTCTATTACGAAATCCACATCCTTCGTAGCTTCTTGGAGCGAAACTGTTGTGTTGATCCGCTCCAAAGCTTTATTGGAGTCTTCCTCTAATATCCGACCTTTCTGGACGAATTTGCCTAGGCTCCATCTTATTTTTTCCATACCGCTGCTGAGAAACCTCTCTTCTATGTCTCTCATGTTCACTTCATAACCAGCAGTAGCTGCTACTTGCGTTATTCCATGTCCCATCAAGCCGGCGCCGAGAACCGCGATTTTCTTAATCTCCAATTCATAATCTCCTCCTTCAACCTTTTTTAGACGTGAGAGGCAAAGGTATGGAGGCGCACACACAAAAATCTTTCCCACCAGCCTCTCGCGTCTTTTTCTATATTTAGTTGAGGAAAATAGGCTAAACCATAAGGCAAAAATTAAAGTTGCTCCAACCTACAAGACAATCTACGAGAAGTGGCGACTGGCTGGGCGAAGCGAAGATGGATCTAACGGTTCTGGTGGAATATTTACCCTACGTTTTAATCTTAGGAGGAATCATCGCGATTTCTTGGTTGCTAGAAAGATTGGTCAAACCCGCGCCCGTCGTAGGGGGACTTGCAAGTGGATTGGTTAAGATTATGTCGCTTTTTGGATTTTTTGTGGGAATTCTTTTGATCGTAACGGCGGCAGTGGCTTGGTCAACCGACGCGGCTCAAGTTGATACCGGCACTCAGTACTTGTTGATTCTAGCAGGGCTAGCATTGTTTCTGAAACCATTGAAAGACATTCCCTGGGCGGCTTTGATGGGTTTGACTGTAGGCGGCTTGTGTGTCGGTTTCGTGTTCTTGTTCTATCCTTTGCCACAAGCTGTCTCCGGCATTTCATCCACGTGGATATATCTGGCGATTTTTCTTATTCCTGCTCTGGTTGCCTATGTGCTCTTCAAATTTATTGAAGATGTGTTGAAGCTTATCGGAATGGTCCTGACCTTTAAGCCTGTAACCCTCGCTTTAGGTTTAATATGCATTGCTCAAGGAATTCTTTTGCTTCTTAACACAAGCTTGTTCGAAATATTATTTGCTTAATCGATGGAAAAGAAAAAGGTGGAGAATTACTGAGTGCTTCTCAACCCTTCTTTGTGATTTCCTTGATCACTCCAGCGGCGATGGTTGTTCCCATATCCCGTATCGCAAACCGCCCAAGCTCAGGAAAGTCGCTGTAAGCTTCAACAGAAATCGGGTATATCGGTTCAAATCGCACAATCGCACCGTCGCCAGTCTTCAGAAACGCCGGTTTTTCTTCGATGGTTTGCCCAGTTCTTGGGTCAAGTTTCGCAACTAGCTCTGTGAATCTGCATGAAACTTGGCCTGTGTGAGCGTGCAGCACGGGAGAATATCCAGCGGCTATGGCTGTTGGATGATAGATCACGATAATTTGCCCAACGAATTCTCTTGCAACGGTTGGCGGGTTGTCGGTATGGCCACCCACGTCTCCACGGCGAACATCCTTTCTGGAGACACCCCTAACACTGAATCCAATGTTGTCGCCAGGAACAGCTTTCGGGATGTTAACGTGATGAGTTTCGATGGACTTTACTTCTCCTTTTGAATCTGAGGGCATAAACACAATCGTGTCTCCAGCTTTTAGAACCCCGGTTTCCACCCTTCCAACAGGAACTGTCCCAACTCCGGTGATCGTATAAACATCTTGCACTGGAAGACGCAGGGGCTTGTCAATGGGTTTCGGTGGAACTTCGAACGTGTCCAGAGCCTCGAAGAGTGAAGGGCCCTTATACCAAGGCATCTTGTCGCTGCGTTTGACGAGATTGTCACCGGTCCATCCCGACGTGGGAACAAAAGGTATCTTGTCAACGTTGTAGCCAACCATCTTGAGCATGCGAGAAATTTCATTTTTGATTTCTTCGTATCTCTCCTGTTTCCAGTCCACTGATGCATCGTCCATTTTGTTGATTGCAACTGCCATCTGGTTTACTCCCAGCGTGTAAGCCAGAAAGGCGTGTTCCCTAGTTTGTCCACCCGGTCCGATGCCCGCTTCGAATTCTCCTCGTTTAGCTGAAACGAAGAGGATGGCCGCGTCTGATTGGCTGGCTCCGGTGACCATGTTTTTGACGAAATCTCTGTGTCCTGGAGCATCGATGATTGTAAAAAAATACTTCGGTGTTTCAAATTTCAGGTATGCAACGTCTATGGTTAGACCTCTTTCTCGTTCCTCTTTGAGTTTGTCTAGGACCCAAGCGAATTTGAAGGTTTCCTTTCCCAATTTCTTGGCTTCTTCTTCGTATGTCTTGGCGGTTCTCTCGTTGACGGTTCCTGTGAGGTAGAACAAGTGGCCGACGGTTGTAGATTTTCCATGGTCGACGTGTCCGATGACGACTAGGTTTAAGTGGGTTTTTTCGGCTTTACTCATTTTTTCTCCTCCATATCTTATTTGAGCCTATTCCTCCAGTTGTAATGAAATTCGTAGAGAAGACAGTTGATTCAGTTATTTTAATTTTTTGAAAGGATTTTGGGTTGTCGACGTGCTTTCCGGTCTTGACTCTCTCATGCGGTGTGAAGGTTGTCTAGCGGGAAGACTGAGCTATTCTTTCCATTTCGTTGCGTTTTTGCACGGCGTAGCTTTTTACATCTTTATTGGCTGCTAAGATCAAGTCTTCGGCGAGGCATTCTTCCAAGGAACGAGGGTTGCCAAAAGCGATCTTTCTTGCTCCCTCAGAAAGAAAACGGAGGGCAAGGTCAACTCGCCTTTGAGGAGATATGTCCACAGCCATGCGATAGGCGATGCCTCCATAGCTGATGCGGGTGGTATCCTCGCAGGGGGCAGCGTTTTCAATTGCCCTTACAAGGACTTGTATTGGATTCTCTCCTGTGCGGAGATGGATGATCTCGAAGGCATTTTTGACCACATTTATCGCTCTAGCCTTTTTTCCAGCGCTACTGCCAGGTCGCATTAGGTTGTTTATGAGTCTCTCAACAATGTTAACTTTGGCCTTGCGAAATTTCCCATGCTCGTGTCTCCCCATGCTGTGGGGAACGTAAACTGGGTTAAGAGACAAAGAACGTGCGTCAAGCATGTACCGCCTGAGCCCTAGGTCCACTACCTCGATCCCGTCAAAACTCCACTTTCCGAATAATTTGACCTCCTGCCCGTTGCTCAAGTGTGTCACCTTGACAAACCTTTTGGGTTTAGAAGCCTCTATTTAAGGGTTGTTCAGAAGCTGGGTTTGATTTTAACGCATCGGCTTCTCTTTCTTGCCGAGAACTAGTTCCTTGAGAGAGACACCGTTGACCGTGATGACTTTCCATCGAACTCCAGGGATATCACCCATGCTTCTACCGCGGGAACCGCCAATTCCTTCTACTATCACCTCATCGTGTTCGTCAACCATATTGAGGGCTCCGTCTCCAGGAAGAAAGGCGGTTATGGCCCTGCCATTTTTGATGAGCTGAGTTCTCACGCATTTCCTAATCGCGCTGTTCGGTTGCTTGCTTTCAACGCCAACCTTCTCCAGAACGATTCCACGAGCCATGGGAGCTCCTTGTAACGGATCAGATTTAACGTCCAGTCTGAGCATTCGGCGTTTGTAGTAGACGTCACTCCACCTGAACTTTTTCCTCTTTTCAAGGAGCTTTCTTGCGGCGAGTTCGCCCTTCGGTGACTTCGAACCCATACCTTTCTGTCCTCTAGCTACGTTATTTTGTAGTTCTAATATTTAAACAGTCTAGATTAGAAACTCGCATAAATATGAGAATTGTGGCGACGCTGTTGTTTTCGCTTGAGCGTCCTAGTCTCTATCATTTTTTCGCATCTTCTCAACCAATCTACAGTGATCATCCTTTGGGGACGCGGGCTCATAGAAGACATGCGTAAAAAAAGAAGGGAGTTATGTTGAAAACACCAACGACATCAGCTTGTGGGGATAGAGATTAGATATGGAATGTCTTCGCTTGTTATGAACACGTCAATGTCAGGTGCTATTTGCTTGAGCGTTTCGACCCATAGGTAGAGTTCTGCGATTCTTGTGGCGTTTGTGGGATCTCCGCCCGAAGCAACGAGAATTAACTCAATTGCTTCCCTTGTCCCATTCGCAACTAAGATTTTTGCTTCAGCCTCAGCGTTCGCTTCTATTATCACTTGTTGAGCAGTGGCGTTGGCAAGTATGATGATTTTTTCCCTCTCAAATTCCGCCTGGATTTTCTGTTGTTCTGCAACCAACTTATCCTCGATGGCGGATGTGTACTTCTCAGGATAACCTATGTTTCTCAATTCAAACTCGAAACTGGTTATCGCACCGGCTAAGGAGGCCTCTGTGCTCAGTTTGCTCCATATTGCATCTCTAATGGTTTGCGCCACAAGATCTCTTTGTTCGATCGTTTGGATGCTAGTAAACTCTTTTGTAACCAGCCTGATCTGTTCTCTCGCAATAGATGCTATCACATCGTTTTTCCAGTTCTTCTGCGGAAGGCTTTGATACAGCTCTTTAAGCTTGGAAACGTCCAGTCTCCATCTCAGCATAATATCCACTGCCATCTCTAGTTGGTCCTTGGAGAAGCACATGACGGTTGGCAGGTCTGCAGTGGGATCTGTCCCGTCCCCCCACATCCCCAAAGTGTCGGTGGCAACAATGATATCTACTGATTGAACCCACGGAGCTTTCACTATCCATGTTGGTCCGATTTTTGGTTCGCTCACGGTTTTGGCCCAAGGATCGACGAGAACCGCGGCGTGTCCAACACGGACGCTGGCAAACATGGTTAAAGCAAACAATACGGTGAACAAGACCAATCCTATCAACAGGATGACCATAACCAAGCCGAAGGCTCGCTTCAACAGCTTTGGTTTTCCTTCTTCATAAGTCATGTTATCACCTCCTCGACCTTTCTGATCGTTATCCGAACTGTTTCTTTGGGATCTACGAGGCTTCGTATCGACCTAGGTATCGAGAATCGGTAGTCCACTCCTATAGTTGTTTCCAAGATTATGGTTTCACCGTTCGCCTTCAAGATTTTCACTTTGCCTCGTGGCATATATATTCCACCTTTCGCCACATAAAATAGCTTGTAAATGGAATATATAAACCTTATGTATGCCTATCAGCTTCAGGCAAAGCAAGAAACAGCACGCGCAATTCTATATCCGCCTTTTATGCAATCTTTCTTGCTTTTCTTTCTTTTGCTTTTTGAGAAAATACCACACTAACCATGTGATGATGAAGATGGGGAGGATGTCTGCACCTGGAACTAGCTCTAACAAAGATACAAATCCTATCCAGCGGAACATCGCAAGGCAAGCGATAATTCCAACCACATCAAGCATGTCCCCTACTAAAGGCAAGAGCAAAACTGCCGCCACATACTCGCTGACGTCCAACACTATGCAAAGTATGAGCGAAAACAATTCAACTTCGCTAAGGACAAAATATTTTGGTAGAGGCTTGAACTCTCTGTTCCGTTCTTCCAAATCCTTCTCCTCTTAACGTGCGCCTGAAGTGTGGAGTGCGCACTGTATCCTTTCTTGGTTACGCATCCTCCCTAAGAAATTTTATGGTGGTTTCTGACTTAGAGTTTGCGCGTGCGCATTCGATACATTGGATCAGGTGAAGTTACGCACTCCAGAAGTTTCTTTCAAAAGTTTTTTTAACTTTTGTTTGTAGATATAGTTATCGTCAGATAACGAGAAAGGGGTGATGAAATATGAAGAAACTCTTGATGTTCACTTTGATACCCTTAGTACTATCTGTAATAGCAGTTTCTTCAGTGGCGGCAATCGGACCCCAAAAGGCGCAAAAGAACCCATACCTCGCGGTTATGCCTGAGGGAGTCGCCCTTCGCCTTCCAGGTGGAGTTCAGCAGGAATGGGTTGCGGACGCCAGAATCAGTCTAATTGACTTCATGCATTTGCTTGATCCGTCAAAACATAAAATCCGCAAGGCCATTCTCCCTACCTTCGAGGAGTTGAAAGCAATGTTTACTGATCCTGAGGCCGCAGTTGAAGTTGAAAATAAGTGGGGCTACATAAGTCATGACATTCTTGTTGAGATACTTACTTGGATGGGGTATCCAGAAGAGGAAGTCGATGCAATTGCAGCGATGTGGCCAATAGGAGTTTACATAATGTTCCTGAATGTGGGTAAGTAGAAACCACACCATTCTTTTCTCCTCTCCCTTTTTTCTGCGCGCGCTGCAAAATTGGATGCAGACGAAGGGATTGTCCGTCAAAAAACCATCAAAGTAACAACTAAATACATATGCGCGCGCATATGAAGGCGCCTCGCTTCTTCTCTTGGGAATCTTTCACGACTAGAAAAAGGGGGAATTTGTTGGGAATGTCTTCATACATCTCTTATTTAAACAGATACAATTTAAACTTTGGAGACGTACGTTAGAACGGTTGTAGATCTAGAATCAAGGGTGGCATGAAATGTCTGCCGAGGCTATTGTGATGAATCCCAAGGACAATGTCGCGACGCTACTTTCTGATGCGAAGGCAGGCGCCATTGTCGTCGCTCGCTCCGTTGGCGGAGATGTAGTGAAGGAAATGAAGGCGACGCAGCCTGTACCTTTCGGACATAAGATAGCGATTGGAAAAATAGCGAAGAATGAAATGGTCTTGAAGTATGGAGAGGTCATTGGAGAAGCGACAAAACCTATCAAAAAGGGTGAACACGTACACGTTCACAACGTTGGGAGCCTGAGGGTCGCAGAGAGACAAAGATCTAGTGCAGGAGGAATCACATGAGTTTTTTGGGATACAGACGGCCAGACGGTTCCGTGGGAGTTCGCAATCACGTTGCCATAATATCCACAGTGACATGCGCCAACGAGGTTGTATCAAGGATCGCGAATCAGGTCAAGGGAACAGTTCCTGTCACCCACAACATGGGATGCGGACACTACGCCTTTACACCGCTTCGTCCACTAGCAGGGTTAGGGAAGAATCCTAACGTTGCGGCTGTCTTGGTGGTTGGTCTAGGATGCGAGGTGGTCTCCGCAAAAATTTTGGTTGAAGAAATCGAGAAATCCAATAAACCAGTTGCGAGCATCGTAATACAAGACCTTGGAGGCACAATCAAAGCGACAAAACAGGGAGTTAAGATCATCAAAAGTATGGCGCAGAGAGTTTCTCGGCTGAAAAGGGAGCCCTTTGATCTGAGCAACCTGACATTAGGTTTGGAGTGCGGGGGTTCGGACGCCACCTCAGGGATAGTGGCGAATCCTGCCGTTGGAAGAGTGGCAGACATGGTAGTGAAGGCTGGAGGGAAGGCGATACTTGCTGAAACCGTGGAGTTGATAGGCGCGGAGCATGTGTTGGCGAGAAGGGCAGTCAACGAGAAAGTGGCAGAGGAGATTGTTGAAGTTATCCGCCGAATGGAGGAGCGGATGATCAAGTCCTTAAACTTGCCCGTAGACCTGATTACCCCTGGGAACATTGAGGGAGGTCTATCAACTCTAGAGGAAAAGTCGTTAGGAGACAGTTACAAGGCTGGTTCCTTTCCTATACAAGGAATGTTGGAGTATGCTGAGACTCCAACCAAGAAGGGTCTCTTCATCATGGACGAACCAGGATATGATCCCGAATCCGTGACCGGAATCGTCGCAGCTGGAGCGCAGATTGTGGTCTTCACAACGGGGAGGGGCACACCTCTTGGCTCGGCTGTGGCACCTGTGATTAAGATTACTGGAAATCCCAGGACCTATAAGACTATGAACGACAACATCGACATCAACGCCGGCACAGTTATTGAGGGCAAGGAAACAATTGAAGAGGTGAGCAGGCGCATATTTGAAAAGGTCTTGAAGGTGGCGAGTGGAGAGAAAACTAAAGCCGAGGTTCTAGGTCATACAGAACTTGCCCTACACTGGTCCTGGCCTATACCCGAAAAACTTGAGGAAAGGATATCTATACGCTGATGGCTAAACAAACATGAACACATGTAGTAGTGGACAGTGAAATGGACGTTTGGAGACTTCTCAAACTAGAAACTCAAGATGCTTTCACAAACATGGCCATCGATGAGGCTATTCTAACGGCTAGAATCGCTGGGAAAGTGCCCAACACCCTCCGCTTTTACAGATGGAAACCCTCGGCCGTGTCCATAGGCCGCTTTCAAAGACTTTTCGAGGAAGTTCACGTGGAAAACTGCAAAAAACACGGCGTGGACATCGTGAGAAGAATTACGGGTGGAGGAGCAGTGTACCACGACTTTGATGGGGAAATAACGTACAGCGTGGTCACTGATGGAAAGGATTTGGGATACGCTGACATGGATATCATCTCGGCTTACAAGATAATATGCAGCGGGCTTGTTGAGGCTGTTAAAATCCTTGGAGCAACCGCAGAATTCAACCATCTCGACCAGAAACAGTGCCCCAATATATCCGTAAAGGGAAGGAAAATATCTGGAAGCGCTCAATCCTACAAGAGGGGCATGCTTCTTCAGCACGGAACATTTCTTGTGGACATGGATCACGAAAAGATGTTTACTTTTCTCAAGGTTCCGTGGGCCAAGACCTTGTTGGATGTATTGAAAGTATCAAAGAAAAAGTTGACGTCTGCCAAGCAGGAACTTGAATCGCAGATGTCCATGGAAAAGGCATACCAGGCTTTGGTTAGAGGATTCGAGAAGGCATTGAAAATACAGCTTGTAGAGGAAGAACTTACGAGTCACGAGTGCAAACTCGCTGAAAAACTTCGTATTAATAGGTTTTCATCTGCCGATTGGAATTATAACGGTAAAATGGCTGTCTGATCGCTAGATGAAACTCGATAGTTTCTCTATAGCAGAGCGTACATTACAATAAGGGGAGCGAACACCGAAGCGACGAGAGACATCACCGTTATCATTGTGTTCAGCGACGGTCCCGCTGTATCTTTGAATGGGTCACCTACTGTATCGCCTATAACCGCAGCCTTATGGGGATCTGAACCCTTACCACCAAACGCCCCTGCCTCAATGTATTTTTTGGCATTGTCCCAGAGTCCACCAGAGTTCGCCATCAACAAGGCAAAGATCAAACCAGAAAATATGCTACCGCCTAAATATCCGCCAAGGGCTTCTATGCCCCCAACGAAGCCCACAACCAAGGTAACAACGATAGATAGGACGCTGGGAAGAATCAGTTCCTTCAAGGCTCCTATTGTGGCAATATCTACGCACTTTGCATAGTCTGGCTTTACTCCCTCCTTGCCTTCCTTTAGACCAGGGATTTCTCTGAACTGCCTTCTGACTTCTTCGATCATTCTAAAGGCGTTTTTACCGACGCCGAGCATCACCATCGCGGAAAACAATGGTGGCATTGCAATACCTATCAGAGCGCCTGTCAAAACTAGTGGTTCCATTAAATCAAAACCAGCTGCCCCTGAGATTTCTTGAAAGGCAGCAAGCAATGCAAGCACCGTTAGTCCAGCAGCTCCTATTGCAAATCCTTTTGTTATGGCCTTGGCAGTGTTTCCCGCAGCGTCCAGTTTATCTGCAATGTCGATTACCTCCTCTTCCAGTCCTGACTGCTCTGCTATTCCTTTTGAGTTGTCGACAATTGGACCATAGGCGTCGCCAGCAACGATCATTCCGACGATGGACAACATTCCAACCGCGGCGATGCCGACTCCATACACTCCAGCTAAACCGTAAGCAGCTGCGGCTGCGATGCCTATGCCGAGAAGAGGTGGGAACATGCTCACTAGGCCGTAGGAAAAACCAGTTATTATATTGATGGCTGCCCCTGTTTGAGAAGCTTCAGCGGTTCTTATTGCTGGAGCTCTGTCTATGGAAGTGAAGTAGTCTGTTGTGATGCCAATTACGATGCCAGCGACTAGCCCGACTACCAGAGCACCCCACACCTGTAATGGCTGTAGGGAAGATTCGAGATTTCTCTGGACCCAAGTTTCAATATCCTGCTGAAGATAGAGAGTTACGAATAACGTCATGGCAATGAAGATGCCACAAGTTATGTATGTCCCCCAGTTAAGCGCTTTTCCAGGATTGCCTTTCTTACCAACTCTCACAATAGCAACGCCTAGGATCGAGGCCAAGATTCCTAGCCCAGCAAATATCAGTGGCAAATTGACAAAATGATTATCAAAGGATGAAATTCCCGGTGCAAGACCTGCTGCCAATATCATTACCGCTACGATGCTGGCAACATAAGAGTCGAACAAGTCGGCGCCCATGCCTGCCACATCACCGACATTGTCGCCAACATTGTCTGCTATTACCGCCGGATTTCTGGGGTCGTCTTCGGGGATATTCATTTCTACTTTGCCCACAAGGTCAGCGCCTACGTCAGCGGTTTTCGTGTATATGCCTCCACCCGCCTTTGCAAAAAGAGCCCAGGCGCTTGCACCGAAGCTGAAGCCGAGAACTATTTCTGGATCGCCGGTGAGGTAGTAGACAACGCTTATTCCAAGGAGGGCCAGTCCAACCACAGATAGGCCCATAACGGCTCCTCCTCGAAACGCTATTGGAAACGCCTTGTTCAGCCCTTCTTTTGCTGCATGGGCTGATCGTACGTTTGCCTTTAAAGCCACTACCATTCCGAAGTACCCAGCTAAGCCAGAACAGATTGAACCAAAAATGTATGCTACTCCCATAGTGGGACCGTTGGGAAGAAAGATTGCCAGGACTGTAGCTACGGCTGCAACGAAGACTGCAAGGTAAATGAATTCTCTTCTCAGAAAGGCGTTGGCGCCTTCTTGTATCGCTCCAGCAATTTCGCGCATCTTCGCGGTTCCGCTATCTTGTCTATTCACGTAGCCAAAGAGGTATGTTGCAGCTACGATTGAAACTAAAGCTGCGAGAGGCGCAATCATCCATAGTTCCATTCCAACCACACCCGATGCGTAGACTTATTGAACACAACGTGGACATCTTAAGTTTTTCGCCGAATTTTTAGCAGTATCTAATTTATAAAGTTGTTTTACATCTTATGCAACTCTTCATTACCAACTTTTGACAGCTGCGAAGAAAACAACAAATAAATTGAAAGAAACGCTTTTTAGGAGCAAGATTTCTTTAAGGTGCTAAATACGAAATTATAAGGTTGGTTAATACAGGCGATTAACATGGCCTCCAAATGGCATGCTATGGAAACAGAAGAACTCATGAAAGACCTAAAGATAACTGAGAAAGGCTTGAGTGCTGAAGAAGCTAAACATCGACTGCAAGAATTCGGGCCAAACGAGCTGGTGGAGAGAAAGAGAGTAACTTCTTTTCAGATATTTGTTGGTCAGTTTAGGGACATTTTCGTAATCATGCTTCTGGTCGCAATCGGCTTTTCGGTTCTAATTGGAGAAATCGTTGACGCTTCAACCATAGGTGCAATTGTAGTTCTCAACGCTGTCGTTGGTTTTGTTCAAGAGTACCGGTCGGAAAAAGCAATGGAAGCCATGAAAAAGTTAACAGCCCCAAGGGCGCGAGTTTTGCGGGATGGAAAAGAGACGCTTATACCAGCCAAAGAGGTTGTGCCTGGGGATATCGTCCTCTTGGAGGCTGGAGACCGCATTCCAGCTGATGGCCGCGTCCTCGACGTGGTGGATCTGAAGACCGATGAGGCGGTTCTCACAGGTGAATCAACGCCTGTGGGAAAAATAACTGGAGTTCTTGACGAGGAAGCGCCTGTGGCTGATAGAAAGAATTCGGTTTTCATGGCTACTCACATCACATACGGCAGGGGAAGAGCGGTAATAACTTCTACAGGTATGGATACGGAGTTTGGAAAAGTTGCTGAGATGGTTCAAGCTGTGGAGGAGATGGATACTCCTCTCAAGCGGAAGCTAGCAGATTTCGCCAAAAAATTGGGAATAGTAATTGTAGTCATATGTGTTGTCATATTTGCTCTCGAACTATATGAGATATTTGTTATTGGAGTAAGTATCGTAGGTGAAGCCGTAGGAGACATTATAGAAGCGTTTGAAATTGCGGTTGCCCTAGCTGTTTCAGCTGTTCCAGAAGGCTTGCCAGCAGTAGTAACTATATCTCTAGCCTTTGGCGCCCGTGGACTTGCAAGACGGAACGCCCTTATTCGGAGACTTGCTTCAGCGGAAACATTGGGGGCTACAACCGTCATCTGTTCCGACAAAACTGGCACACTAACAAAGGGTGAAATGACCTTACGCAAAATCTACACCAACAACAAGATTATAGATGTAACAGGAGTCGGGTACGAATCCAAGGGCAATTTTCTTCTAAAGGACACTCGTGTGGACCCAAAGGAGGATGCTCACCTCGCTTTGCTCTTAAGGGCCGGCACCTTATGTTCCAACGCCCACTATGATGGGAAAAGCGTGATTGGAGACACTACAGAAGGGGCATTAATTGTAGCCGCAGCCAAGGCGGGAGTGACGAAAGAAAACTTGGATAGGAGATATCCTCGTGTGCAAGAGTTGCCTTTTACATCTGAAAGAAAGCGCATGACAACCGTTCACAAGTCACCCGAAGGAAAGGCATTTGCCTACGCCAAAGGAGCCCCTGAAACCATCTTAGAGCGGTGCGATCGTATCTTCAAAGATGGCAAATCAACCAAACTAAACAGAAAAGAAAGAAAACACATTTTGGGAACAAATGAGGACATGGCAAGGGAAGCTTTACGTGTCATCGCCGTAGCCTACAAAGAGTTGCCAAGTACCACGTCGGAAAAATTTGATGAAGAAGAGCTGGAGAGGGGGTTGATCTTTCTGGGCTTGACAGGAATGATTGACCCGCCAAGAGAGGAAGCAAGGGAAGCCAACAGTCTATGCCAGCAAGCGGGCATAAAAACCGTCATGATCACCGGAGATCACAAACTCACGGCAGTGGCGATAGCCAAAGAGTTGGGCATGTTGAAAAGCGATGTAGTTCTGACAGGCGCCGAACTAGACAATGTAAGTGACGCAGAATTTGAGAAAATAGTGGAAGATGTGGCAGTCTACGCTAGGGTTTCTCCTGAACATAAACTGCGAATAGTTAACGCACTGAAAAAGAAAGGACACATTGTTGCCATGACTGGGGACGGAGTAAACGACGCACCAGCCCTCAAGCAGGCGGATATTGGAGTAGCCATGGGCATCACTGGCACAGACGTAACAAGAGAAGCCGCAGACATGGTGTTGGCAGACGACAACTTCGCCACAGTAGTTAACGCCGTTGAGGGAGGACGGAGCATCTACGATAACATAAGAAAATTCTCCTTCTTCCTAATGCGTTCTAATTTCGACGAATTAGGCATAATAGCTATTTTCGCTCTTATGGGCCTAGAACTTCCACTTCTTCCGGGCATGATATTATGGTTAAACTTGGTCACCGATGGTGGACCAGCTGTGGCTTTGACTATGGAACCTCCTGAACCAGACGTGATGCAGCGTCCTCCACGCGACCCAAACGAAGGCGTACTGCACGGAAGGTTTGCTTCAATTATCGCCACTTTTACAGCTCAGTTCCTCTTAACTGGAGGCATATTCTTCTGGCAGTTCTATCTCACCGGTGCATACCTGCTCCCAGAACCCCTCAGAAAACAACAATTAGCATATGCGAGAACTATGGCTTTCATGCGGGCAACGCTACAGGAATTATTTGTAGTATGGAATTGCAGATCCGAAAGAAAAAACGCCTTTAGACTAAGTTTCTCCTCCAACAAATACCTGGTGATTGCTGTGATTGGGTCCGCCTTGGTGACGGTTTTCATACCTTACATAGGGCTCTTTGAAACAGTTCCCATAGCAAATCTCTTCGACTGGGGAGTCGTTATAGCCGCTTCCCTCTCAGGCTTGCTGATATTGCCAGAGATTTTTTACGGAAGAAAGATATGGCGCTGGAGGTAATCTTCCGAAAACGACTGATGTTGTTCTTCGAAGTTCAAAATAGTTAACCGAAATCACCCTTCGCAATCCTTAAGCCCATTCCATAGCGTGGATTCATAATGCATAATTAACGTCTAAGGTTTATCGATTACTGACTAAGATTGAAGAGAGCACAATTGAGCTGGCGGCTACTGTTCCACAGTTTGGGTCTCGGTTGTCTAAGCAGTTCCCTATTCCTCGAGATACTGGTCTTCTGGGATATATTCCGCCGAGGATACTTCTTAGCCACAGAGCAAAATCAACTGATATTATCGTTCGAGGTGTTTCTAACGATTTTTGCCTGCATCTATTTTGTTTACATATATCAACGGTTCGTTCGTTCCCTGAGGTAATTTGGCGCTGAAATTTTTTATTCTTTTCCTCAGAATAATTGTCAAAATATTATAAAATATGCATAAATGGTGTGTATTATGAAAGAGTTAACGACCTAACATAGTAGCATATTCCAGAAAAATAATAATTGTTAAATATCCTTCTGTTGAGAAAACGGGAATTGTGAATCTCAAGAGGTGAAAAAATGAACCGTAAAAGAATCCTGGTATTGTCGTTGATTCTGTCAATGCTTTTGCTGACTTTGACTTACGGTGCTGTAGTAAGAGCTACATCTGAAGATAGACGGCTTGTTTATGAAGCAGATTCTTTAGGTCTCAAAGTTAGCATTGTAGCCCCATACGTAGCTGATCCCGGTGAAAACATAACGGTTAACATCAACGTGACAGCTGATGCTCCACGTGATGTAGGCATTCACGTAAATATTCATGGATTGAGAAACGAAACGGAGGAAATTTCACCCCCACTTGCGGACATATACATAGACACAGTACCATATCAAGTTGACCATGTAATAACGATACCTAATGATACATGCCCCGGCTTGCTCTATGGTATCATAGAGTGGGGAGAATGGAGCGCGCACGGCGGGGGAATTCAAGTGACGATTGAAAATCCACCTCCTGCCGGCTTCGTTGTAACCTACGTGAAGAACGTGGAACACGAGAAACTTCAAGCTGCCTATGACTCTCTGCTTGCCAACTACACAAAATTGGAAAACTACGAAAGCGAATTGGGTTCTACCAGAAATGTGATGTACATTCTTGTCGCGACAACCGCAGTCTCGGCAGCTACAGTAGTTATCCTTTTACTAAGAAGGCCCAAAAGGCCTTGGACATAGAATTCCAATCTGCCTCTCTATTTCAGCTATTTCCTCGGGTAGAGGCTGTCTAGGATAATTGTAGAGGGGGCCACCGGGTCTCTCATTGTAGTAGGGTCGGTTGCAACCAGGACAGCCGGAAGTGACGAAAGGCTCGCCGGTTTTGATAACTTCTCGTAGCTGCTCTTCAGAGACACCGAAATCAATGAGACAACCGTAATCATCGAAAGCCATGTTTTCACACCGCGTTTTTCCATGGGTTATAAGGTAATGGGCGATCTGAATCTTCCGATAATGGCCTAAAGACGGTTGGGGGCTTTTTTCTAAAAGCGTTCCTTGTATGGGTGTAAAGGCGAACAACCCTGGATAAACTCCAAAATCAAAGCACCATTGAATCATGTGAACCATTTCCTTCTCTGTTTCGCCGAGTCCTACGATGAGATGAGTGGTTATGGAACCTTCCCCAAAAATTCTCCCCGCATGTCTCAAACCGTCGCGTAGCTTCTCCCAAACGTATGGTCCACCGACAAGTCTCCCCTTAATCTGGTCAAATATCTCCTCGGTAGCAGCGTCTAGGGCCATGCTTATTCGGTCAACTCCAGCTTCTGCCAACATTTTCATTTTGTCCAAGTTCAAAGGTTGACAAGAGACGGATATCGGCACTTTTACTCGTGACTTTATTTCTTCTACCAAACTCAAAATGTCGTCGAAAACCGTGGGATAATTCAACGCTTGGATGCAAACTCGCTTTATCTCATCAGTTTTTACAATTCTCTCCATTCCGGAAAGCACTTGCTTGGTTGGAAAGCAAGGCCAAGTAACCCTAGAAAGCATGTTCGCCCTACCTTTACTAGTCCTAGCTTGAGGGCAGAAGCCGCAGTTGGCAAAACATTTTCCATCTCGATACGTAAGCAGGTAGATAGTTGTGGGTTTGGCGTCCAGCCTACCCCTCAACAACCCGAGTACGATAGCTGAGCCTGTTGAAACTCGAATTCTCTCGGGTAATTGCCTGACGTAACATTCATATTCTTCTACCACAACATCCACCAAATCCGAAAATACTTTCTCTATTCTCTGGTTGTGGACTTAATTTATTAGTCTACTGTTAGGATTGTGCCTCGGGCGTGCAGATCATGCAACTTTCAGGAGTAGCCCGTGCATGTCTTCACACAGCAAGAAAATACGCTATTGCAAAGGATATTGAGTTGTTTACTCCATGCATCAAAGCCGAAGCGGTTGTATTTCCGCCTGTCCGTTGCCAAACGTAGCCGAGAATCAAACCAGCAGCAAAGGCTGGAGCAATTGCATGCAATGTATTGAGACCGTGAAAAAGCCCCCATAAAACAGAAGCAATCAACAGCCCCTCCATCTTCCCAAAAGAGTTCTCAAAACCTTTCTGAATAAAACTTCTAAAAGCCAACTCTTCGCATGGTGCAACCAGAACCAAGGACAGTACAATCATGGCAATCAGCTGAAAAGAGTCTCTGGGCATCACTGACTCCGCAAAGAGTTCTCCAAAAGGATCAGGACCAAAAACAATTTCTTCACCAACAGAAATACCCAAGCCTGTCAAAAAAAGAAGCACCCCACCAAGGGAAACAATTCCCAAGATTTTAAGACTCGTCTTTTTTAAACCCAGTTCCTTCAAACTCGCGCCTTTATGACTGGCGAACAAAAGTGTGACTCCTAGAATAATTGCTTCATTGACAGGCGTTAATATGAATGCGAACGGAAAAGGCAAATCTAGGTAGTCTATTCTCATGCTAAACAATACGAACGCCACCACGACAGAAGCGATCAAAAGTCCAATGACCAAGACAAAATAACAACCCAATGCAAGCATTGCCCTCCACTCAGACTGATTTTCCATCCCCTTTCCCGCCATGAATTTCAAGAAAACTAGTGCCCAAGCCTATTTTATGTATCTTGCCATGATTTTTCCGCATCTTGTACAGTGACCGTGAGTTAAAGAAAACTCAGCTTCCCAACTGAAACAACAGCATCCTTGCGCGCGCAACAATTTCTGAATCCATAGTTAAATAACACGAATCTAATACTTATTCCCTAATTACAGCCAAAAACGAAGATGCCAAAGGTCGGGAAGCTTTTGAGTGAAACAGATAACTATGGAAATCTGATACGAGGGGACGATAGAGAGCTTGAAAGAGCGTCAAACATGGCTCAGAGGATCAGTTGGGAAAATTTCGGGAAGAAAATGCGATTCTATGCCCCAAGTTTCATCTACTATAAAACCAACTACTTTCACTCATCTCCAGTAACTTTCCCATCCATTTCAATCACAGGCTCCTCTTGCACTCTAAGATGCAAACACTGCGACGGGAAAGTCCTTAACACCATGCTTCCCGCTCTGACCCCAAAGGATCTCTTCAACCTCTGTGCAAAACTCAAAAATAAAGGAGCTATTGGCTGCCTCATAAGCGGAGGATGCTTGCCAAACGGTTCTGTCCCCCTTGATGGATTCGTAGATGCAATTGCCAAGGTTAAGACCGAGCTTGGTCTGACAATAGCAGTCCACACAGGAATCATCGATTTTTCTACCGCAAGAAGGTTGAAGGAAGCTGGAGTTGACGCTGCCTTGACTGACATAATTGGTTCCGACGAAACGATACAGGAAGTCTACCAACTAAAAGTCAGAGTTGAGGACTTCGACAGGTCTTTGGAAGCTCTGCACGAATCTGAAATTCCATTGGTGCCTCATGTGCTCGTGGGGCTTCACTACGGTAGGCTCAAGGGGGAGCTCCAAGCCCTAAAAATGATTTCAAAATACTCGCCCTCGGCTGTCATAATAATAGCCTTCATGCCTGTACCAGGCACGCCTATGGAAGAAGTGAAACCGCCTGAACCGCAAGACATCGCGAAGGTTATAGTAACAGCAAGACTCATGATGCCTCAAACTCCAATTGTCTTGGGGTGCATGAGACCAAAGGGTAGACATCGGACGAGAACTGACACGTTGGCTGTGAAAGCTGGAGTCAACGCCATAGCCTTTCCAGCCGTAGAAGCCATTCGGTTGGCTGAATCCTTGGGTTTGAAGATCACGTTTTCATCCTTGTGTTGTTCGCAAATCTTCGAAGACATCAAATCTCGTATTTAGAAGCTTTTAAGAATTCACATATGTACTTGTTAACGAGCTCCGGTTCTTCAAGTTGAACCCAGTGGCCACAATTTGGGAGATATCGTATAGAAAATGAAGCTTCAACAAATTCATCTGTATCAGCTATCAGATCCTTTGAAAGAGCAGCGTCTTTTTCTCCCCAAATCACCAACGTAGGGGACCTGATTTTTGGAAAAGTTATAGTTCTCTCAGAAAATAATATGGCGGGATTCATGTTGGCCCGATAATAATTTATCGCCGATGTCAAAGCTCCCGGTTTAGACCACACCTTTGCATAAATCTTCAGATCTTCGTCTGTGAGGACGTCCCTTTTAACAAAAGAACTTCGAAGCATACTTTTCAGAAAAGAGTAGTTGTTTCGACTCAAAACCTCTTCTGGAATGTCCGCTGTTTGAAAGAAGAAAACGTACCAACTTTTCTGCAGTTGCCTCAGTGAACTTTTGATCTTAATCGCATAGGCGCTGGAATGGGGCGCATTCAAGATCACCAATTTTTCCGTAGCTTCTGGATTAAAGGCTGCAAGAGACCAAGCTACAACTCCACCCCAATCATGCCCAACTATTATTGCTCGTTCTTCACCTAAGGCATGAATAAGACCAAGAATATCTCCTGCAAGAAGATGTAGCCGGTATTTGTCAATACCCTCCGGCTTGTCAGTTTCATTGTAACCTCTCAAGTCTGGAGCCACAACACGAAAATGCTTAGCTAACTCGGGAATCTGAAATCTCCACAAGTACCAAAAATCAGGAAAGCCGTGAAGAAGGAGCAACAGTTTTCCCTCTCCCTGGCTCACATAGTGCATTCGAATTTCATCAGCTTTAGCAAAACCATGCTTCCATGTTTCTTTCATCCACATAACCTCAGAATATGGTATGTGGTCATTTGTATTTTGAAGTTTTTCCTTCAACCTTAAGACGGAACGTAGAGGAACCTGTTACGTTTTTGTTTCTCTGTGGCAGGCATAGTTAAGTTTTTAAGATGAACAAGAACAAAATATCCTACTCGACCAATGAGGTGAAAGGTTTGGTTAAAGTAGATGACTATGAAGTGCCTGAAGGATTATACTACCACAAGGAATACCTGTGGGTACGCGTGGAAAAAGGAAAAGCAAAGATTGGCATGAGCGACTTCGCCCAAAAACAGCTTCGAGAAATCGTTTACGTCGAGCTTCCTAGCGTAGGCGACACTATCACCCAAAATGATCCCTTCGGAACGGTGGAATCCGTGAAAGCAGTCTCAGACCTAGTTGCTCCCATAAGCGGCACGATAGAAGACGTAAATCAAGAATTAGAGTCTAAACCAGAACTACTCAACGAAGACCCGTACGACAAGGGATGGCTCCTAATGGTGAGCCCAACAAATCTTGACGTGGAATTAAAAGAAATTATGGACTTCAACGCGGCGGTGGAGTGGCACAAAGAACTCATAAAAGGAAGCTAATCGAGCCTGGATGAGTGTCGGTAGGTTTCCCATGGTGACGTGTGAAGAGCTTTTAGCATGGATTGGCTTGATTCTGTTTCACCGCGGATTCGACGCCTAAAAGGAAATATCATAAGAAACCACTAGGTTGGGGGTCGTCTAGCATGGGAAAGGTCGAAGACCAAATCATTTCAGTGCTGGAAAACTCAAAAAAGCCTCTTGGTCTCGTTGAAATCGCCGATCAAATCGGGAAACCAACGAAAACAGTTTTCAAATCCTTGCGAAAGCTTTTTCAAAAAGGAAAAGTCGACTTCGACGCCAAGAGTCGTCAATATATGCTTGCCAAAGAATAGATAATGCAATGATCACAGGCTTAGTATTCTTTTGGCATCATCTCAAATTCTTTGTAAGAGAAGACCGGACCGTCTTTGCACACGAACTTGTTTCCTATGTTGCATCTTCCGCACTTTCCGATGCCACACTTCATCCTCATCTCGAGGGATAGGAAGACATCCTCGGGAGAGAATCCGAGCTCGTTAATGACCGGCATTGTGAACTTTATCATTATAGGCGGGCCGCATACAATGGCGATAGCGTTGTCTGAGCTTGGGGCAACCTCCTTGAGAACGGTGGGGACAAAGCCAACCAATCCGGTCCATCCAGGGACAGCGCGGTCTATAGTCACATTGAGGTTGATGTCATCTCTGTTCCCCCAAGCCTCAAGGTCGTATTTGTAGATGAGTTCGCCTGGGTTGCGGGCTCCGTATATGACTGTTAAATCTTTGAACCTATCTCTGTTGGCTTCATGAAGAATGAATTTGGTCAGAGACCTCAGTGTTGTGAAGGCGAAGCCTCCTCCGACAATCACAACATTGCGACCTTCCATTTCCTCTAGTGGAAATCCGTTGCCGTATGGTCCTCTGACTCCGATAACCGTTCCTTCTTCGCTGTTGTGTAAAGCGGTGGTGACGACTCCGACTTTTTTCACTGTGAATTGAATGCAGTCTTCGTCCATAGGAGATGAGGCTATTCCTATGGGGCACTCCCCAGTTCCGAATACAGAGATTTCTGCGAATTGACCGCATCTGTATCTGAAGCCCTTGATTGCCTCCGGGTCTTTGAAAACGAGCTCAAAGGTCTTTATGTCGTTCGCCTCGTTTTCTGTTGTGACCTTTCTGACGACCACAAGACTTGGGATGTAAGGATTGCTCATTCTCTATTTCTCCTCTCTGGTTGAAATTGCTCTGACTACTTCTCTAATGTCAAGGTTCACAGGACACTCCTTGACACATCTTCCACAACCCACGCAGAAGCTGTCGCCATGGTTCTTGACGAAATAATTGAACTTGTGCATTATCCTCTGTCTCATCCTCTCTTTTCCTGAAGGACGAGGATTATGCCCAGACCCTTGCAACGTGAAGCAAGAAAATTGACAGGAGTCCCAGATCCTGACCCTTTTTTCTTCTTCAGTTTCTTCCAGAATGTCAAAACAGCAGCATGTGGGACAGAGGAAGGTGCAGACCCCGCAGCCTAGGCACTTCTGACATGTCTTGTCCCAAAAAGGATCGTCAAACATTCTGTCGAGTTTTTCGCTCACACCTTTAAAAGAAAACCTAGACTCCACAGCGCTTTCAGCGCGTTCGGATAGCTTGTTCGCCCGCTCCAAGTCCACTTTTTTCGCATCTTTCAGCCACGGAAACTCTTTGACGAGTTCCTCGCCTCTATCAGAGACTGTTTCTATTAGATACTTATCGTTTATGTCTTGGAAAAGCAGGTCCAAGCCTTCTTTCCCGAAAGGACTTCCTCCAAGGGATGTGCAGAAGCATGTACTCAGAGGATGATTGCACGCCAATCCGACTATTGTTGTGTTCTTCCTCTTCTCTAAATAATACACATCTTTGTGTTCCCCTGAAGAGAGGAAACTGTCCAGCAAAACGAAGCTTCTGGCATCGCAGGGACGGACACCTAATAGCACCCTCTTTCCATTTCCAGTGGAAGACTCTACAATTTCTACGTCTTTCTTGTCAATTTTAAACGTGAATAGAGTCTCGGTTTGCGGAAAGAAAACCTCTTTGGGAGGCTTCTTTGTATTGCAGAAGTTGAGGTAGGCCTGGTTTTCGGGGGAGAGCCTTTCAAATGACACGATACTTTTTTCCTTGACTGGCACGAAAACCTCGTATTCTTCAGCCAGTTCTCCAATGAGGACGGGCAATTTGCTTTTTTCAATTACCTTCCACTTCATTGGAAACACCCCGTTTCACTTGATGAACTCCTGAGGATCCTCCATTTTGAATTCTCCCAATGGAGGAACCGCTTCAAGGCTTACTCCCGCTTCGTAGCCATACCGCTCTTTCATGATTTTTTCAGTTTTCTTCACGAGCTCCCTCAGGTTTATTCCCATAGGACAAGCTCGACTGCAGGCTCCGCAATCCACGCACCTCCCGGCCACATGAAAGGCGCGTACGATATGGTAGATCATGGTGTCTGAAAGGTCGTTAGTCTTGCCGAACCACACCGGCATAGTTTGGTCGACACAGCACATTTTGCAGTAGCATAGGGGACAAACGTTCCTACATGCATAGCACCTGATGCATTTGCTCAGTTCCTCCCTAAAATGTTCCCACCTCTCTTTCGCTGACTTGGACTCAAAATTAATAACTTCAGCGAACTCGTTAGTGTCCGGGATTTCAGGCACCTTTTCTCCTACAAATACGTCGCAGATAGGTGGATTCCTGTGCTTGCAGGTTAGACACGAATCGCAGAGGAAATCCTTTTTCGGCAATGTCAGCTCAAAACCCTCTCCCTTAACCTTGACCTGTTCATCTTCGACGACTGCTTCAAGGACATCTTTACCCTCGAGTTCTGCCTCTATTTTTTTTCTATCAATTATGCCCAGACAAGGAACACCTATTATGACTACATTTTCCCGCTGAAACTGCTTCTCTATGGCACAAACAGCTATCAACCGTGCGTCGCAACCTTTTGCGACAATTCCTACCTTTACATTCTTACCTATTACGTATTTTGAAAGATTGGCGTCACAGATTGCGTTCCAAACGAGCTTATGAACTTCCTCTGTGTTGTCCACAAAGCAGGGAGTAGTGCGGAGAGGTAAGCTTCCTTGCTCATATCCTATTATCAAGTCGACCTTCTTCTCGCTGAGAAGTTTTTTCGCGATCTCTCTCATCGAATTTTCAATGTTTTCCATGTGCCATCTCCCTCTTCACCAGTCTCTTGGCGGGTCCTAAAGTCTTCACCGTTTCTACCACTTCCGTCACAACTTTGGCAAACTTTTCACCTTCAGCAGCTGAAACCCATGAGAAGTTTACCCTTCCAGGATCAATCCCCACATACCCCAACAAGTCCTTCAAGACAGCAAACCTCCTTCTGGCCACAAGGTTCCCGCTGATGTAGTGGCAGTCTCCCGGATGGCAGCCAGAAACCAACACCCCATCCCAGCCGTGCTGCAGGGCCGTTATGATATAGTATGGATTGACTCGCCCGGAGCATGGGACTCGGATGATTCTTATGTTAGGAGGATATTGGATCCTGCTTATCCCGGCAAGGTCTGCTCCGGCGTAGCTGCACCAGTTGCACAGGAAAGCTAGTATTTTTGGCTCCCATTCTTCTTCGGCAGTTTTCATTTTAGTCACCTCAGCGCGGCTATGACCGAGCATATCTGGTGGTCAGTAAAGCCTTTGATATCTATGGCTGAGCACCTGCAAGTAGCTGCGCAGGCTCCGCATCCCTTGCATAGGGCGCTGTTCACCTTCGCTGTTCTTCCTATCTTAGTCTCCTCGATCTCCATAGCATTGTACGCGCATACCTGTATGCAAAGCTCACACGCCGTGCATCTGTTCGGGTTGACAGTGGCTACGATTCCCTCGGCCTCGATTGTGTCTTTAGCCAGCACAGTGCATGCCCTGGAGACGGCGGCCTTGGCCTGAGAGATACTCTCTTCCATGGATTTTGGGGAATGAGCCATTCCGCATACGAAGATGCCGTCTGTGGCAAAGTCGACAGGTCGAAGCTTGGCGTGTGCCTCCAGAAAGAAACCATCTTCGTTGATCGGAACCTTCAGCATCTTGGCCAAAATCTCGTTTTCTTTGGGTGGAATCACGGCTGCGCTCAGAACGACGATGTCCGCGTCTATCAGGATGTCTTCTAGAATGGTTGGCTCAAAGACCGAGACCTGCAAGCGCTCCTTTCCTTCTGATTGGACCTTCTGAACCTTCGGCTTGTTTTCTTCGTCGTAGCGGATAAAAACTACTCCAGCTTCTCGAGCTTTTCTGTAGTGTTCTTCTTTTAGACCGTACGTTCTTATGTCCCGATAAAGAACATACACGTTGGCTTCTGGGTCCTTTTCCTTTACTTTTAAGGCATTCTTGACCGCTTCTCCACAACACATTCTGCTACAGTAGGGGCGTTCATCACACCTGGACCCGACACATTGAATCATCACCACATTGCCAAACTTTTCTTCAGCGTTGGCTACATTGCGTTCCTCCAGTTCTAGTTGCGTTAGGACGCGGGGGTCTTCACCATAAAGGTACTCGTTTGGATGATATTCTTCACCGCCAGTAGCAACGATAATGACGCCATGTTCCAGTTCTTTTTTTGCTTCACTGCTCGAGTTTTGATTCACTGTAGTTTTAAAGTTCCCTACGTACCCGGAGACATTCTCGACCTTTGTGTCTAGAAAGACTTGGATCAGTTCGTTTGAGTTTACCTTTTCAATAATTGTTTTGATGTAGTCTCGAGTGTCCTCACTGTCCAATGTGTAGTGGATCTTGCGGAGGAATCCCCCAAGTTCTTTGTTCTTCTCCACCAAATAAACTTCGAAACCTTGTTCAGCTAGGGCTAGAGCCGCAGTCATGCCTGACAAACCACCCCCGATAACGAGTCCACGGCGGGTGACGTTCAGAGAAAGCCGCTCCAAGGGGGTCAGCATTCGAGCCTTTGCCACCACCATTCTCACCAAATCCTTCGCCTTCTCGGTTGCGGCTTCGTGAACATGCATGTGAACCCAAGAGCACTGGTCTCGGATGTTCGCCATCTCAAAGAGATACCGGTTCAGGCCAGCCTCCTTTATGGTTTCCTGAAAGAGAGGTTCATGTGTTCGCGGTGAACATGAGGCAACCACAACCCTGTTGAGACCGTATTCTTGGATATCCTTCTTTATCCGCTCTTGAGTGTCTGAAGAGCATGTATAGAGGTTGTCGCAGGCGTGGACGACGTTTGGAAGAGTTTTGACATACTCCACCACACTTGGAACATCGACAACACCTCCAATGTTGATGCCGCAATGACAAATGAAGACTCCTATCCTAGGCGGTTGTCCTCTAACATCAATCTCTTTTGGGAACTCTTTCTTCTTAACCAAGCTTCCTCGAACTGAAGATAGCAACTCACCGACACAAGAAGCAGCCGCGCTGGCTTGAGTCACAGTCTCGGGAATATCCTTGGGCGAGGAAAGCATGCCGCAAACGAAAACTCCAAGCCTTGAAGTTTCCATAGGGTTGAAGGTTTGGGTTTTGCAGAAACCGTATTCATTCAACTGAACACCGAGGTTTTTGGCTAACTTCTTAACATTCTCGGAAGGGGTGAAACCGATTGAAAGGACAACTAGTTGAAACTCTTCTTCAAGGAGTTTTCCATCTTCAGTCTCATACCTTATTCTCAGATTCTGGGTCTCAGGTATCTCTTCTATTCCAGACACTCTACACCTGACGAATCTCACTCCGTACTCGTCTTTAGCCCTCTCGATGTATTTGTCGAAGTCCTTTCCGTACGCTCGTAGGTCTATGTAGAAAATAGTTGGTTCAATCTGGTTCATGTGTTCCTTGGCTATTACAGCTTCCTTTGTGGCGTACATACAACAGACTGAAGAGCAGTAGCCGTTCCCACAAGTGACGTCTCTTGAGCCGACGCATTGTACAAAAGCAATTTTCTTGGGGATGTCTCCGTCTGATGGTCTTTCCACTCGTCCCATGAAGGGACCAGAAGCACTCAGTATGCGCTCGAACTCAATGCTTGTGACCACGTTGGCGTATCTTCCGTAACCATACTCGCTTTTCAATTTGGCGTCAAATTCTTCAGCGCCGGGGGCCAAGATGACTGCGCCAACATTCAGTTTACCCTCTTTCTCTTGGTCTGAGTAGTTTATGGCGTCCGCCAGACAGATGTTTTTACAGAGCCCGCAACCCATGCACTTCTCTCTGTCGATCATATAAACCAGTGGAACAGCTTGCGGGTAATCTATGTGGATTGCGGACCTCTCGCTCAAGCCTTTGTTGAAGGTATCTATAGCCTCTACTGGACAAAACTTGGCGCACAATCCACAACCTGTGCACCTTTCCATATCAACGTATCTTGGCCGTTGTTTAACTGAGACGTTTAGGTTGCCTGCCTCTCCAGAGATTCCCGTAACCTCAGAACAAGTCAACACTTCAATGTTCAGGTGTCTTCCACATTCCACGAGCTTTGGAGACAAAATGCACATGGAGCAGTCGTTTGTTGGGAACGTCTTGTCTAGCCTCGCCATGACTCCGCCTATGGCAGAGGAATTGTCCACTACGTAGACTTTGAAGCCTGAATCTGCCAGGTCAAGCGCCGACTGTATTCCTCCGATTCCCCCGCCCACAACTAACACGGAACCTACTTTGTTTTCTTCAGAAAGTGGGTTTTTTGGGTTCACCATCTTAGCTCACCTCTTTTCTTCGATACTTTGGGCTATTTCCTTCTATTCCTGCAACAGAGACTAACCCAGCGCGCTCGAGAGAAGTCATGTTTCTTAGCACTTCGCTCGGAGAGTTTCCCACTTTTTTAGCTATTTCCCTGACGGAGAGGGTGTCTTTTCCCAGGGAGAGTAGGATTCTTCTTTTTGCAAGCTCTTTTTCGATGGTTTGGAACATCAGTTGATCGAATTCTTCTTGAGGGACTTTCTCCCCAAAGACGTTTTTATCCTCCACAAGCTCCATTTCTCTGCCCATGAGCCATCTGATTCTCTGTTGGGCGAGGGCTTCCTTGGCTGCTAATAAGCGTGCTTTCAAATGTTCGAGTTTCATGTCTGTTTCTTTGCCTAGTGGACCTAGTTTCTTCACTCTTTCTGTGAATTCTTTCACCAGAGTTGCGAAGCGTTCACCCTCAGCGGCGGACACCCATTCAACTATCACCCGATCAGGAGACAATCCCACGTTTTTGAGGACATTTTTGGTTGTTTTCATTCTTCTTTTCGTGTAGTAGTTTCCGGTAATGTAGTGGCAGGTTCCCAGGTGGCAGCCCAAGACCATGACGCCGTCTAGACCTTGGATGAAGGCTTCAAGAATGATGGTTGGGTCAACCCTTGCTGAGCACATTACTCGGATAATACTTACATTGGGGGGATATTGCATACGGCTGACTCCCGCTAAATCCGCTGCGGCGTACGAGCACCAGTTGCAGAGGAACCCCAGGATTTCTGGTTCAAAATTCCTCTGAGAGGTCAAGGTGTAACCTCCGCTAGGGCAACTACTTGTGCAACAAGCTGCTCATTGGTAAAGTGTCTCATAGTGATTGCCATCTGCGGACATCCAGCTCCGCATGCCCCACAACCCTTGCAGGAAGCGGCTATCACCTTGGCTTTCCTTCCCTTCTCGGTTCTTTCAACATGTATTGCCTTGAAAGGGCAAGTCATCTCGCACAAGCCGCAACCGGAGCATTCTTCCTCATCAATCATCGGGATTAAGGGCTCGGTTTTCACGCGTCCAACTGACATAGGTATAGACGCTCGAGAGGCTGCGCCGTACGCTTGGAAAATGCTCTCACTGATGTTGGCCGGCCAATGGGCGCAACCGCACACATAAATGCCGTCCGTGGCGAAGTCGACGGGTCGAAGTTTAACGTGGGCCTCCAGGAAGAAGCCGTTCTCGTCAACTGGTACTTTCAGTTTCTGTGCGAGGTCTTTGGAGTCGTTGTAGGCGACCATTGGCGTTGAAAGCACGACGAGATCGTAGGGCAATACGAGTTCTTCGCCCAGGAGCTCATCGTAGGCTCTGATCGACCCATTCTCGAGAACTGGTTGCCTTTGAGGCGAGTATTTTATGAATATTACGCCCGTTTCTCTCGCTTTTCCGTAGTAATCTTCATACTTTGTTCCTTGGGTTACAATGTCTCTGTATAACACGAAAACCTGGGCATTTGGGTTTGCTTCTTTAATTAACATCGAGTTTTTGAGGGCGGCTAGGCAACAAACCTTAGAGCAGTAGGCCCTTTGTTCGTTCCTCGATCCTACACATTGGATCATCACAACATTGTCGGCGTTGATCCTTCCCTTCTTCAGCATTTGTTCCAGTTCCAGTTGGGTGACAACGGTTTTTCCATTGTAGCCATACATGCCCACGGGCTTGAGTGACTCAGCACCTGTTGCTATCACGATCACTCCAGCCTTGAATAGCCTCTCCTTTTCTCCATTCCCTATCGTGACGTCATAATTGCCGACGAAGCCTTCAACTTCTTTAACTTCGGAAGATGTCAAAACCTCTATCTCAGGGTTCTTCCGAACTTCCTTCGTCCTCTCCTGAACCAGCCTTGAAGCTTCTTCATTTGTTGGATAAAGCTTGTAGAGGTTATTTAGAGTTCCACCCAATTGGTTCTCTTTCTCTATCAGCTTCACTTCGAAGCCGCGGTTAGCTAGACTGAGGGCACAGGTCATTCCCGCGATCCCTCCTCCAATTACCAAGGCGCAGGGATTAACCGCAATCTCAGTCTCTTCCAAAGGTTCCAGCAACGCTGCCTTTGCGACTCCCATCCTTATTAGGGCTTTTGCCTTTTCAGTTGCCTTCTCCCTCTCTTGCATGTGGACCCAAGAGCATTGGTCTCTTATGTTTACGAATTGAAAGAGGTAGGGGTTTAGTTCTGCCTCCTTGCAGGTTGACCTAAATAGAGGTTCGTGAGTTCTTGGGGTGCAAGACGCTACGACCACGCGGTTCAACTGTTTTTCCGCTATGGCGTTTTTTATTTCTGTTAATCCAGCCTCGGAGCAGGTATACTGATTGTCTTGAGAGAAGACAACGTGAGGCAAACTCAAGGCGTATCTAGTGAGTTCCGGAACGTCGAGAAATCCTGCTATGTTCGTTCCGCAGTGACATACAAAAACGCCCACTCTAGCTTCATCCAAGTTCCTGTCACCTCATGACAATCTCTGCGGCCCGCTCGGCTGCCCCACTCGCTTGGGCTACAGACTCGGGTATGTCCGTTGGTTCTCTGCAGCACCCGCACACGAATATTCCTGGTTTAGTTGAGTCCAACGGGTTTAAATGATCAGTTTTGAAGAAGTTGTATTCATCAAGCTCGGTTCCCAGAGCCTTTGCTAACTCCTCCACACCTCTTCTCGGCATCAGACTGGTTGCCAAAACCGCCAAGTCCACAGGCATTTTCTTTGTTTCTGAGGTTTGAATCTCTTCATACCAAACTATAGGATTCTCATTTCGATCTTCGGTTATCTTGGCAACCCGACCTCTAACGTAAGATATATTGTATTCCTGCTCTCCTCTCGCTACGTATTTTTGGAAACCCTTCCCCGCCGCCCGAAGGTCCATGTAGAATACGTAGGACGTCACGTTTGGGTCGTGTTCATAGGCGAGCATGGCCTCTTTAGTTGCGTGCATGCAACAGACGGATGAACAGTAACGGTTGTTTCTAAGGTCTCTAGACCCAACGCACTGTATGAAAGCAATGTTTTCCGCGGGCTTTTTGTCTGAGGGTCTCGTGAGGTGTCCTCCAGTGGGCCCTGAAGCACATATCAGTCTCTCGTACTCTAGCGACGTGATCACGTTTCGGTACCTTTTGTAGCCATATTGAAGAATCCCGGAAGGATCGAAGGGGTCAAAACCTGTGGCGACGATGATGGCGCCAACGTGCAATGTTACATCCGTGTCTTCCTGCTCAAAGTCGATAGCCTTTCTGGTGCAAAATCTCTCACATATTCTGCACACACCCCTCGTTAGGAAAAGGCAGTTTTCCCTGTCAATGGTCATGGCTGCTGGAACTCCTTGAAGGTAGTATGGGTATATGGCTTCCCTCCTTCTCAGTCCCATGTCAAATTCGTCAGGCACCTTTACGGGGCACTTTGCGGCGCATTCTCCACAGTTGACACATTCGCTTTCCTTTACGAATCTGGCATACTTGCGTAACTTCACCGAGAAATCTCCAATCCGGCCCATAACGTTCTTGACCTCCGATAGGGTGTGGAGGGTTATGTTGGAGTGTCTGAAGCAATCGGCTAGTTTGGGAGATAGTATACATATGGAGCAGTCGTTTGTTGGGAAGGTCTTGTCAAGTTGAGCCATCCTTCCACCTATGGCTGGCTTCCTCTCAACCAAGTGCACCTTGATCCCCATATCTCCGAGGTCCAGAGCTGCTTGGATGCCGGCTATTCCACCACCAATAACGAGGACTGGCCTAGGCTTTTCCTCCAAGGTCCTTTCCTCCAGCCAATTCAGAGAGTCTCTCCTCGGCTCTCATTCTCTTCCTTCTGGCGAAGGAGACAAGTTTAGCCATCATTTTCGTCTTTTCTATCCTGCTCTCCTCCGCATTTTCGAAGGTTCTTTCTTGGATGTAGCCCTCACGGAGGGCTTTGTCGTAAACCGACGCACCTAATTTTGACCTTATCAGGGTTGTGGTGAATCCATCAGGTGAACCAAGTCCTCCAACAGAAATGTCTGCATATTCGTTGTTGAAGTCTTTACAAGTGAAGCATGCTGGACGGGCAACTTCGTGTACCTCTTCCAATGGGACATGGATTGTCACGCCCTTTGTGAGGGAGATTACGAAATCGTCCTTGATGTTTAGCTTGACAATCTTCTCCAAGTTTAAGTCAAGTTTTTTTTCCAACATTTCTCTCGCTACGTCATCAAAGGAGAAGTTTTCTATGCAGAATAATCCTATTGTATACCTTATGAGGTGGGCCGGGATAATGCCAAGGCACTGCATCTTTCGAATCGCGTTGATTTGGCATGGAGTTCCAACCACCGCTATGTCATGCAGGTACCCTTTCTCCAAGCTTTTTACCGTGGACAGGATCGGAGTATAGGTAGTGTATTTTCCCCCCAGTTCTTCTAGGTGAAGGGATCCTGAGAACGTGGAGCCCGCCGCTTCGATGAGTTCCTTAGGTGTTCTAGCAACTATCGCCTTTCTTGCGAAGCGTCCGACCTTCTTTGAGACGATTGCACCATTTATCAGATTGCGCTCCAATAAATATAAGAGAATGGAGGTTACCACCCCTCCGTCCGTGCAAATCTCCTTCACGTTCTCATTCGTCGTTTGAGCGGAAGTTATCCTCTGATAGTCTCCTATTGGGGGTTTCCACCCAAACTTCTCTTGGAGTTCTACGTTTAGGGTGTCCGTTTGGGGGCATATGAGGTAGCATATTCCGCATTTTAGACAGTTATCCTCGTTAATATATCGTGGGACCTCATTCTTGCCCATTTCTAGGGCGTTCAGTTCTCCTGCTGAGCAAAAGGAGACGCATCCGCCACATTTACCGCATATTCCCTTTTCAATTACTTCTTCGGTTAGGTCTTTGAATGTCTTGATCTCTTCCTCCATGAGAACCCAAACCTTAGAACGTTAGTATAGTTTTGTGGAATTATTTAAGGAATTCTTTCTCAATACTGGAGAATAACAAATATAAAGAGGCGAGGTAACCCTATAGCTTCTCGTGAAGTGAATATGTCTAGGAGAAATTGACCCTTGCCTAGGAAAATAGTAATTGTTGGCGCCAACGCTGCTGGTGTCCATGCAGCCAACGCGGCCCGCAAAACCGATCCCAAGGCTGAAATAACCCTTATAGATAAAGAGCCATATCCAGCGTACTCTCGTTGTGGTATACCGTATGTATTGGGGGGCGAGATCCCTACTTTTGATGACCTTATGGCCTTCCCTCCATCTCACTATAGAATGATGAAGTTTGATCTACGCCTTGAAACCAAGGCTAGATCCATAAACCCAAGTGACAAAATTGTTCTGGTTGAAGATAATGAAGGAAACTTTGAAGCGCTAAAATATGATTCATTGATTCTCGCAACTGGGGCTGATCCATTTGTCATACCGATAGAAGGTCACAACCTTCCAGGGGTGTTTGCGATGAGGACTGTGGATGACGGAAAGGCAATACAAGAGGCAATCAAGACGGCTGAGAACGCTGCTGTTGTAGGCGCAGGGTTCATTGGCCTAGAAACGGCACATGCCTTCGTAGCAAGTAAAATCAAAACCACAATCATTGAATTGGTGCCATATATTCTTCCTGCATTATTTGATGAAGATATGGCCGATTACGCACAGAAGAAGATGGAAGAGCATGGCGTCAACGTGGTAGTGGGCAGACGGGTAGACGCAATTCTAGGAAAAGATAAGGTTGAAGGCGTGAGCGTAGGCGGCGAAGAAATCAAAGCAGATGTTGTTGTTATGGCAGCAGGAATTAGACCTAGAACAGACTTGATAAGAGGACTTGGAGTCGAACTGGGCGTCACCAGAGCTATTAGAGTCAACCCAAGAATGGAGACAAGCGTCTCTGACATATTCGCAGCTGGAGACTGTGTGGAGTCTCAAAGCTCGATTACAGGGCTACCGTGTCTTTATCAACTTGGAACCAATGCAGTTAGGCAGGGGACGGCCGCTGGAGTCAATGCCGCAGGAGGGTACGCTTCCAATCCTCGCGTGATATGCAGTGCAGTTTCAAAGATTTTCGATTTTGAACTTGGTGCAGTTGGTCTCTCAGAATATCAAGCTGCCAAGGTGGGTTTCCGAACAGTCAGTGCAAGCATCACGGGAAGAACTCGGGCACCATACTTCCCCGGCGGAAAAGAAGTCAGAGTAAAGATTATTGCTGAACCGATTTTGGGAAGAGTTATGGGAGCCCAATTGGTCGGTGGAGAAGATGTGGCGCAGAGAATTAACATGCTCTCTGTGGCGATACAAAAGGAAATGACGGCATTGGAGCTCTCAGCGGCAGATACCAGTTACGCTCCTCCAGTAGCTGAGACCGTTGAACCAGTAGCAACAGCCGCTGAGATCGTCGCAAAGAAGATACGGCGGCGTTAGGAAACCTCATTAGGCGCTGACATCCAGGCCTATGGCCAATTGCACCTAAGAAGATGTCAGGAACTGCGCGCGAGCGCTCGAAGGTTGAATATATGAAAGTTGACACCTACGACATTCCTGAAAATTATTATTACCTCAAAGAACACGAGTGGGTCTTAATAGAAAACACTGACACCGCGAGAGTTGGCATCACGGATTACGCTCAGAAAGCGCTGAGGGAGATTACATACTTTTACGTCGGGAAGAGGGGTGCCAAAGTCAAACGGATGGAGACAATTTGCAGAATAGAATCCGTAAAATGTGTCGCCGAGATATTAAGTCCGCTTTCGGGGGTGGTTCTCAGATTTAATAACGCATTAGCTGACACTCCGGGCATTATAAATCAAGACCCTTATGGCAAAGGATGGATAACAATTATCCGCCCCGCAAACCTTGACAAGGAACTAGAAAAACTGTTAGAAACAGAACTTTACGCGGAGCATATTAGGCAGCTTACCAGAATCGACGAAACTCTATTGATTCATAGATGGAAAAAGGGGATAGGAGAAAAAACGGGCGAATAACAAATGTCCTAAATTTGGACGCCAACTCTCTTCAACAAATCAGACGTCCTCACACGGTTCATGTCTAGCCCCAGCCCTTTTGGGTCTATTCCGAGAGCCAACCCAAGGATTTGGGTGTAAAAGAGAACGGGCAGGTTATATGCAACGTTGAATCTTCTCTCTATCACCCTCTGATTTCTGTCGTACATGGAGCCACACAAGGGGCACATCAGAACCATCGCGTCGGCACCCCCAGCTTTAACGTGGTCAAGCTTCTTCTGAGCCAATGCTAAGGCGATTTTAT
>CAYFXU010000003.1:0-42395 GCA_964347145.1 uncultured Candidatus Bathyarchaeia archaeon
AAGAACCCAAGATCCTGGCTGGAGGAGGCGCACCTGAAATGGAAGTCGCAAAAGTACTAAAAGAATACGCAGAGGCACTTCCGGGAAGAGAACAACTTGCTGTCATGTGCTTCGCCGAGGCGCTTGAGGCAATACCCACCACGTTGGCCGAGAATGCTGGGCTTGACCCGATCGACGTCGTGTCTGACCTTCGCGCTCGCCATGAGAAGGGAGAAATCTGGGCTGGAGTCGAGGTCCACGAAGGCAAGGTCGAAAACATGAAAGATGTAGGCGTCTTTGAACCCATTGTAGTCAAGAAACAGATAATGAAATCCTGTGCTGAGGCCGCATCCATGCTCCTAAAAATCGATGACGTAATAGCATCTGGAAAAATGAAGGCACCCCCAATGCCACCTGGGGGTCCTCCCGCGGGACCAGGAATGATGCCTCAAGGTGCAGGGGAGTTCTAGGGAAACGAGCAAAGAGAAAAAAGATTTGATCGGTCCCCCCAAGCTCACCCGTTTTGAAAAGGCTCGAATAGTGGGAGCTAGGTCTCTGCAGATAGCAATGGGTGCTCCCATACTTGTAGAGACTCCCGAAACGCGCGCGAGCCCCATCGACATTGCCTTGCAGGAACTCGACATGGAGATACTTCCTATCACCATCCGGAGAACGCTGCCTGACGGAACATATCAAGACATCCCGCTCAAGTGGCTTCTTCAAGCGTAATTTTTACTGCTTTAACCATATTTTCCAGTTTATTTTCTCATCCTGAAGATCTGCGCACCGTTCGATTCACAGACATATTCGAATCCAACATCCACCAGCTTGCAGGTTTCCTCGACGGTTTCCGCTGTCGCGCCCGCGATGGAACTGGAGAATTCGTTGATTCTGCGTCAACACACGTTCAAAGCCCATAGTCCGAAGTTGTAGGATGGTACTTGCGGGCGCATGTAGTCTAAACAGACAGTTTTGTCGGTAATGTGGAAAGGCTTTCATGTTTTAGAAGGCATGAGTATCAAGTCTCATGCACTAGTTGAAGTTTCTTACACAAGCCATAAAACTGAAACTAGAGACCAAAACTCATTTGGAGGATGTCTTCACTGAGTGAGGAAGAGAGAACGATCAGAGAGCTGATAGAAGCTGCAAAATTGGATATGGAGGCAGACAACCTTAGGGAAGCAGGAGAGAGGATACATCAAGCAATAAAGATAGCCAAAAGTACAGGAAATGAAGAGCTACTCAACCATATCCTTGACTTCGTTCAGATATTCACCTACAGTGCAGAAACACAGTCAATTGAATTGAGTCGCATAAAAACAGATGGGTTCATCCTAGATATCGGAGGCGGAGGAGAAGGCATTATAGGTAGGTTAAATGGGAAGCAAGTGATTGCCATTGATACGAATGAGAAAGAATTACTGGAAACCAGAAATGAAGCATTAAAAGTCGTAATGGATGCAACAAACCTAAAATTTCTTCGAGAATCCTTTGACGTTTGTGCCGCCTTCTTTTCTTTCATGTATATTCCAAGAGACAATCATTTCAAAGTCTTTGAGGAAGCTCACAGAGTTTTGAAAGACAAAGGAAAATTCTTGCTATGGGATGTCAGAATTCCACAGAAACGTGGGAACTACAAGGCATTCATGGTCCGTTTGAAAATTAGATTACCGAACGGAGAGACAGAAGCTGGATATGGAGTGAAATGGCAGAAACAGAACATTGAACACTTCAAAAAATTAGCTAAAAAAGCAAGGTTCAAAATAGTAAACGAATGGAGTAAGGGTGAAATCTTCTATTTGGAAATGTCCAAAGAAGAGTAATTTCTTCCACAAGTCATAGGAACTAAAGGAAGACACATGATAAGATAATTGGTGGACAAAATGGCAAAGATTCTTGCGAAATGCCCAAAATGCGGGACGGAAAAAGAGGTTAAGAGAATGCTAGGTTCTGAGTCAGCAGAAGGAGACTGTGAAAACTGCAAAATACACTTCGTAACTGCAACATGGTGGCAAGAGAAAAGAAGATAACAACTCAACCAAAACTTAGCCACTGCGCGCGCGCAAAGACAAGGCTTCAGAATTCTTATTGTTGTCTGCTCAGACAGCTTTTCTCAACAGAAAGCCTGGGCTAAATGTTCTAGAAGCTTCAGATAATTTGCCTTGGACATTTTGGGTAGTTTGATGCTTGTTCCACATGTCATGAAATTACAGCAATGGAAAACTAGTGTCTCTCTAGAATTTGGTTTGGCTTGTATGTCTGAGGATGATAGAGTGGATGGGCAATACAGAAGGTGATGCCTTCCAGTAGTTTCTGCTGATTCCATGTTGGTGGTTTTGTGTTTGGTTTGTTTGGCATCCACATCAGGTGTATGCTGAAGGCTCTTCCTTTTGTCTTATGCATTACATTAACGAATTCCAGTGGGTTGTATCCTAGCTTTTCCATTTGCCATTTCCTAAACCAAGGACTCCAATGATTTTCCAGAGCAATAGTGGCAAAGCCAGATGCATACTTCTCACTCTGAATCATGTCCTGAACAAGGAATTTTCCAAAATTATGTCCTTTTGCTTTTCTCAGAACCCAAATGCAATTCATTACTATGATTTTGTCTCCACTTATGGAATAATAGGAAACTTCTGAAGGGGCATACTCTATTGTTCCAACAACTTCTCCATTGAAAATTAGTAGTTTCTTGTGAAATCCTTTTAGAATGGCTTGCTTTAGATACTCTATTCTCTTCTTGTAATGTTTGGAGGGTGGGCCCCCTAGGCATCTGTAGAGATATTTTTCATATTTACTGTCTGTGGCAATGTCAATAATCTTCTTTTGAGAAGAAGAGGTAAACACCATATTTGTCATGCTCTCTCAAGCAGGTAATAAGGTTTCTTCTACAAGTCATAAGCGCGCGCGCAGGCATGTGCGAAACGGATATAAGCATGACATACGTCATTTCATTGTATGGTCTCCGATGTATAGAAAGAACTCTCTTTTATTAGGAATCCTGCTAGTATCAGTAGTTGTGGCAAGTGTCTTTGTTGGCGACATGTTTTGGAAGACTGGCGTTACAGAAGAAACGAAGACGCTAAAAACTGTAGAAATTAGAGAATACGAGGGTCAAAAGCTCTCATCGATCGACGATTTCAGAGAAAACTCTATTAGAGGCTCCCAATCTGTTGACAAAGAAAGCTACAGGCTTGTTGTTGCTGGTCTTGTAGGTAATGAAATAGAATATACATATGACGATGTTATTGCCAATCATCAGCTTTTCGAGAAGGTTGTTACACTGCACTGTGTAGAGGGATGGGAGGTTACAATCCTATGGGAAGGATTCTTGGCAAAAGACTTGATAGAAGAAGCGGGAGTAGGCTCGGGAGCAAAAGTAGTAATATTCTATGCCTACGATGGTTATTCAACGTCTTTGCCGTTAGATTACATAATCAACAATGACATCTTGATTGCGTACAAAATGAATGGAGTAGTTCTTCCGCCTGAAAGGGGCTTTCCTTTTCAACTTGTGGCCGAGAGCAAATATGGATACAAGTGGATAAAATGGATAACCAAAATCGAACTGTCCGACAATATAGACTACCTGGGATATTGGGAAAGCCGAGGATATCCTAATGATGCGGATTGGCCATAGGAGCGCGCGCGTTTCCATACAAGACATAGGATGAAGGTCTTGCTTTAGCATATGAAGCGACGTTTCTGCCATTCCATTAGTGCCTCAGCTTTTTTGCGTTCGGCTTCCAGCCAAGTAGTTTCCACTTCCTTGCGATAATTGTGGTAATCATCTGTAACAACACATGGGTGAACGATTTCTTCTTGACAACCTCTCAACTCCCCAGAACCTAAGGTCTTTCCAAGTAACCGAAACACCCTTCCCGTCAAAGACCCTTTTTTTCGCGGTTCCATCTTTCTCGTTTCCATCACCTCAAATGAAGATAAACAATTAGAGAACATAGCGATTCTGCCGTCACGTGACGTCGTCATATGACGGCTAAACTTATAAGTTGGGGGAAAAAGATCTTGCACTTATGTCACTGTTTGAAGTTGTGTTCAAAGTAACCCATGACTGTCCTCACAGCAATATTTCACGGAAATTTCCATCTCTAAAAATGTTTGAATGGTGTAACAGAGAACATGAAGTCATTGAGATAATTGTGGAAACTCACGAACAATATTCGGCCGTGATGGAAGAAATATCTACGCTGTATGGCATAATCGATAAATTGTCCGATCGGGATAAGATTCACCTAGTTACGAAGAGCTGTTCTTGCACCTATGACAACTCTGTATCTAAGAATGTTGACGCATGCAATCTTCTCCATATAATGCCAATTGTCTATGAACAAGGTTGGGAATACCATCGTGTCATAGCGTTCAAACATGATGACTTGAAGCGGCTTCTGCAACTACTTGAGGAGAAAGGATTTGTTTTTGAGATTTTGCGTAAAGTTCCTTTTGATGGCTTCATTGGTAGTTCGTTAACGCTCACTGTTGATGCTTTGTTTTCTGACTTGACTGAGAGACAGATGGATGCTCTGTTAACGGCATACAAGAATGGCTATTATAGGCTTCCAAGAAAAGCTGATGTTAAAACAATAGCTTTCAAAGAGCGAGTGCCAAGAACTACATTTCAAGAACATCTCAAAAAAGCAGAAAACAAGCTTGTCGCAGCTCTGGTTCCCTATATCCAACTCTTCAACCATACGCTCGCGCACAAGGCGACTCCAAGGGCGCCTTGAGAAGAGGAAAAGTATTTTGCGGGAGATATCTCCAACGTGAGTCTGGAGTGGCTTCTTCAAGGGTGATTTTTCCGCTTCAACCCCGTTTTTTCACTCTATTTTCTTTTCCTGAAGACTTGGACACCGTTCATGCCGCAGAAATACTCGGATCCAGCGTCTCCAGCAAAAGGGCTTTCTCATCCGTGCTCGCCCGAATGAGCACCAAGTCTTTAAAAGGATTGTTGCTAATGATGTTTTCATGAACGATCAAAAGCTTTTTAGGTTATTAAAAGAGTTGCTAAGAGATTCGAAGCGGAGCGATAGGGAAATCTCCAGAGTAATAGAGGTTTCGCAGCCAACCGTCACTAGAGCGAGAGGTCAGCTAAAAAAGAGAGGGTACATAAAAACTTTCACAATTATTCCAGACTTTGAGAAGCTCGGCTACCAAATCTTGGCTTTCACCTTCAGTAAGATGAAGACCTACCCATCGATTGAAGAAGTTGAAAAAATAGTAGAACTCGCAACAGAATGGACAATGAAGCATCCGAACGTTATTTTCGCTGCTGACGGTGAAGGACTCGGAAGCGACGTGGTCATGATCTCCTTTCACAAGGATTATGCGTTGTATAGCGATTTCATGAGAAGCTACGCCATGGACTGGGGAGAAGTTGTGGATAGTTTCAATTCGTTCCTCGTAAGCCTCGGCTCAGGATTCAAGCTTAAACCTTTGGACCTAAAGTACTTGGCAGACGACATCTAGAAAGACTGAGAGACAATCGCATGCATGAAGTCTTGTACACACATCTAATGGCAACAAATGACGGTGGTAAAGGACTTGGTGGACCGCATTAAAGGAGCGATCGTCCTCACATCTTGGGTGTGTGTCACACTGATTGTCGAACTTATCTTGTGGATGACTCAGACACAGTTGGAATTGGGCTCCTTGATCTTCGTTTTTTCTTTATACAATGCCCTTTGCTCTTATTGTAGTATACAGGTTGTTTGGCCGCCAAGGCGAATCATTCAGGCGCGTCAGGTATGGATGGAGAAGCAGATGGACAAGAAAAAGTCGCAAGAAAGGCTATTCGAAAAAGAGTCAAGAGTAGACGCCATAGAGGCAAATACAAGGGAAGGGGAAAATACAAGCAAAAAGACACTGTGTAACCGCGCAAATGCTCTAAACAAGAATTGTTGAAAATACTAGGTTGCACACACGGAGAGATGAATGCGTTGATTAGTATTCGAAGTTATCTTGAGGTGACAAAACCGAGGATTGTTTTTCTTCTGGTTTTCACCTCTGTTGCCTCAATGGTTGTGGCTTGGCGTTCAAGCTCTCTTCTTCTACCATTTGAAGCATGGGTTTTAGCCATCCTCACAATCTTAGCTGGTTGCGCTGGGTGCAATGCTGTGACCTCCTACATCGACAGAGACATTGACTCGATTATGGGTAGAACCAAAAAGAGGCCCTTACCATCTCGAAAAATCGTTCCGGCCGAAAGGGCGCTTTACTTTGGTCTGTTCTTGATAGTGTTTTCTCTTGTTCTTGCATGGCTGCGCAACCTTTTATCTTTCATGTCAATTGCTCTAGGAACACTTGACAACGTTGTGGTTTACAGTTTAATTTTCAAGAGAAGAAACCCGTTCAATATTGTATTGGGCGGAATTAGTGGAGGGCTACCCGTTATCTTTGGTTGGGCCTACGTCACGGGCAGCATCAATCTGACAGCTATTGAAATGGCGGCTCTAGTTGTCCTTTGGATACCAAATCACATATGGAGTTTGGCTCTCAGATTTAGGGAAGACTATGCAAAAGCTAATGTGCCAATGTTACCTGTAATTGCTGAAGAAAAGAGTGCTGTTAGGTTAATCGTGTCAACTTCTTTTCTGCTAGTTGCTTTTTCGGTGGCACCTTTCTTTTCCGGCACTTTTGGATTAGCCTACTTGGTCGCAGCAAGCGTCCTCGGCGGTGTGATTGCTTTGCTCAACCTCTGGCTCTTCGTCAAACCAACAAAACAAGCCGCTTGGGTTGTCTTCAGGTTTTCGAGCCCCTATTTAGCTGCTACCTTTCTTGCAATGATGATTGACGTACTCTTGTTTTAAACACACCGAATACGCGCGCGCACAGTGAATACCGCTTGCACTAAAAGGTTTGGGCTACTACCTAGGAACCCTCTTTCTTCCCAAATCCTATCAGTTGGTCTAGGCGTTATCAGAGTATAGCGCTCCTAAGATATCTCTTCCAGATAATAGAGGCAAAGTAACCAGCTACTGAACCGTTAAGAGCCCCCACAATGAGTATACTGAAATCCCATATAGGATTTATAGATAGAATACCTAACAGAAAAACCGTTGTAAAATAGCTAGTCAGCCCCACTAGAGCTGTGCTTGCGGTCATCGAAAGAACCAATCTTCTGGTTTTCACGTTGTCATCTGTAGTGTTGACGCTAAAAATGAAAAAGAAGATGTCTATAAACAACCCGTACAATACGGCGAACCCAAAGGTTAGGGGAGCGAAGGATACCCGCCACAAAGCTGTCAGGAGGCCTCCAATTAAAGCAACATAAGTGGCACCCATCTTTTTTAGCAGCAAAGCACCCAAGGCGAGGACTAGAGCCTGAATACCAATAATCATTTTATCTATAGGAGAAGGCACAACAACCTTGGATAAGAAGATCATAGTTCCGAAAAGAGTTGCCAAAGCTATTCTTCTTGTTTCAGGCTCCAAAACTGCTCGCCTTTCACAATAATAGTAGCATATCTTAAGAGAAGAAAGCGTCTTAACCTTTTAGTAGCAAATCAACAATTTCTCAACGTCTACTTCAGTTATCAGTCAAGAAAGAAGTCTTTGAATGGGCATGACTTGGCCCGCGAGTATTTGCGATTTGGTAATGGTCTAGACAAGGCACATGAGGGCAAAACAGGTCCTAGATAAATCTGGAGCCACAGACGCGCGCGCAGAAGCCTATCCTCGCAAACACGCTGGATCAGAGGCTGATAACTACGCAGGCCCACTCAAGATGTACCTTGCTGCATGATTCACCGTCTTCCGCGAGGGTGGGACGCGCGTCATCGTGCGCAAACCGCTGTAGAAGCTTCACACATCCCAACAAGCGCAATAGAACCTCTGGATGCACTTGCGCAAACGTTGGGAAGCTAGGTACTCGTTTTCAAGGAATTCCGTTCCTTTTTGATGAACTCTCTCCTCAAAACTTTACCAGCCAAGCTTCTCGGAATAGTATCAACAAACTCCACTTCTCTAATCTTCTTGTATCCTGCAACTCTTTCTTCCACAAATCTGGCGAGCTCTTCCCCGGTGGCTCTAGCTCCGCTCTTCAACGAAACGTAAGCTTTCGGAATTTCCCCAGCTAATGGATCAGGCTTGCCCACGACAGCGCAGTCATCTACAGCAGGATGCTCTAAGAGAACCGCTTCAACCTCGGCTGGTCCGATTGTGAAACCTTTGTATTTGATGACTTCTTTCTTGCGGTCAACAATGTAGAGGTATCCGTCTTCATCAATCTTCCCTAAATCTCCGGTGTAAAGCCAACCATCCCGTATAGTCTTCGCAGTCGCTTCAGGCTTTTTCCAGTAACCCCTCATGACTTGGGGTCCCCTGACTATGACTTCCCCAACTTCTCCATGTGCGAGCTCCTTCATGCCTGTCTCTGGATCGACGATTTTTTGTTCGGTATCGGGAATTGGAGGGCCAACAGACTCTATTTTAATCTGCCTCAAGGGGTTCTCGTGGGTCACTGGAGAGGCCTCAGACAAACCGTAGCCTTGGACGACTGTTATGCCTGTAAATTTCTGCAGTTTCGTTGCAGTTTTTGGCACTATAGGCGTGCCTCCATTGTTTATGAAACGAAGAGAGGACAAGTCGAATTGTTTGAGCAAATCTGGAGAGCTTGCCAGAAGGGTGAGAACAGGCATGACCGTCAAGACAGATGTGACTTTGAATTCTTGGATTAGCTCAAGAGACTTTTCCAGTTCAAACCGTTTCATTATGACCATGCTGATTCCGAGTCTAGTTGATGCACCCATCACGCTGGTCAATCCGTAAATGTGATAAAAGGGAAGGTGCGCCAATATTATGTCGTCTCTAGTACGTTCCAGAGTAGACGCAATTGAAATCTGGAAGATGTTGCTCGTTATGTTATAATGCGTGAGCATGCAGCCCTTGGGAAGACCAGTTGTGCCACCCGTGTATTGAATCACCGCCAGATCTTCTTTTGGATCGATTTCTACCCCCGGTGCGTGCGAAGAATACTTCTCCGTAAACTCCTTGAACGAACATGTGTCCGGATATTTGTTCTCTCCAACAACAATTACATTCTTTAGTCTCGGCAACTTGTCTCGAATATCATTTATCACCGGATGCTGTTCATCGTCGACGATTGCAATCACCGCTTCTGAATCTTCTAGCTGGTATTTCGCTTCTTTCTCTTTGAAAGAAGGGTTTAGGGCAGTGACGGTGGCTCCGCATTTCAAAGCTCCAAAGAAAGCAATGATGAATTCAGGGGAGTTCCACATATACAAAGCTATTACGTTGCCCTTCTTCGCACCAAGGTTGACCAGTGCAGTGGCGAGTCTATCGGAGAAAGTGTCGAGTTCTTTATAGGTCAACTTTTGAGGAAACAACGTGGCAGCCTTGTCTGGAAGCATCATAGCCGTATTTATTAGAATCTGAAAAAGTGGGATTTCAGGGTAGTAGGGCCAAAGTGAGGGTTGGTAATGTTTTCCATATTTTTTGGCACCTACAGGAGTATAACCCCGTCGAACTTTGGGGCAAAACGACATTTTTGAGAACCCTCGATATGTCAATTGTTTTCTGCCAATATTTATACATTAATGCACGCGCAAAAGAGAGTCTTAGGGAGAACTGGTATCAGAAAAGCGGTTTCCCCCTGTTTCGACAGTTTTCCTAGCTTCTTTCAAAGTTTTCTCTATTCTTTTCCAGTGGGCTCCCTGCCAGTATATCTGCTCACATCTTGGGCACTCCCAAAACTCACTGTAATAGGTTGATGTTGTCTCGGGAACTCTGTCAATGACCATTTTCTTAGAAACTGACCTGATTTTTGTGTTGCATTTGGGGCACCGGGAAACAGTTACATCGATTTCAAGCTTAAAGTTGAATCGGCTTGCCAAATCAGCAAGCTTTTCGGCTCCAGTTGCCGCTTCAACTAAGACGGTGTCTACACCCTGCGTCATGGCCTGTTGATAAAGCTTGAAGTCACGGGTGAGTAGAATGCGTCCCTCAGACTTTGCCTTTTCGATGAGTTTCTTGTCATCAAGAGACCTGGAGTATTCGACGTCGTGGCCAAGCATGCGAAGCCAGCGGGTGAGCTTTCCAAGCATGCCATCAGTTATGAATTTCAACCCTTCCACCGAACTATTTCACCTGTTCCAGCCTTTGCGACTACCTCGTCTTCGTCCATAACAAGTTGTCCACTTACAAAGGTTTTTGTAGGTTTGCCCTTAACTTTCCATCCGTCAAAGGGAGAATATTTGGCTTTTGAATGGAAATCCGATGAGTCGATCTTGTATTTTCGGTTTATGTCCACCACTACAATGTCTGCCCAGCTTCCTTTCTCCAAGCTCCCTCTCTCCTTCATATTGAATATCTCCGCAGGTTTTTCTGAAGTTAATCTCACAAGATCCACCAAAGTCAGGTTACCTTCATTCACCTGAGTCAATAATAGGGGAAGGGTCGTTTCAAGTCCAGGTATGCCAGGTCTTGTGTCCCAAACCGACTCAACTTCCTTCTCCTCAATTGTGTGCGGAGCGTGGTCCGAGGCGATGGCATCGATGGAGCCTTGTCTAAGGGCGCTCCATAGAGCCGCAGCATCTTCTCTTGTTCTCAACGGAGGATCAGTGAGCGCAAAAGTTCTGTCACGCTTCAAATTCCAAGAGGACAGAAAGAGATGATGCGGAGTAACTTCACAAGTGGTGGAGAGGCCGGCTTTTTTTGCTGCTGAGAAGACGCTTAACCCTGCCTCTGAGCTCATATGACAGAAGTGAATTTGAACTCCGGCTTTCTTTGCAAGTTGGGTGACGCGCCCTATCGCCTTTGCCTCAGCTTCGGGTGGATGAGCTTTTAAATAAGCCTCAACATCTTTGCGTCCAGCCTTTTCCATCTCTCTTCTCTTGATCTCAAGGATTTTCTTGTCCTCAGCGTGCACTGCAACAGGAACTCCCATCTTCGCAACCTTGTCGAAAGCTTGCAGCAACGATTTGTCGTCGTCAATGTCTATTCCTCCGATTTTTTTCGACATGTAAAGTTTGAAGGCCACAGCTCCGCTTTCAACTATCGAAGGCACTTCTGTCAGTTGCTGTGGAAAGGCCGAGTAGAAGGCAACGTTAACAACTGCTCGTCCCTCCGCTATCCCCATGCGCTCTCTAAGGGAAGCAGAGCTCATGGTTACGGGCTTGTTGTTAGGCATGTCGATGACTAGGGTTACGCCTCCTGCTGCTGCCGCTGCTGTTCCGCTGAAGAAATCTTCTTTGTTGGCTAGCTGTTGGTTTCGAAGATGCACGTGAGGATCGATTAGGCCAGGAAGTGTTATGTGTCCTTTTAAATTGATTTTTGTTGAGGATGGGGGAAGGTTGGTTTTCTTTGCTATTTTGAATATTCTTCCTCTATCTATGGCTAGTCCTGCTTCAACAATTCTTCCACCCGTATAGATTTTGGCGTTATGGAGAACGGTGTCAACTTGCAAAGATTCGTCCTCAAGTCTTGCGCGCGCGCACAGGTTAAAGATTGTGGAAGTCCTTATTATGCGATCAACTTAAAGAAGTCTCGTTCGGTTATCATTCCGATCAGTTTCTCGTTTTCTAACACAGGGAGGGCCCCAATGCCTTCTTCTAGCATGAGTTGTGCAGCTTCACCTATGTCAACGTTACGGTCGATGGTTACAACATTCTTCACAGCGGTTTCGATGATCTTTGTCCGCAAAACCTGATCGATTGTTCCTGATCGTAGGTGTTGGAAAACCTTACCGGACCCGAAAAAGCGTAAGATATCCATAACTGTGACTATGCCAAAGAGTTTCCCACTTGAGACTATGGGCAGTCTTCGGAAGCCGTTTTTGATCATCCTTTTTTCAGCTTCCAAGATAGATGTTTTTGGCGTGGCTGTTATCACCTTTTTGGACATTAAGTCTGCAACTTTGGCGCCACTGATCATTCCTCCGAAAATTGTGATTATGTCTCGCTCGGTTATGATGGCCCAAACGCGCCTTTCTTTATCAACAACGGGCAGGCCACCAACCTTGTGTTTTACCATTGCCTCTAACGCTTCACTTATTTTGGCAGAGATGAGAACCGAGACCACTTCTGGAGTCATTATGTGCTTAATGGGTTCATTTATCGCCTTGAAGAAGTTGCCGGCGTGTTCTCGCTGGATTATCTGAAATTTTTCTCCTCCGCCAAGATAATTGACTACGTCGGAGGCTGTTACTATGCCTTGAAGTCTTTTGGTTCCAGGATCCACGATTGGTATCCTGCGGAATCCTTCCTTAACCATTATTCGTATTCCGTCGTAAACCGGTGTAGTGTTTGCCATAGTAATCACTGGACTCTTCGCTATGGCCATTATTTCTCCTGCCCGTCTCCTAGGCTGGCGATCCTTCAACTCTAGAGGTCTCTTTTCTCTTAAGCGGCGTCGAAAGGCTTCTTGCCTTCCACCACGACGTAAAGCCAAATTGAAATCTCCATTACTCTATGGAAGTGCCTTAACGCCATCCCAAGTCTCAGTGGCAAACTCTTTCTTACATATTAGGGGATGCATTGGATTAATTGTGTCTCGGGCAAACAAGGAGTAAGCCCTCAATATTCGGTCTTGAGTTCTATTCTACATTCCTCGCAAACGAAATTTCCCTCAACCTCATTGAGGTCATCAGACCAGCTTCCGCAGTGTTCACAGTATCCTGCCAGAGGAGTAGACTCTGAGCCCTCTTCCACCGCGGTTCCTCTCTCTATGCGCGCCTTCTCTTGGATTATTTCCAGGAGTTCGGGGGTTATGGCCAGAATATCTTTGCCGGAAATTATCCCAACGAGGTCTCCTTTGTACATGACCCCTAACCTTCGGATATTGAGGCGACTCATCCGTCTCGCGGCCTCTATGAGGGTTTCATCGGGGTCTATCGTGATGAGGGGTGATGTCATCACTTCCTTGGCGGTTAGTTTGCTTGGCTGGATATTTTTCGCCAAAACTCGTGTGACAAAATCACTTTCGGTTATTATGCCGAGAGGTTTTCCTTCTTTAGTGGTTACGATGATGCCACCGATATGGCTATCCGCCATGAGTTGAGCTGCCTTGTGAACAGTGGAATCTTCAGCGATGGTGATAACTGGACTGGACATGACGTCTTTGACTAGCATTCGTGTCCTCAAGCCGATCTCAGCCATTTAACAAACCTCCAATACGACAATGATTTGGAAGGTGTATTAAACTCTTGTTGATAATTGAATAATAGCCTTAATAAGCTTGTAGAAACGTAATGCGCTCGTAGATCTCGCAAAAATTCATATGTGAGCTATGTTAAACGAGTAGTGCCCATTTGGAGTGCATTGGTGATGGCAAAGCCATTGATATCAAGTTATGAAAAATTGCTGGAAAAAGTGAAAGACATACTTGTTATTCAATCAGCAGCCTCCCTTGTTTATTGGGATATGGAAACAATGATGCCGCCGAAAGGAATCAAACTGCGGAGCCTACAGCTTGCGATGCTTAGTCGAATTGATCATAGGATGAGCACTGATCCTGAGATTGGGGTTCTGTTGGAAGAGATTATGAAACACAAGGAATATGATAGGCTCGATGCTGTTCAGAAGAGAAACTTGTATCTGACAAAGAAACATTTTGATGAGCAGACCAAACTGCCGGAAGAGCTTGTCGCAGAAACTTCAAAACAGGAAGCCATTACAGTTGACACATGGAAAAAAGCGAAAGCTGCAAAGAATTTCTCCATGTTCAGGCCTGAACTTGAGAAACTTGTTGGTTTGAAAAAAAAGGCCGCTGAAATCTTGATGGAAGTCAAGGGGACCAAAACTCCATACGACGCACTGATAGACATTTTTGAACCGAAAATGACGAGCGAGACGATTAGCAGAGTCTTCGGAGAATTGAAGGAAGGGCTAGTTTCGCTGATAAGGAAATGTGAAGCATCCTCAAAGCGGCCAGACATATCGATACTGAAGCGCCGAGTGCCCATTGACTTGCAACGCAAAATTGGCAGACTTATCGCCGAGTTTGTTGGATATGACATAGAATCAAAGAAAGCCGGAGGCAGAATCGACGAAACGGAACATCCCTTCACAACAGGATATTACGACGATGTGCGAATCACAACCCACTACTACGAGGACAATTTTCCATCCGCCATCTTTTCCACGCTCCATGAAGCAGGACACGCCCTTTACGACCAAAATCTGAAACAAGATTGGATCTTCCAACCGGTTGGAACTTCGTGCTCGTCAGGTTTCCAAGAGTCACAATCCCGATTCGTAGAAAACATGGTGGGGCGGTCCCGCGAATTCTGGATTCATTTCCTGCCGAAATTGAAAGAACTTACAGGCAGCATCCTTTTCGACGTAGACTTAGACAAATTCGTCCACGCCGTGAATAAGGTTAAACCATCCAAGATTCGCATCGAAGCAGACGAAGTCACCTATTGTCTCCACATCATAATAAGATTCAATCTTGAACGAGACCTATTCGATGACAAAATAACCGTGGCTGAACTTCCAGAGATCTGGAATCAAAGCTATAACGAATATCTCGATGTGAACGTTGAAAATGACTCTGAGGGCGTGATGCAGGACACGCATTGGGCCAGCGGATTATATGGCTATTTTCCGAGCTACGCACTAGGAAACATCTACAGTCGACAAATAGCAGCCAGAATGGAGAAAGATCTGCGAGAATGGAGAAACCAGATTTCAAATGGCAACTTCCGCGCCGTAAAACAATGGCTAGCCAAAAACGTTCATAGCAGAGGAAGACTCTACGACCCGGCAGACCTAATTAAAAGAATCACCGGGGAAGACCTCAGCGTCAAACCGTACCTGACTTACCTGTACGATAAATTTTCGAAACTTTATGACTTCTCATAGATCACCGCTATTTTTTAAACTTTCAAAGATTCCTTAGAAAGGCACGCAGTCGAGTCGATTGCAGCTCCTACTCTTCTTTTTTGTGGGTTTTTGTAGGAAGAAAACCCAAACGGGCTAGTGATGCCCGAGCTAATCTAAAAAGCTGATGGATTTTTGTCCGTCTAGGTACTTGTCTGGGTTGAGCCTCCATGCCCTAGTGTTAATGCGGGCGCATGAACCAGCTTTTCCTCCGTTTTTGCAATCCTAACTGCTGCTATGACGTAGCTTGGAGAGTACGTGTCGAAGTTTGACATTACGTGATGGAGTATCCAGCAATTGCCAGGCGTTTCTGTGAAGAAGTGATGCGCGCGCGGGCGTGCTCAGTATTTGTATTTCAGTTTTAAGTAGTCAGATTCAAGGTTTTGTAAGAATTTCAAACCTTTGTTGGTTGGTTTGTATAAGTAGCCCTCGGCGAGTATTACGTATCCGTTGCGCATTAGCAGATCGAGATATTTGTTCAGTTGGTCGGTGCTTAAATTGGCGCTTTGCTTAAGCTGTGTCTTCTTTTTGCCGCTCCCGTTATGGGTAAGCGATTTTATAATGTCCGAAATTATTGTGGCTCTGTCTCTTTTCTTAAATAGTGAGAAGAACAGATCAGTGCCAAAATACATTGTTCTCATTTCTTCTGCTCACTCCAAAATTAATGAGGTTCATAGGTTTAAATTTCTTGCGGTTCAAATTCGCATATAAAAAGCTTGTGGATAATTGTTACATACGCTTTTTATAGAAGAAATTTTTAGTCTAAATTGGTGCGGGAAGCTGAGTTACCAACACACAGCGAAGAAGGTAACAGACGAAACACGGTAGAGTCTTTCCGAATTTTCACTCTTTTCTCCTACCGACCCCGCACCTCCCCCATCACACTGCGCGCGCTTAGGGTCGATTGGCTGGAGATTCGAGGACAAAACCTTCTATGTCGTGAAAGGTTCTGCTAGAAGAGAAAGAGGGGAAGTTGTGGTTATTCATTTCGCAAATATATGCCAATTGAAACCAAGCATGAAATAGTTGAAGGACGTGGTGTGTACTGCGTATTACTCCATCCTCTGACATCCATCTTAAGCATTGGTCCAAGAGTTACTTCCAGGCCGCTGTGAACATTTATGGGCATGTGTATATCGTAATCAGTCTCCCAATATAGGTCTCCATAACCGAGACTACCATCCCACAAGTCAGGATGCCCATGGTCGCACAGGTACCACCAGAGTATTTGTACACCCGCCTCGTTTGTATCAGACGGAGAAATCCCGCCAACATCAGTATGATTCAAGACTCTTGCATGAACGACCATCCTACTGTAACCTTCAACTGGAACATAGAAATAAAAGGGGTCTATCATCATTACATATCCGTCTGTTGTATCCCATGTGATGTTCAAGTTTTCCACGATATTAATGGCTTTCCACGAAGGTTCTGGCTGTCGTGAGGGAAAGTTTGTTACATTCACGTTTCTTGTTGGGTCTCCTGAAGTGCCATACTCTCCAGCTAACGATATGAAGTCGTCGTAGTCAACGGTGCCGTCTTCGTCATAGTCGATCCAAGGGTCATAACCTGTGCTTGAGACTACGAAGATTGTAGCGGTCAGGAAGAAAACCAGAGCAAGAACTAACAGGTATCTTTTCATCAATACAACATCACCTCCGTTATCCATTAACAATTATTCAGTGCTTCGTTTCAAGTGCAATTAATGCCTTATGAAGAAAAGTTCTATGCCATGAAGGATAGATCTATTAGAAAAAGAAAAAAGGGAGAGGTGCACCGCTTCATCTATATTGAAAATGGTTTCTTCTTTTTCTTTGGGCTTTTATGCGCGCGCTATTTTGCCTCTACCTAAAGGTATGAACCTCTGTATTTCTTCGATGGGAATTTCGAGAATTCTTTTCTTCACAGCCTCAGAAGCCCTTTCGGCCAGTAGCTGCCGTATCTTCTTGGAAAGCACACCACTCTTTTGGTCCCCTGGAATGAGCTCGACGTAGATGCTTGTTTGATTGGCGATGGCTTCCACCGGTCCCCCAACAATTCCCGTCTGCTCTTCTTTCATTTTGACACCAATAGCAACTTCCAAGGGAACGCCGCGCACAAAGTTTTTCGATCCATGAATCACGAAGGCACCCTTTTTTAGGTACTGCCCTGATGGAGGGCTCTTGGTCACCTGTTCTGGGGTAACCCAGTAGACGTCAACTGCACTTAGCATTTCCCTCCAAGCACGAGAGTAGGAAGCCGCAAGTTGCGCTGATTCTCTGATTGTTCGTTCTGGCGAAGTTTCTCCTCTAGTTTTGATCAAGACGAAGGGAGCGCCCAGAATGTCCGCGTGTAAAACGATGTCGTGGGATTCCATGTGTTTTTTGATGAGAATTTCATTTGTTGCAGCGTCTCTACCTCCAATCACAAGAAGCCCATCAGAGGAATGGAACCATCTGAATTTGTCGTACCACGCTTTCTTCCTTCTTCTAACAAGGGGTTTGCGGCTCTCTTTCACTCGTTCAATTTGTTGTTTCAGTTCTTCAATCTTGTTTTGTGGTTCTCGTACAGCTTTTTTGGCACCTTCAAGCTTCTTTTCGGCCTTCTTTGCCCTCGTGTAATATTTAGCCGCATTTGCTTGGATGGAATGACGAAGGTTAAGAGGAAAAATCGAGTTTTCGATCGAAACGTTGAGGATAAGGCTCGGATGCGCCAGAGAGTGGAAATAAATGTCTGGAACACGCCCAGCTCTTTTGCCGTTCTGAACGGTTGAAATTATTTCCTCCCAGCGTTTCCCGCCTCTTTTCTGATCCATGATCTTTTGATGAAGAGACTGTAAGTCTCCAAGGTGCAAGTAAATCAGGTCTCCTATGCCCTTATTTCGTTCAATCTGATTATTCAAATCCTCCAAGGCTTCTTGTTGCCTCTGAAGAATCCTTTGGTGTCTCGCCAACTCTCGCTCAACTCCTTCGGCAGTTTCAACAGCCCCCTCTTCCACAGTCATCTCCATGTAGTAATCGTCAACAGCCTCATTGAATGATTCATACTTTTTTTGATTGAATTGAGCATATTCTTTGAGAGGCACAGGAGTCACATCTATCCAGTCGCCTTCCTCACTGATTACGATGCGAGGGTCTATGTTTCCCGTGGTAATGATGGACAAAATCTGTTGGAGTTGATCGAAGATTCTGTCAAGCTCCTCGTCTGCCAGAGAATCACATGCGGCCTTCTTGTCAACCTGTGCACGAAGCAGGATTTCCTCGGCATACGGTCCACCGATGCTCAGGAATTTTGTGAGGGCTCTCACAATCTGTGTTTTCCCCTGCTCTCTTATTTGGTTGAAGTCTCGGCGATTCTGTTTGAAGGGGTTTCTTCCACTTGAAGGAGGGTGTTGAAAATCTTCGCCACGTAGCACGTTTCGATCACGCATTCTTCGATAGGTGAGAGCCTGCAAAATCCTATTTTCTGGATTCACTAGGATGATATTTCCTTCGCCGAAAAGTTCTGATATCAACCGAAAGTTGCCTTCTTTCTTGCGAATCTCCACTATTACGATCCGTTCGAATTCATGTTGTCGAATTTCCTTGATCTCGCCGTTTCGAAGGTATTTTCGAAGGGCCATACAAAAAGTCGGAGGCTTTTTGGGTTTTTTGAGGACGTATGAGGTTAGGTTAAGTCGTCTCCCAGACTCTATGAGCAGATGAAGTTTAGGTCGGTTTGGCCTGCGAAGCTTCAAAAGTAAAGTAACGTGATTGACTTGGTAAATGTTGTCGATGCGGGCATCCTCAACCAGTCTACTAATTTCAGGAGTCAGAGCTGCAATGTCGAAACTTGTCATTCTCTCCTTCAACGCTTTTCCCTCACAGAGGTGAGAAACTGAAACACTCTATAGTGGGGATATCCCCCGCAAATCCCTTTCCTTTTAGAGTTTTAAAGGATTCCTGAAAAGAACATGTGCTGCGCGCGCAGTACACACATGATTATTCAGTCGGGAATGGGGATAAACGTTCTTGAAGCGTGCTAGATTTTGTAGTCAGCAGGGACTCCCCATTGCTCGATTTTGTTATAGCGGTTTTTGGATGCTTGAAAATTCACCCAGATTGGCACGTGGTCCAATTCTACGTTTGAGACAAACAATTGTTGATCACCGTATCGAATGGCTTCGAGCACTAGCGGCATCTCTCTGCGGAAGATGGCTTCTCGCCACCCTGCTCTTCCAAAAACCAGGCCCCCACTGACATGACAGTAAACGTGAATTGAAAGGCCGTCTTGATTTTCTTTCCACTCGGCGAGTACTTCATCTCGCATGAAACGAGTGTAGAATCCAGAAATCTGCTTGAAGTCGTAATCAAGACCGATCGTTAGGAACAGGTCGCCTGTAGTATCTGAGTGAGTTAGGGTATACCGACGGGGAATGACGAGAACTTCGGGTTTGACATCGGGTAGGTATTTAACGTATAATTTCTCTGGATTCAGACGGCTCATCCTAATTCGCCTAAATGTTCTAATAGTGCGCGCGTGAAATAAAATGCTGCCGAGAGCTTGCTCATCATACGCGAAGTTTTATGCTCGATCTGAATTGTTAATTCATAATTCTTTTAACATCACATCTAAGGAGAATTAAAGTCTGCATAAGGAGAAGTGAAGATGCACAGAAAATTCCTAATCGTCCTGTTAGCCCTTCTGTCTTTGATGATTGTTCCTTTTGTAGTACAAGCTGAAATAATCACCGAATGCGCCTTTGACAAGGACACATACCAACAAGGCGAAACGGGCTACATCACGGTCGCCATATATAACGACGAGGAAGAGAAAATCAGAGTCACTGAACTAGCCGCGACCATCAACTACTATTATACTGACGAAAACGTTTACATACAGAAATTCTACGCTGAAGCGACTTTGCCCTCAGAGATTCAACCGGGGAATTCAAGCACCTTCTACATTCCGTTCACCTTGCCGAGTAACATTGCTTCGGGCTATACAAACGTCCACGTAAAAGCCGTAACCGAAATATGGAACCTTCAATCGGAAAGATGGTATGCATCGGAACAACATCCAACTTCCCAACCGACACTCTACATAGAATCACCATACAAGCAACAATCAGAAGATTATCAACAACAACTAGAAGAACAACAAACGATTAACCAACAACTAGAAGACCAACTGGAAGAACAAGTATCTATTAACCAAAACACCACAAACATGATGTATCTCTTTGGGATTACGACAGTAGTTTTCGCAGCCGTGACGGCGTTTCTGTTAATCCTTTACAGAAGAGCAAGAGTAGTCTTTGCGCGACCCATAGCCTAAGAGAAAATGGCGCAAGGCGCAGATTTCCCCATTTTTCATACATGCGCAGAAATTAAAAGATAGGAAGAAAGAGGGAAGTTCATGCGAAGCGTTTTCATGTCCTTCTCAGTTTTCCTTCTTTAGAATCGCCATGCAGTCTTGGCCTTGAAATACCATGCCATCGATTTGCGCGCGCGCGTGCGCGGCGAAATCTTTCGGAAGCGAAAATGAGATAAGATACAACCTTAGAAAAGTTATGGGATTCGAGGAAAAGCTATGGGATTGAATTGAAGTCTTTAAACATTATTTATTGGAGTAGAGTTGGTTTCGGCATTGTTGCAGCCCTAGTCTGCACTCTTTTAGGAATTGAAAGCCTCATAAATGGCATGTCCGTTGCAATACTTGTTTACATTATTGCTTATTACATTCTTAAATGGCAATTTATGACAAAGGTGGAAAAACCATCCAAGGTGTTTACGATGGGGATTGGTGCCTACTTTCTAACATGGATCGTTGCGTGGGGATTATTGTACACACTGGTGTTTTCTCCCTAGAAGCTTCCTGAACAAATCAAATTGAAAACCAAGTTTTAGATGATTGCTTTAGCCCTTAAAGTATGTCAAAACTTTCTTCATGCAGTCGAATGAACTCTTGATTTTGCTAATATCGAAGAAGAAGGTCATGTTGTTGAGAACAACGTGTTCTAGACCGATTTTAGCGTATTTTTCTAATAGGCCAATAACTTCATCTGGAGTCCCGTGCAGGAAGTTGTCTTCACACAACTTTGTCGGAACCTTTTCCAAGGCTTCCAGCATTGTCCTTCGATCATATCTTGTAGGAACAAATTGGAGGAGCCCGTAGTAATCCTCGCCAAAAGGGTGTTGAGCTCCATATCGCTCAAAAATCTCAGGTTGCAGAACCAGGGCAAAGTTTTTCGCTATCGGAGTTGCAAGCATTCTGTGGCACTCCTCGTGATCCTCATCTAGAACCGCGTAAGAGTAAAGAGCTGGCGTTATCTCACTCGCATCTCGGCCTGCTCTCTTTGCAGAATCACGTATGATTCCAAGACCCTCTCTGTAAAGGTCGAGATCTAAATTGGCTGGCAACCAGCCGTCTCCCAGCCTGCCGGTCATTTCAAGCATTTTTGGCCTATGAGCCCCTATCCAGATTGGAGGGTACTTTCCTTCTTTATAGGGACTCAAAGCGAGGACGGCGTCCTTTAGTTTCCAGAACTTTCCGTTGAAATCAACTTTCTTGTCATTTTCCCAGAGCAACCTCACTATTTTGATAGCTTCTTCTAGCCTACCCACAGGCTTGTTCCATTCAATGCCATACGGTGTGATATTCTCGCCTTCACCCGCACCGATTCCCAGAATCACTCTGCCTTTGGATATATGATCTAGGGTCAAAAATGCTTGGGCAAGCACGGCGGGATGTCTCCTAAAAGTTTCAGTAACTGCTGGCCCAAGAAGAACACGTCTGGTACTCCAAGCTGCAACAGCTATTGTACAGAGAGCATCAAAGAACACATGTGGGGTATCACGATATCGAGCCACCTCAACGATGTCAGGAGTCCATATTGATTCAGGTATCCAAGCCATAAGATGGTCTGCCCACCAAACAGAGTCGTAACCGAGCTCCTCTATTCGCTTGACCGTGTTTATGCCATTATCAAAGGGAGGAAGAAAAGTGCCTTCAGTGCCAATTTTCACGTCATCCACATCCATTTTTTTGTCACAGACCACCTTCTTTTTCCACGGCTAACCAAAATAGGTTTTGTCAAAGTTCATAGGCTACTCGGATATTTCTGGGCTTTTTCTCTCTCTAATCGATATGCGCATGTAATCGGCCCATGCAGAGAAGAAACCACGATCATAATCTGCATGAATCTTGTTTCTGGATTGTTTCAAAAACTCTCGTCGATATTTTTTCAATTCGTTATCGTCGTTGGGGTCCATGTTTTGAAGAAATGCATATTCGTCGTTTGATTTCTGGGTCAACAGTATGCCGCTGAGTGCTTCGAAGTATCCTCTGTTCCATTCGGTCTCTTGTATTTTCAGTTTTATTCGCTCGAGCACGCGTTCTGCTTCAGCGAATCGCCTTCTTGTTACGAGTTGAAAGAATCGAGTTACGAAGACTCTTGAAATAGGCATTTTACGTTCGTCCCGGCTTTTCTTCTTCTGTTACGCCTTCTACTCCATTTTCAGTAATCTTGAAGATTCCTTCTCCTTCAGGCAGATAAGGACTCGAGACGAGACGTGCAATTCTTATGGGTCCGCGAGCGGACTTCCTAAGAAAGATCCGTGTGTGGCTGGTGTGAGCGACTATGTGGCCGCCCACAGGATGTACGGCGTCACCAAAGAAGACGTCTGGCTTGGACATCACCTGGTTGGTCACAACCGCCGCGGCGTTGAAGGCTCGAGCCAACCGGATCAACTTGTGAAGGTGCTTGTTGAGTCTTTGCTGTCTCATAGCCAGCATCTCTCTACCCAAATATTCACTTCTAAAGTGAGACGTCAAGGAATCCACAATGATCAGGCGGATGCCATTTTCCTTGACGATCTTATCTGCGTTGTCGACGAGAAACATTTGATGATCTGAGGTGTATGCCTCGGCAAAGACAATTTTCTTGACCACCTCTTCTGGGTCCAAGCCTAGATGCTGCGCCATTTGAACAATGCGTTCGGTTCTGAAGGTGTTTTCCGTGTCGATGTAGAGGGCTGCGGCACCCAATCCTCCACGTTCAGGAGGCAACTGTACGTTTACGCACAGTTGATGGCACATTTGACTTTTACCGCTTCCATATTCTCCGTAGAATTCTGTGATGGTTTGAGTTTCGAGACCTCCTCCCATGAGTTCGTCCAACATCTTACTTCCTGTTGTTAAGCGTAGGACGGTTTCCCGCATTTTTAGCAGTTCATCTGCTCGGATGAAAGAAAGGGCCATGGATGATCGCGCTTTGCGGATGATTTGAAGCGCCTTGTTTTCACTTATGCCTGCGGGTTCTAGTTCATTTGCTGTTGCGGTGGCCAGCGACTCCACCGTGTGAAATCCCAGTTCCCGCAGTTTTTGGGATATGGCGGGGCCTATGCCTGGAAGGTCTTCCAAGCACTCATATTTCTTTCTTTCCAGGCTTGCCTCTTCAGTCATCTTGGCGCCTCAATTTCAGATTTGGAAGTCTTGGGGTGGTGCGTATTTAAGTTGAACGAAGGAATAGATAAAATGTTCTGTGAGAGTGTAGGTTGAAAGTAACTTTAATTTTTGATGATCAGCGCGCACCTGCCGCTTGGGATTCCTGCGACCGCATAAACCAGAAATTTTAAGACCGCTGGCCAAGAAAAGGGTCAAACAGGTGAAAAGATGAAGGCTTTGGCTCTAGGATGCGGGGAGATGGGGAAAGTCGCTATCAAAGATTTGATTGAGTATGGCGATTTCGATGAGGTAGTCGTGGGAGATATCAACCTCAAAAAAGCGGAAGATTTTGCCAGGAAATTGGAAATTGAAAAGACTAAGGTATCTGCCAAATTCGTAGACGTAACTGAAAACAAAGAATTGGCAAATCTGATGAGCAACTTTGATGTTGTGCTTAGTTGTGTAGGACCTTTTTACAAGTTCGCGGTTCCAGTTGTCAAAGCTGCGATCCAAGCTGGAGTGAACCTTGTTGACATCTGTGACGACTACGATTCAACGTCAAAAGTCTTGGAGCTGGACTCAGCTGCGAAAGACGCTGGGATAACAATTATTAGCGGTTTGGGCGTGTCTCCAGGGGCAACCAACATCCTTGCGAAAGCCGCATCCGAGATGCTCGATGAACCAGAAGAAGTTCACATAGCTTTGTTAATGGGAGCTCCAGATTTGGGAGGAGTAGCCGAGATATCCCATAGATTCCATTCCATGTACGGAAAAGTTCCCACCTTCCAAAACGGCAAACTTGTAGAAGTAAGGGCCTTTGTCGATGGAAAAGAAACGGTTGAATTTCCAAAGCCCTTTGGCAAATTCGAAGTCTTTCACATAGGGCATCCAGAGCCGATCACGATTCCGAGATACATGAAGAAAGTAAAATACGTAGATGCTAAGTGCGTCCTAAATCCGCCGTCCGTTAAAGACTTAATCGTGTCGCTGGGAGATCTTGGATTTTCATCTGAAGAGCCTCTAAATGTGGAAGGCTCGCTAGTAGCACCGTTGGATTTCGCCGCCGCTTTCGTACACAAGTTAAGTAGCCAAATAAAGAATGTTCCAAAACTTGGAGCGGTTAGGGTTGACGTGAAAGGGATGAAAGGGGGAAAGAAAACTGGAATCGCCTTCGCCTCTATTGGGAGGATGAATGAGGGTACGGGTATTCCGGTTTCAATAGGAGCTCAAATGTTAGCCACAGGAAAGACCAAGGACAAAGGAGTATTCGCGCCAGAGGGGTGCATCGATCCGTCAGAATTCATCACGGAGTTCATGAAAAGAGAACCCGAGGCCCCGGTTTTAATGACTGAATATACAACAACAATCCTTTAGTTAACTAGCTTTGACTGGTTTATGATGTAGATGACGCTCCCTCCAATGTTGGAGAGGCTATCACAAGAATCAGCGATGCCTTACACACTATGAAAGTAAGAACTGAAGCCAATCATAATTTGGTAAGAGCAGTAAAAGGTATAAGATTTGGAATTCAAACTGTATGTTCATTGTGGAGGAAAAAGTCGTGATAACCGAAAATGTCGTGGAAGACGTCGCTGTCAAACTCTTGCAGCTGGCAGTCACCGAGTTGCCGCGAGACGTAAAAAGGGCGCTCCAGCAGGCCTATCGTGAAGAGGAAAGCGAAGCGGGAAAAACTCAGTTGAAAGCCATATTAGACAATGTGGAGTTGGCCGAGAAAACGCGTACTCCCATGTGCCAAGACACTGGCGTAATCATTTTTTACGTGAAGGCTGGAGCCCAAACAACGGGTCTCGACAAGATTGAAAACGCTCTCCGAAGCGCCACAAGAAAGGCTACTAAAGAGGTACCTCTCCGCCCCAATGCTGTTGATCCATTCACTCAAAAAAATTCGGGAGACAACACTGGAAGATTCGTTCCTTTCATACACTGGGAGATAGTGCCTGGAGACACCCTCGAAATTACGGTCATGCCAAAGGGAGGTGGATCTGAAAACGTTTGCGCCTTAGGTATGCTTAGCCCAGGTCAAGGCGTGAATGGGCTCAAAAAGTTTGTTGTGGACACGGTGATTAACGCTGGCGCCAAACCTTGTCCCCCCAATATCTTGGGTATCGCAGTTGGTGGGGGAGCGGACATTGCTATGAAACTGGCGAAAGCCTCCCTGCTGAGACCCTTAGATCAGCCTAACCGTAATTCCGAAATAGCAAAGCTTGAAAAAGAACTTTATGAAGCCGCAAACTCAACCGGAATCGGACCAATGGGACTAGGAGGAAATTTTACGGTCTTGGGTGTAAAGGTTGACTACGCCCACAGACATCCCGCATCCTATCCGGTGGCAGTGGCAGTTCAATGCTGGGCTGCAAGAAAGGCTTCAGCTCGCCTTCACTCAGATGGATCGGTAGAATACCTAACCCATAAAGTGGTGTAAAAAATGGCAACATACAAATTTGATACTCCGATTTCAGAGAAAGAGATACGAAAACTGCGCGTCAACGATGTCATCTACATCACGGGAACCATGATTACCGCGCGTGACGCCGCCCATAGAAGAGCCCTGGAATTTTATAAAGAAGGCAAAGAATTACCAATCAACCTACAGGGATTAGCGGTTTTTCATTGCGGTCCCATCGTAAAGAAGGAAGATGATAAATGGATAGTTGTGGCGGCCGGCCCAACAACAAGCACACGTATGGACTTGTTCGAAGATGAGTTCCTCAACAATTTCAAAGTTCGAGTGGTGATAGGAAAGGGAGGTATGGGCAAGAAGACCACCGAGGCCATGAAAGAGCATGGAGCGGTTTACGGAGCCTTCACAGGAGGAGCAGCGGTTCTAGCGGCGAGGGCCATAAAGAACGTTAAAAGCGTGGAGTGGTATGACCTGGGAATGCCAGAAGCCATGTGGATTTTGGAAGTTGAAGATTTCGGGCCATTAACCGTAGCCATCGACGCCCACGGAAACAACCTCTTTCAAGACGTTCAAAAGAAAGTAGAAGACCAGAGACTAAAGATTTATAAAAAGCTGGGTGCATGACCAAAGTTCTACATCAGTCAGAAAAAAGATGATAGACCTGGAGCCTGTCCAGAGCAAGAACTAGCTTGCAGAAGCTACACGATACATGCCGGAGGTGTGATAGATGGAAACGCTAACCCATGACATAGTCATTATAGGAGCCGGTATAGCCGGTCTGAGAGCCGCCATCGCTGCAGCAGATGTTAGCCGCAAAATCGATGTGGCCGTCCTTTCAAAAGTCTACCCCATACGCTCGCATTCTGTCTGCGCACAAGGCGGAACAGCTGCCAAACTAAGAGAAGGCGACTCATACGACCTCCACGCTTGGGACACGGTCAAAGGCTCAGATTTCCTGGCAGATCAAGATGTCGTGGAATTCTTTGTAAAAAAGGCACCACAAGAGGTAATTACCTTAGAGCATTGGGGATGCCCTTGGAGTAGAACTCCCGACGGAAAAATCAACCAACGCCCCTTCGGCGGACATAGTTTCCCGAGAGCATGCTTCGCAGCCGACATGACTGGACTCCATGAAATGCACACACTGTATGGAAGAGCCATAATGCAAGAGAACATAACGTTCTACAACGAGTGGTTCGCTACATCCATAATCATTGAAGACAACATCTCCAAGGGCTTAACAGCCATAGAACTGAAGACAGGCCAAATGCATGCTTTACGCACGAAAGCCATCATTATGGCCACTGGCGGCTACGCACGAATATACGAATTTACAACATTCTCACACACGGCGACCGGTGACGGGATGGCCATAGCCTATCGAGCGGGCGTACCGCTAGAGGACATGGAATTTGTCCAATTTCATCCCACAGGCCTCGTCCCGTCAGGAGTACTAATAACTGGTGGTGCCCGTGGCGAAGGAGGATACTTAATCAACGCCGAGGGTGACCGTTTCATGAAACACTACGCCCCTGAAAAAATGGAGCTAGCTCCACGAGACATAGTCGCCCGAGCAGAGACAACCGAGATTCAAGAAGGCCACGGATTGGAGGGTCCATATGGCCCTTACATAGCCTTGGACCTCAGACATTTGGGTGAAGAAAAAATTAACGAGAGACTACCCCTAATCCGCGATGTTGCAATCAAGCTTGGTGGAGTAGATCCCGTCGAAGAACCGATACCTATCAAGCCAGCGGCCCACTACTCCATGGGAGGAATCAATGCCAACATAAAGACGGAAACACCAGTTTCAGGATTCTACGCCACTGGCGAATGTGCATGTTTGAACGTGCATGGAGCAAATAGACTTGGAACAAACTCGACGTCAGACTGTCTAGCTTTTGGATCTGTTGCCGGAGAAGAAGCTGCCAGACATGTCCTGTCAAACAATTTTCGAGAACTCCCACATGACAAACTCTCAGCAGAGGAGACAAGAGTCTTTGATGAACTTTTGAGTAACGAAGGAAACGAGAAAGTTTCTGTTCTAAGGGATGAAATGAGACGCATCATGAAAGAGAAAGTTTGGATATTCAGAAAGCACGAGGAACTCCAAGATGCCTTGAAAGGAATAAGGCAGCTTAGAGAGAGATTCAAGGACATAGAAATTGAAGACGAAGGTAGACCCTTCAACACTGGGCTCGTAGCTGCCTTGCAACTTGACTTCACCTTAGACCTAGCCGAGGTAACAATAATCAGCGCCCTTGCTAGGACAGAGTCCAGAGGAGCACATTCCAGACTTGACTATAAGAAGCGTGACGACGAAAACTGGCTAAGACACACCTTAGCATACCATGCGAAGGACGGCCCAAAGCTTGAGTATATCCCAGTTACGATAACCAAATGGCCTCCTTCCGTGAGAGCCTACTAGAAGTGTTCGTGATGGGTTCTGAAAAAGAAAAAGTGATCCAGTTCAATATAAAGCGGTTCGATCCTGAACTTGGCAAGGGTTACCTGTCTACATATAAGGTGCCCATCCTTGTAGGGATGAGCATACTTGACGCACTCCTCTATATCAAAGACAATCTTGATGGGACGCTTACCTTTAGGCACTCATGTAGAATGGGCGTGTGTGGAAGTTGTGGTATTCTGGTTAATGGAAAACCGATGTTGGCATGTTATACGCAAGTGCTTCAGCTCGGTCTAAAGGTTTTGGAGATTGAGCCTCTACCCAACCTGCCAGTTGTAAAGGATTTGGTCGTCGATTTTCACCCCTTCCTTGAAAAGTTTGTTAAGATTGAACCAATGTTGATAAAGGCTGAAGAAGAGTTCAAGAAGCCCACCGAATTTGTTCAAATGCCAAGTGATCTCAAGAAGTACTGGACTGAATCAACTTGCATAAAGTGTTCATTGTGTTACGGATCCTGTCCAGCAGCAATAGACATCAAATTCCTTGGGCCTTCAAGCTTAACCACCAACTATAGGTTCATTGTAGATACACGCGACAACGGACTAAACCGGCGATTGAAAACCGCATCTGAAACTATATGGTTATGCACCTCATGCAGTTCTTGTACGCTAAGTTGCCCAAAAGAAATAGACTGTGCGACTGTATTAGACGATGAGCGCGGTCTCATAGTTGAGGAGGGCGTGCTCGTGCCGAGAACTACTAAAGACGTTTTGACCAGTGCGTTCAAATATCACAATCCCGTGCGCATGTCTCCAGGGAAGAGAACAGAGTGGAGTAAGGGATTAGAAATTAAAGAACTTCCGATTGTTGGAAAGACCGATGTTCTTTACTTTGTGGGCTGCCTTTCGTCCTATGATGCGAGGAACCAAGAAACAGCTACGTCCATGGCACAAATATTCAGAAAGATGGAAGTCGACTTTGCAATATTGGGGAACGAAGAGTGGTGTTGTGGAGATCATATACTGCGACTCGGGGAAAGCGGTCTTTTCGAGATACTTGCAGAACATAACGCCTCTCTATTCAAAAAATACGGTTTCGACAGGGTTGTAACGATATCGCCACACTGTTACCACACTTTCAAGAATGATAAGCCCTACACAGACATCAGACTTGACGTCCAGCACTACACTCAATTCATCTCTAGAGCCCTCAAGAAGGGAAGCCTTAGGCCAACTAGGGCAATTAAGAAGAGAGTTACGTACCACGATCCTTGCTTCCTAGGTAAACGAAGCGGTATCTATGATGAGCCGAGGGAAATACTGAAGTCGATACCTCGTTTGGAGCTCCTTGAAATGAGCAGATCAAGAGAAAACAGCTTTTGCTGCGGCGGAGGAGCCGGAAGAATCTGGACTGAGGAGGCAACACCCGAGAAGCGACCTTCCGTGAACAGGGCTAGAGAAGCCCTTGGGCTTGAAGTTGAGATCATAGCCACGGCCTGTCCGTTCTGTGTAACAACTTTGGAAGATGCGGTGAAAGTTCTAGACGCAGAAGACAAGATCGTCGTGAAAGACATAGCGGAACTTGTGAATGAAGCGCTGTAGCTGCTTCAACAAGAAGTCGCTCGCGCATGCACTAATTTACGCGCGCGCGCGCGCATTTACCTCTTCACAAGAAAGACCAGCAAAGCGATTCCAACAACTAATCCTATAATAATCCATGGGTTTTCGACAATTAATTCTATGATAGTCCATAGAATTCCTAATTCTTTTCCTACTGTGTAGGCGAAATTGTCTGATTCTCTCGTGTTTCCCTCGCTGTCAGTCGCAGAAATGTAAAATTCCACCGTCGTGCCCTCTGGCTGCTTTGGCATAACTGTTTCGTAGGTGGAATCCTTGGGCGTCATCGTCAACGTATTTTGTATTCCACCTCGTATAGAATAGTGCAAGGAGACTTGGATGATAGGCGCTTCTACATTGATTACAGACGCCATTACTGTGACGTTGTCTTCTGCTTGTGGTTTCTTTGGAGTGTAGCTAACGTTGAATATTAATGAACCTAAGGGATAGGCAGTCCAGTTGCCATCGTTAAAGTCTGGAGGAGTCCAGCCCAAAGGATTCTGCTCACCTGTGGCCTCAACCCAAATCCAGCCTTGTCCCCTTCCATCGTTTGGTATATCCCAATAGTAGTTGGCGTTTGGGTATTCTGGAAGCCAAATCAAGAGTGCAACATGACGAGGCGCCAACACCAGAGCTGCATCAAATCCTGCACCTATGTAAACTGTTGCACACAAGAAAGACATGTCTTCACAATCGCCCACAGCAACAGTGTTTGTCGTCGCGTTAAACATGTGTGCCATCTCATCAGCGTTCCACGCCCATTCTACTTGATGCACCCCTCCCATCACAACATTGTCAACATCGTATCCGTATTCTGTCCATCTCTGGACATACTCGAGAATTGCCACAGCCCTTTGTACCCTACTTGAATAACTGGTTTTGAACCATTCTCCCAAACTGTACGCTAATTCTCTGTTGGTTCCAAGGGTTTCGTAGGCAAGGTTCGGCATGTATCCATTGTCGCCACCGTGGTAATTTCTGTTGAAGCCCCAACTATCATACCAATATCCATTATCGAATGTGAATGAGGGAGGATAGCTTCCACCACTGGGTAGTCCTTTACCTTCATGCAAAGAGAAAGCAACCAAAAGACAGACAACTACTAACAATACTTTTCTATTAGATAAACTAATCATAGCTTTTCTCTTCTAGCCCAACGGGATCATTAGACTTGCATACATAATGAGCCCCAAGAAAATTTCATAACCAAACAAAAAGAGGCCAACAGCGATTGGAGATTTGTTGACGTCATCCAAATCCACTCCAAAAGGTGTCAACTTCGCAAACACAAAATAGAAAATCCACCCAAAAAGAAGACTTGCGGCAAAACTCAACATGACAATGAAGAGCCGTTCAACGTTGAAGTAGGCACCAAATATCACAGATTGCCCCAAGAAAAAAGGATTTACCATCGATCCAAACACAACAAGTCCTGCGAAAATTAGGAACCCGCTTACAAAAAGACCGGTTCCCAACGGGTCTCCTTTGATAATTCTGAATTCATTTATCTTTGTCGTTATGAAATCTAAACCCCTTATTCCAATATACCCAATGAATAAGCAAATGAGGCTTGAAACGAAAGCTCGAACAAACCAGAGCAACAAAGCTGTTAGAAACTCTGAGCTTAGAACCACCATTTTCCCCCCGAAGACAAAATATGTAGAGTTCGAAACGATATAAACGTTAATGCGCGCGCGAAGTATATTGATATGCGCGCATGCGTAACTTTTTTTATAGTAGCATCCTTGAAATATGAAAAGTTTGTGAAGGTGAATTGTGGAAGGTGGTTGAGTCTGTCTTCTGGAAAAGAAGGGAATTTGATAGTTTTCAGATTTGAGGACGGCAAAGATGTCATAGAAAACTTGAAGCTAATTGCGAAAGAGCATCAGATTCGGTCAGGAGTGATCCTTGGTGGAATTGGAATGCTCCGTGACTTTGAAATAAGTTTCTACTCTCGCGAGAAGCGTCACTATGTGACGCACAGATTCAACGAACCGGTAGAACTTCTATCCTTCTCCGGTAACATTTCAGTGGGGAATGGTGAGACCTTTTTCCATTTGCATGTTGTTTTGTCAAGGGAAGACGATAGTGCGATTGGAGGACATTTGAAGAATGCAATCGTACACAACACTATTGAAGGTGTCATCATGAAGTTATCTCAAATAGAGCTCACGAGAGACTCGGCTACTGGGATTCTTCATGTGTCATAAAGCGGGCAACAATAATAAATGAGATTAGCGCAAGATGCGCGATCGCGCAATACGTTTGCGGGAAGGATGGCAAGCTTTTCTTTTGGAAGCAGAAATAGCGGCGCGAATAGAGGCGTTCAGCACAGAAATAGGGGCGTCCGTCTTGATGCCTCTACTGTTGAAATGGGTTAATGCAGCTTGAAAACCGGCTCTCCTCACACCATCAACTATTTTCATTAGGGCCGGAATGGGCGAATTTAGTTTGTCACAGATTTTGTCGACCACGTAGTATGTCGTTGAAGCCTGAGCTTCGCCTTGTACTAGCGAGATTATCTTAAGAATTCTTTTCTGTTGTTTCATTTCTCGTCCATCAGCCTCTTTCTTCATCAATGAACAAAAATCTTCATCCGCTATCTTGCCGAGCCACAAAGGACCAGCGACATTTAGATTTGCCCCACACTCAGGGCAACCTCGTTTTTGGGGCGAAATTATTCCCCTTGATGTTTCCCTGTGGAGGCATGAGAAACAATGGAGAATGTATCCCATCTTCTGAACGCTCTTGTCTGCCAGCCTCGCGCCGTAGCGGCCAATGGCGTACACTCGAATATAGTGATCCGTGCTGTGGCTAAACAAGACTTCAACGCCCGTATCGTGCTTCGCAGCCATCATGGTCAAGCAGCCGATGAGGAGGCGAACAGCAAGCTCGTGGCAGTATTCAGTTCGTAAGGAGGTTCCACCGTACTTTCGGACACAGGCCCTAGGATGAACTCCGCATAATGGAGCCATATCTGTGGCTGTTAATGCAAGCAATCCGCCGCTACGTAGAGCTCTAAGGGCAGCATCAAGATAAGGCACAGGGGAACCGAAAGGATCGATGTCGACATAATCAAATCTCTTTCGAGGCGCTGCGTATCGACTCAAGAAAAGGTTCGCATCTTCGTTAGCCACCAAGACGTTGCTTTTCACCCTGTTGAGTTCAATATTGAATCTAGCAAGCTTAGCTGCTTCAGGTTTAATGTCGTTTACAAAAACCTTTCGCACCCCTTCGACTTCCACCGCGAACCTGACTCCTCGAATGCCACATCCAGTCAAGGGTTCACAAACCGAAATCTTCCTTCCCAACATTTTTTGATAGGTCTGCAACGTCAAAATCGCTATATCCCTGTTCGGTTCCATGGCAGGATTGTAAAATACCGGCGCCTTAGACGGAGCATACTCCCAGGCTTCCTTCACGTAAGCAGCAAGCTTGGGCGCTCGCACGCTAACCTTCCCTTCCTTAACAATCTCTGTAGGAGAATCAAGATTCAAACTCAACCCTACGCACCCCAAATCATTTGATTCTATGAAGCTTTTATAATTAGACCGGGACTATTAGAGGTAATGTAAATGGAGATGAAAGGCGAATCACTGGATGATAGAACAATAACAGGATGCGTAAATGACAAGGTGTCCATATTGAAACGACTCATATTCGTGACTGGCCCACCTGGAATTGGCAAAACAAGCGTTCTACTTCGGTCAGCTAACGGACTAAAAAATAGAGGATACAAAATTGGGGGAATGATCAGCAGTGATGTTCGCGAAGGAGGAGTTCGCGTAGGCTTCGAAGTCATGGATTTCTCCACTGGACAGCGGGGTTGGTTAGCCCACGTTAACCAGCCAACTGGCCCCAAAATCGGCAAATATCGAGTTAATCTAACCGATCTTGACGCCATAGGCGTGAGTTCCATTCTTGACGCCATTAGAAACGCGAACGTAATCGTCGTGGACGAGATAGGACCCATGGAACTGGGCTCATCAGCCTTTAGAGACGCGGTCGTTCAAGGTGCAGAAAGCAGCAAGCCTATGTTGGGAACCATCCATTTTGGACTAAGAAATCCCCTCGTTACCACCATCAAAAAAAGGGAAGACGCAGAAATCCTTGAAGTAACCCATGAAAACAGAGAAACTCTCCACAATCTCATAATTGACAAACTAGTCCAGTCCCTTCCAAAGTTATCTTGAAACGGTTTGTAGTGGTCATCGAAGGTCTTTAGCATGCAAATAGCCGGAGTTGACGACGCTGGCCGCGGACCAGTTATTGGCCCCCTCGCCATCGCGGGAGTTCTGCTTGATGAAAAAGAGCTACCTCGACTCATAGATTTAGGAGTGAAAGATTCTAAACGCCTTTCACCTTGTAGGCGAGAAGAACTCGCTGCGGAAATAAAGAAGTTGGCCTTCAAGTATCATATCATAATGCTTTCCCCAGCAGAAATTGACAGGGTAGTCGAAACTGGAAGAAAGCTCCACAAGTTGAACCGCCTCGAGGCCAAAACGATGGCTAGGGTAATAACGATTCTTAAGCCCGATGTGGCTTACGTGGATGCCTCAGATGTGTGGCCAGACCGATTTAAACAGCACATTGCGGAAAACCTCAACTTCAAGGCTCAAATAATATCAGAACACAGAGCAGATGCGAAATATCCGATAGTTTCCGCAGCATCCATTCTAGCTAAGGTGGAAAGGGATAGAACACTTTCCACGTTGCAACAGAAATACGGAAATATGGGCTGCGGCTACGCAACTGACCCAAACACCATTGAATTTTTGGAAAACTGGATCAGGAAATTTGGGTCTTACCCGGATTTCGTACGGAAATCATGGAAACCAGCGAAGAGACTGAAAAGAAAGGCAAAGATGGAACAGACGAGACTGATTTAGAAGGGTTATTTCCCACTTTATTTTTGTAACAGATGAAGATGCTGTATTGAGAATCTTTCACAAAACAATAAAAGTACTTATGCGCCGTATGAGGAGACTCACTGTTAATGGAACCGGAACCTGGGAGAATCAAGGGAAAGTCCTAGATATGATTTATGTCGCGCTCTTTTGAGAAAATCAATAAGTCGAACGTTTATCCTCAGGTGAAAAGGTGGGGATAATTTAGAGGTGTGCAATGAACTCTTCTAAACACTGCATCTTTGCCAAGTCTTCGTGGTGAATCAGGGGAATATTATTGTTGTCTGGAATTCTTTCTCCATCTGTTATAAAAAGTGGCTGAGCGTTGACGATCTTGCTAACACTTATGATTTCCTCTGTCCTGTGATTTACGTTCCGCTCTTTTTTGTCCGCGACTCCTCCGACTATTTTGAACTCCTTCTTGGAACAGTTGGCTATAAAGTCGAAAGGTGCTCTTCCCGTGTGGGCTACTCCTAGGTCTAATTGGGTAAACTTTCTGAGAACCGTTTGCAGAAAGTGATGTTTGATGATTATGCGCCGAGCTGTCGTGAAGAAGTCTGCGCCTTTGGGAGTAAATTGGAACATATCTATGAATTTCGCCACTGGAACTCCTAGAATCCATTCAAGTTTGTAGGCTGTGGACACTGAGGCCTTGGCCATTCCTCTTTCATAACCGTAGAGCGTTCTTCTGGAGATCCCTATCATCTCTGCCAACTTTCCAACAGAAAGTTCCAGTTCTTGTCTCCTTTTTCTGACCAGGTTTCCATCCAGCTCAATGTAGTATCCTCCAGGTCCAGCCTCTACAAGCGGGTCCACCTTGTGGAGGACAGTGTCTTCGAGGGTTTTGACCGTGATTGCGTAGATACCATATCTGGAATAGACGGTGTCATCTTCTAGGGGTTTTCGACGAGTTTTTTCGCCGATTATGAGGGGGGAAGCGGAGAAGCATTCACAGATTTTTTGAAGTTCCAATGCGTCCTTGGCGGAGACGTTTCCAATGTTGGCGTAGACCTTTACGAAGGTGAGTTGCTTTTTTCTATGGGCTGCGAGGTCGAAGCAGCTGGGTCTTGAGGTACATCTTTGGGATATTTGGAAACCGGCTTTTTCCAGGACAGATTCGGTGACATCGAGGATCTCCGCTCTTTTCATCATCTTCCCTTCAGATGTACGAAACTCTTTCTGAGGGTCTCTTATAAACCATACAGTTGGCTCGTCTGCCTTTCTATCTCTGGAGACAAGGTAAACTCATTTTTGTTTCTCAGCAACAACCATAGCATGTGCTTTGTCGTAGGGTTCTAGATGAACAACTTCTTTAACTTGGAATCCCCGAGCTTTCATGGTGTCTATTTCTCTTTTATAGATTTCAGAAGGTTCCATCGTAACATCTATGCTCTGGGCCTTAACCGCCAAAATGGCCCAACCATGATCTACAAGAAACAGGTCGGCGTTGTCCGCCAAAACCTTAGCCTGCTCAGGCTGAGCTATGTCACAGTAAACATCATCCACGTTCTGCACGAGCATCGAGTATCTTTCCGGAAGCCTTGCGTCCGCCATTACCGGCGACATGTTGTTCCGGAAGGCACAAACGTTGTTGACCAACTCCCTGATGGAACGAGAAGCAAACTCTACGCAATATACGTGGCCCTCGTCCCCAACAATGTCAGAAACGTGGCTCGCCGTTGTTCCCGAAGCCGCTCCCAAATAGAGAACCTTGTGATTAGGATTGATAGGAACCTTTTCTAAACCCTTCATTAGGGCTGCGGCAAACTTGCTTCTGTAAGGATCCCAAAGCCTATACTCTTCACCCTTAGACTTGACCAAGCGCTCACCGTACACATTCTTTCCCGGAGTCAAGTTTCTTGTGGCTAATTTTTGAGCTCCATCCTCCAAAGTTACCCAGTATATTTCTGGAAATCGTGGATGTAGCCTAACGTCTGCGGCCACGTTTCATTCTTCCAGAACGCTTCTTGACTGCCGTTTTCTTGGGAGGGGGAGGCTCTCCATACTTTTCTCCGATCTCCTCAATTCTTTTCTCGAGATCAGCCTTCAACTTGTCTCCTTTATAATTGCCGCCAAAGGCATCTATTCGAGCGGCTATCGTCAGCTTTCCCGCCAGAGCCCGAGCAACCTTCCCTCTTTGCCAACGCTTCGCCTCATGGATAAGGGGATGCTGAAAGATTATTCCGTGTTTGGGAGGGCGAGCTCCTGTTCTGAGTGATCTAAAGAGAGCTTTTTCAGCCCCCAATACCTGAACGGTGCTTGCTGGTAGTTTAGCTAGATTTTTTAGTCCACCGGCAAGGGCTATGAGGCGAGCTCCTAAAAGTGAGCCAACTAACGCTCTGGTGTTGGGTGCAACTTCATCAATAACTGAATCCACATACTTCTCTAGCGATTGCCGCACCTCGTAAAGCTCAAGGGTGTTTCTACACATGGCTTGGACTTGGTTCAAGTCTCTTTCTCTTAGGTCGGCTCCCATAGACGCTAATGCGATTTCGGCTACCTGTTGGGCCTTGGTTTTCGGAAGTCCCTCCTTCTCCAGATTTTCGGCAGAAAAATTATCCCTTATTCCAAGCTTAGTGATGAGACGAGCGTATGTTTCGTGTTTATCTATCAGCCGATCTAGTTCTGGAAAGTGGAGCCCATACCACTCCCGCAGTCTACCCATGAACAGATTTAGCGTCTTATCCAAGTCTCCAATTGTTTGAATACCTTGGGCTATCATCAAATCTCTCTTTTCAACAGCCCTTTTCACCCTTATCTTAGCGAGTTCCATAGAAACCTTGTGAACCCACGTGCGGAGTTGCTCCGGCCGCTTTACAAACTTCAAGTTCACGGCAAACGTTTCCATGCTTTCACGAAGCAGTTTACCGGCATCTGAAGGTCTCTCCACACCTACTTCAACGTTCAACTTTTGACGGACGTTTCGAGCCACTTCTGTGTTCTCAAAAACGAAAGTAGTGTAACCCTTACCTCGCAGTTTCTCAACCAAAGTAGATATTTCTTCAATAACTCTTCCGGCTTCTATTTTTCCAAGCCTTTCCGCCACTTCTAGCGAATCCTTGGGGAAGAAAACCTTTTCAACCAGTTCCTTGCCTTCTCCGAAGCCGAAAACACCCATCACACACTCCACAATTGTCGCCTTCACATTGTTCCCTCCATCATCAAAAGACCTCAGCAGCTCCTTCCTAACCTTTATCTTGCCAGTGGATAACTCTTACTGCAAAAGAGGAGGCTTAAAATGTCGAAGCGACTTACCACAGAAATAGCTGGACTCAAGCTTGCCAATCCCACAATGCTCGCAGCTGGAATTCTGGGATTGACAGGAAAATCTCTTTTAAGCGTGATTGAGGCTGGCGCTGGAGCCGTCGTCACAAAATCCTTAGGATTAGAACCACGGCAAGGCTATCCCAACCCAACGGTGGTTCAGGTTGACTGCGGCTTGCTCAACGCCATGGGACTTCCAAACCCAGACATCAATCATTTTGGCGAAGAGATAAGTGAGGTAAAGGAAACTGGAGTTCCGGTCATTATAAGCATCTACGGCTTTTCACCTGAAGAGTTCGCCAAGGTGGCTGAGGTGGCGGTGGAGATGGGGGCAGATGCCTTGGAGTTGAATGTGTCTTGTCCCCATGTTGGAAAAACTGGGGCAGAAATTGGAAGTGATCCAGAGTTGGTAGCGGAGGTTGTGAGAAAAGTGAAGGGCAGGGTGGATGAGCCGGTTTTTGTGAAGTTGACTCCAAACACTGCAGACGTAGGAGAAGTCGCTAGAGAAGCAGTTGAAGCAGGAGCAGACGCCATAACAGCGATAAACACGGTTAGGGCTATGGCCATCGAAATTGAAACAACTCGACCCCTACTAGCGAACAAAATTGGCGGGTTGTCTGGACGTGCGATAAAACCCATTGCGGTTAGATGTGTCTATGAAATTTGCCGCGACGTTGATGTCCCAGTTATCGGCTGTGGTGGAATAACCAATTGGCGAGACGCTGTGGAGTTTATGCTGGCAGGAGCCTCTGTAGTTCAGATAGGAACCGCCATTACCTTTGAAGGACTAGGGATTTTCAAGTCTGTTGCGCGAGGCATCAACACCTATGTTAGAAAGAAGGGGTTTGGAAGCGTAAAGGAAATTGTTGGTCTAGCCCAAAACCAATGAATTGTCAAAGCTCTGCCAGAAGACTTGCCAGAACGTGGACTACTTCCCCCCATTTCTTCTACAGGCCACATGAACGGTCCAATTGGTCTCGATTTCGAACCAGCCGCAAAATCATTTGCAAGAGCTTTGCCATGGACTTCATAGTACGGTTGGATGTCATTCACCCTCGCTGTCAACATTATCGAAACCATCTCTCCGACCATCGTTTCTTCTCAGCCCAAACATGATACACGTCAAAACTCTTAACCACGCGAACAGAATACTAATGCAAAAGAAAGGAGGCGAGCAAAATTGCCCTTTCATTCACAACAACGTTCCAAAAAATCAGTTTATCTCAAGGCGGCTAATCGCCTAAGAATCGTTGAGATTCAAGAGGTCAATAGAGAGAGTCCAGACGTCAAAACTTTCCGTTTCCAAGATAAACTCTGTGGAAAGGCTGAGCCTGGACAGTTTGTCATGGTTTGGATACCTGGGATCGATGAAGTTCCCATGAGCCTGTCAACCATAACGCCAAATGGTTCTACGACAATAACAGTAGCCGAAGTTGGAGAAGCTACGAAGGCTCTGCATCAAAAGAAACAAGGCGACATTCTAGGAATACGGGGACCCTACGGCAAGGGCTTCACTCTGTCAAAAGGAAACACCATGATCGCTGGAGGAGGGACAGGACTAGTGCCTCTGATGCCATTAACGGGGGAACTTGTGAAACTTTCCACCAAACTAACTCTTCTGCTTGGCGCCAAAACCAAAGATAAACTATTGTTTCTAGATCGCTTAGACCAAATGCTTTCAATGGTTAATGCAGAAATCGTTGCCACAACAGAAGACGGGAGCTATGGACTGAAGGGAGTCGTTACGGATCAGGCAGAACAAAAATTGGCAAAGGAAAAGTTTGATATGATATACGCGTGTGGTCCTGAACAAATGATACATAAGATGTTCACTCTGGCCGAAAAATACTACACACCTCTTCAAATCAGTTTGGAGCGGATTGTGCGTTGCGCCATGGGGCTGTGCGGCAGTTGCATAATAGGCAGGCTTAAGGTTTGCAAGGATGGACCGGTGCTGACTTCCGAACAATTAAGGACGGTTGAAGACGAATTTGGAAAGTTCAAGCGCGACTTTCAGGGAAGAAGAATTTCGGTATAGGTCTGCAACAAATCTCCACATAATGACGAGATTGTGATTCAGCCACCTAGCCAGATGAACTGCAGTAGGGTCACTCGTCTGCCAAAGATCCTGTAGAAAATATGGTAAAGACGGCGTGGACCACTGAAGTCCACAAAAACGCCCTACATCAAATTTACCCTCGTCTGATGGCGAAACTCAGTTCTCACAGCGATGACTAGCGCATTCTATCTTTCAAGTCGTCTAGGAGGTTCGGGCAGAGGCCGTTTTGGACATATAGGACATGCTTTCTCAAGAACGTAAGTTGGTTTTAGAACGGTTTCTGACTCTTTGGCGACATCATAAACTGTGCATTCTATCTCTGGATCAAACATGCATTTCATTAAATAACACCACCAATCACTATCAAGCTGTTCAGCTAATATGCTTATGCGCACACCAAACACAATGTTGAAAGTAACATTATTTTGCAAAAACCGTGATACCCACACAAGCGCAGTGACCTAGGCACACACCGACCACACACCACTTGTTTTTACATTATTAATACTACATGAGATTTGTCCAGATTTTTCCTCTTTTTTGCTCTCAGAATTTTGCATGCCTAAATGCAAAACTATTTCAAACAAGTGAGTCCTTGATAGAATCATGATTTCGATAATAGGTGCAGGAAAAGTAGGAAGCGCTTCGGCATTCAATATTCTCAGGTTTAGAATCAGCGATGTTGTTCTGATAGACATTACTGAGAATTTGGTTAAAGGCGAGGCGTTGGATATGATGCAAGCCGCGCCAGCAATAGAGTTTGATGGCAAGGTCAAGGGAACCAACGATTTCAGTGAAATGGAAGGTTCAGAAGTTGTGGTTATCGTTGCGGGCGCCGGAAGAAAACCTGGAATGACACGTCTTGACCTTATGAAAGTAAATTCCGAAATAGTAAAATCTGCAGTAGAAGAGGTTGTGAGATACGCTCCAGAATGCAAGCTCATGGTTGTGACAAACCCCGTCGATATTATGACTTACGTGGCTTACAAAGAATCGGGTTTTGAGAGGAACAGAGTTTTTGGGATGGGAAACATCCTTGACACAATGCGCTTCAGATCTTATATGGCAAGTGAACTAAATGTTTCAAGAGAGGACATCCGTGCCTTGGTAATAGGGGAACATGGGGACTCCATGGTGCCTCTCGTGGACTATGCTACTGTTTCTGGGATACCGATAAAGGATTTGCTGGAAAAAAAGCAGATTGAAAAAATTGTGACCTTGACCAGAACCTCTGGGGCTGATGTCATAAAACTAAAGGGGGCTACAACGTATGCACCAGCGGTCGTCATAGCTATCATGGTCGACGCCGTTTTGAGGGGCAGAAACAGGCTAATGAGCGTTTCCACTTTTCTGCAGGGCGAATATGGTTTTTCGAATATTTCCATCGGTGTCCCTGTGGTTCTCGGAAAAAACGGTGTGGAGAGAATTTTAGAACTTAAGTTGAGCCCTGAAGCTAGGAGACAGTTTAAGAGGTCGGTTTCTATCATAAAAGACATGATAAATAAGCTGGAAAAAAATCGGAATGGAGGAATTCCCAAGTAGCCATGCGTTTCCTGAAAAAAAGGGGAGAGCCGGAGTTGATGGATTTTGAATTTTGATTGGCAATCTATACCTCATATTAAATATTAGACTCAACGTTTTGGCCACAATGTCAAACAAGAAATCAAGGCTACCAAACTGTAGATGCGAAAAACCTTGCGATTTTAGGACAATGTACCGAAGCGAAGTAAGATGCCGTTGGGACGGCAAATGCAACGAACAAATCGGAACGCGCTAGAGAATAGAAAAGAGGAAAAAATAAGCCGGAGCAAGGGATTCTTCTGCGCCTGCAAGGTGCGTCAGACGTTTGATGAATAGATATGACCGCTCTCGTACGATAGTTCCCTTTTACTGTTTTTGGACATAGAACCAAACAAGACTCTAAATAGGCGGTGGATCAAATTGAAATGTGATGAGGTGACCTTGTTGAAGCTTCTACTTGACGAAATGTATGCGGGACTCCAAGAATATTTCCAGATTTTGGGATGGGATGTGTTGACGATACAAGACGCAGAGTTGCGCGGGGCAAAAGACAAGGAGATAGTAGAATATGCGAAGAATAACGAGTTGTTGCTTGTGACCCAAGATCAAAAACCTGCAGATCTGGCCGATCTCACGGGAGTCAAATACGTGTTGATCTCCAATGCCATGATTGCTAAGATAGCTGATGCAAAGATAAGAGAAAAATACCCGGACATAGTAAAGAAACGTTGTTAAAATGAAGTCAAGATTGAAAGTCTATTCTGACGGTGCCTCGAGAGGTAATCCAGGGCCTTCGGCGATAGCGTTTATGATTCTGAGTGAGGATGAAAAAATCTTGAAGAGACACTCTAGGTATGTGGGAGTAAGAACTAACAATCAGGCTGAATATGAGGCTTTGATATTAGCTCTTGAGTTTGCTTCCAAATTGAGCAGACAAGAAGTAGTTTGCCATTTGGACA
>CAYFXU010000004.1:0-23156 GCA_964347145.1 uncultured Candidatus Bathyarchaeia archaeon
AGGGGACCAATTGTCAGTGGAGTTTTTGGGTCAAGTCTGAATGGCACACTTTTTCCTTCATGGTTGGTTACGAGCGGAAACCTGCGCGTCCCAACGAATTTTTTCACCACATTATCGGGCAGCGTTTCCACGTTTTCTAATGTGTGGCTTAATGTGAAGCCGTCTAGTCCCACCATTACTGGCAACAAGAGTTCCGGGTTTTCAGCGATTTTGAAAGCTTGAATTATGGAATCGTATGCTTCTTGCGAGTTTTCCACGTAAATCTGTAACCAACCACAGTCACGTTCAACCATGCTGTCTGAGTGGTCGCAGTGAATGTTTATCGGCGCTGATAAGGCTCTGTTAACAACCGACATTACTACAGGTGCCCGGCATCCTGAGGTTATGTGCAAGACTTCGTGCATCAAGGCTAACCCAGCTGAGGCTGTTGCTGTGAAAGATCTTGCACCTGTGGCTGCTGCCGTTAAACATGCGGTCAAGGCGCTATGTTCGGATTCGACGCAGACAAATTCGGTTTCAAGTTCTCCATCGGCTACATATTCGCTGAGTCTTTCTACAATTATAGTCTGGGGAGTTATTGGGTAGGCTGCTACAACGTCTACATCTGATTGTTTTACAGCGTACGCGACAGCTTCGTCTCCGTTTAGAGCTAACATTCTCTGCCTAACAATCGTCATTTTCTAACGTCTCCTCTTCAAACTTCATTTGTATGGCTTCCACGGGGCATTCATTGGCGCAGATTCCGCAGCCTTTGCAGAAATCATAATCAAACTCTATGTCTTCTTTCTCCGGTTTCCAATGGATTGCTCCATCTGGACAGAAAAGAACACATAGTACGCAACGTGTGCATTTTTCTAAATCTCGCATTGGCTTGTAGGTTTTCCAGTCTCCAGTTAAATACTGGTTGCTAGGTTTCCAGCATACACCAGCCATAGGAACTTCCTTCCAACCCTTCTCTTGAGTGTTCACTCTGATTTTACCTCCTTGTAGGCTTCTCTTATGGCACCGACGTTTTTTTCCACGATGCTTCCCCTGAAACGTTCCGAAACAGCTTTTTCAACGCTTTCTAAACTAACAATTCCAGTTACTCGAGCAACTGCTCCTAACATAGCTGTGTTCGTGATAGGTCTGTTCAGAATCTTGATGGCAATTTCCGTGGCTGGAATTGTCCAAATTTTCCTTTCTTCTATTCTTAGCATTTCACGTATTTTCGCTGGTTTTTCATTGGAATTGACGACAAGGGTTCCTTCATGGTTTAGTCCTTCCATTACTGGAACAGCGTTTAATAATGATGGGTCTAAAACAACCACTACGTCTGGATTGTAAACGGCACAGTGCAATTGGATCGGTTCGTTGCTAATCCTTGTGAAGGCACGAACTGGTGCCCCCATCCTTTCTGGACCGAATTCTGGGAATGATTGGATATATTTTCCTTCCTTGATTGCTGCACGGGCGAGGAATTCACTGGCTGTCCATGCTCCTTGGCCGCCTCTGCCGTGCCATCTGACTTCCAATGTTTTTGCCAAGACTTTCCCTCGTTATGCCTTTCCAATACGCGCGCGCGCGATGGAACCAAACTAAAGAAGAAACCCAACATATACACTTTTCTGAAAAAGACGAAATTGCCGAAAAGTTTATGCTTCAACCTGAATTGTCCTTAAGAAGGGGCGAAAGTTTTGAATTCAAAGAAGGAACTAGCAGCTTTTCTTGAGGATCAAATTAAGATTGAAGCCAGGATTGTGGAATCGTTGGATAGCGCTTCAAAGGAAATAGGAAATCCCGCCGTCAAGGGAGTTTTGAAGGGCATATCTTTAGATTCCATGAAGCATGCAGAAATGTATGCCTCAGCAGTCAAGTTGCTAACAAGTGTCTCGCAAGCCCTAACACAAGAACATCTCGACAAACAAAGAGGGCTCGTGAAGGAACACATACGCATAGAATCAGAACTCATTGAGAGAGTTAGTCAGATGATACCCAACATTGAGAACGAGAAAGTTAGGCTTCTGCTAAATGCAATATTATCGGATGAGAAAAGGCATCATGACCTATTAAAGCAAGTTCTAGAAATTCTTGTTCGAGGAGAAACTTTAACAGAAGAGGACTGGTGGGACGTTCTTTGGAAAAACGTTCCATTCCATGGTGCCCCAGGAGGATAAAGCCTCCCTCAAATAGGCATTTAACGGTCATCAAACGGTTCGATCTGCTGACTCGGTGGTTTTCTTCAATAGTGTCTGTGGCTGTTCATTAAATGAATGCACCTGACCTAAAAACCAATATTAATATTGCTGAATCGTTATTACCTCATCTCTGATTGGAGGAAAACCAATCTTCAATAAGAATGAAAAAGAGTATCCAAGGTGGGAAATGAAAATGGACGTACTTGAGGAGGCGGGCAAAAAGGTAGTATTGTTGGGAAACGAAGCTATTGTGAGGGGAGCCCTTGAAGCTGGTGTAGGATTCGTAGCTGCTTATCCTGGGACCCCTAGCTCCGAGGTTCCAATGACCTTTTCAAGGATAGCGAAGAAGGTGGGGCTCTACTTCGAATACTCCACAAACGAGAAAGTCGCGTTTGAGGCAGCTACCGGAGCAGCTTGGTCAGGAGTGAGAGCCATGACTAGCCAAAAACACTTTGGGCTCAACGTTGCAGCCGACTCTATTCCGCCCATAGCGTACACGGGGGTGAGAGCTGGTTTTGTCGTGATGGTAGCCGATGATCCTCAGGGCTGGAGCTCCGCGCAGTCCGAACAGGACACGAGATATTACGCGAGGATGTTCAAAATGCCGATGCTCGAACCAAGCAACCCCCAAGAGTGCTTAGATTATACAAAGCTTGCTTTTGATATGTCTGAAGAGTTTGGGATCCCTGTTTTTTTGAGGACTACCACAAAGGTCAATCATTCTATCGGGACCGTAAGACTCGGCGAAATGAAAAAATCGAAGATCAGAGGAAGATTCCAAAAGGATCCTGACAAGTACTATAATCTCAGGCCCCACTTGCAAGTTCTTCATGAGAGGTTGAACAAAAAACTCGAACAAATAGAGGCGAAGTATGGTCAGAAGCTAAACCAAGTGTTTCCCGGAGAAGGAGAAATAGGAATAATAACGTCAGGAGTCAGTTTTGAATACGCCAAAGAAGCATTGTTGGAGCTAGGCCTGAATCCGCCGATTGCAAAGATAATCTTGACTCATCCCATATCGAAAAGCTTTGTTAGCGACTTCGTTAAAGACAAAGAAGCCGTTCTGGTTCTGGAAGAGCTTGAACCAATTCTAGAGAATTTTGTAGAACGGATCGCACGGGAAGCTAATCCGAATCTTATTATTCATGGTAAAGACCTGCTTCTGGAATCTGGTGAATACAACCTCGAGAAAGTAATTCCCGTCTTCGAAAAAATATTCGGCAAAAAATCCGGCATAGATTTCACTGGTCATAAGAGAGAGGTTGACCTGGCATCAGAGGATCTTACTCCTAGAAAGCCTGTTCTTTGTCCAGGTTGTCCACATAGGTCAACATTTTACGCTGTCAAAAAAGTTTTCGGAGATGATACGATCTACGGCGGGGACATCGGTTGTTACATTCTCGGGTTGCTTGAACCAATCAATATGCAAGATTTCGTTGTTAGTATGGGGGCAGGTATCGGAGTGTCCCATGGCTTAGGCATAGTGAGTGACCAAGATGTCGTTGCTTTCGTAGGAGACTCCACGTTCTTCCATGCGGCTATGCCTTCAATATTGAACTACAGGTTTAATGACGTTGGAAAAACTCCTCTTATTGTACTCCTTGACAACGCTATCACCGCAATGACTGGGCATCAGCCACACCCCGGTTCGGGTTTCACTGGGATGGGTGAAAAGGTAGAGCCCGTGAAAATTGAGGAGATCATTAGGGCGTTGGGAGCAGAGGTGAGAGTCTCTAGTGCTTTCAGTCAAAAGAAGTTGGTTGAAGCTTTGAAAGAACTGAAAAGCATGAAAGGCTCGAAGGTATTGGTTAGCCGCGGAGAGTGTAGATTGTTGACAAGAAGAAAATTCCGTTCAAAAGGGCTTGCACTGCCAGTGTATAGAATAGACCAAGAGAAATGCACGAGATGCGGCATATGTACAAACGATTTTGCTTGTCCTGCGATTATTGAGGCAGCTGAGAAACTTGAAGAGGAACCGATCTACTCCATAAATCAAGATATATGTTTGGGGTGTGCTGTATGTTTACAAATATGCGGTGAAGGAGCAATTCACGTCGTTAGGGGAAGGGAGAAAGATGAAGTTTGACCTCATGCTAACGGGGGTTGGGGGAGAAGGAGTCTTAACAACGCAGGTGATGATAGCGAGGGCAGCCAACAGGGAAGGATACTATGTTAGAGGGGTTCAATTGCACGGGCTTGCCCAGAGGGGAGGAGTGATACCCACCTTTGTTAGGTTTGGTTCAGAGAGAGAAGTATCTTCACCAGGGATAATGCAGGCCAATGCCGACCTCATCCTCGCCTACGAACCGTTAGAAGCAGTGAGAGCAACCTACTATGCTAGAAAAGAGAAAACTACGTTTGTTATCAACGACTATCCTCTGGTACCGATCTACGCCAGCATTTTCAAGATTCCTTATCCAGCCATGGGCGAGATCATCAGAAGAATAAAGCCTTTCGCAAAAGAAGTTCATGTTTTCAATGCGTCTCAGCTCGGTAGAGAAAAGTTGGGCAGTGCGATTTTCGGTAACACAATACTCGTTGGCGTCGCCACTGGAATGGGTTTACTTCCATTGAAAGAGGAGAGTTTGCGTGAGGCAATAAAAATCACCGCACCAAGAGAAATGGAAAACAACGTCAAGGCTTTTGAGCTAGGCCTACAACTCGGTAGGGAAAGACAATCTATACGATGAGCACCGTGGGCAGCGCGGAAAGCGCTCATTAGAAAAACTATATGTGACTACAATTCAACGTATCGCCTACTTTAGAACAAACGGTGTTGTCAAAGAAGCGCTCGCGACAGTGCCTGAAGCTGGGTCAAGGTAACTTCTCGGCAAGTAAATGTGATTCAATGTCTCGTTTGCATTGATCATTTTGATGAGGCTTTTTTCCATCTTGTGAACTTGAATTGTAAGAAACCTCTCACAAATCTCAGATAGCTATAAAAAACACCGGCCCCAAATACGGTATTCTTGGTGAGGCATATGAGTAGGTATCCGAAAATAGTCGTTCGACCGCCCGGTCCTAAGGCGAGAGAATTAGTCAAAAGAGATGAAGCTTCGATTTCACCTTCCTATGTTCGCTTCTATCCGCTTGTCATAGACAAGGGAAGGGATTGCGTTGTAAAAGATGTTGATGGGAACGAATACATAGACTTCAACTCCGGGTTGGTATGTCTAAACGTAGGACACAACCACCCTAAAGTTGTGAGCGCAATAAAGAACCAATGCGACAGATTTCTCCATTACTCTAACACGGACTTCTATTACAAGGAAGTCGTGAACCTAGCTGAAAAAATGTTTGAAATAACGCCTGGAAGGTTTGAGAAAAAGGTGTACTTTGGAAACAGTGGAGCAGAGGCCGTGGAAGCGGCTATAAAACTCTCTAAATGGCACACCCGCAAGCATCGGTTCATCGCCTATATAAGCGCCTTCCACGGTCGAACGTTGGGGGCGCTATCCCTCACTGGAAGCAAGCCTGTTCAAAGAAGATACTACTTCCCCTTGCTCAATGGAGTAACGCACGTGCCCTATCCCTACTGTTATCGCTGTCCCTTCAAGCTGTCATATCCAGACTGTGACTACTGGTGTGTGGATTTCATCGATGAGCTGGTTCTTCAAAAATACGTGCCCCCAGAAGAAGTTGCTGCCATCGTTTTTGAGCCCATCCAAGGAGAAGGCGGATACGTGGTTCCTCCTCCAGAATACTTCCAACGTCTCAAAAAATTGGCTGACAAACACGGTTTGCTTCTGGTCGATGACGAAATTCAGGCCGGAATGGGCAGAAGTGGAAAATGGTTCGCGATTGAACATTGGAAAGTTGAACCTGACGTTGTTTGTGCAGCGAAAGCCCTAGCATCGGGACTCCCCTTGGGCGCAACTGTGGCTCGAGCCCGACTGATGGATTGGGAGGGGGGCTCGCATGCCAGCACCTTCGGAGGAAACCCCTTGGCCTGCGTGGCGGCGCTGGCGGTCGTAGATGTGATTAAGGAGGAGAAACTTCTTGAGAACGCTGATAAACAGGGCAGCTACATAATGAAGTGGCTACAAAACGTAAAAGAAGAGCGTGAAATTGTTGGTGACGTTCGAGGGAAGGGTCTGATGATTGGCATCGAGCTTGTTGAAGATAAAGAAACCAAAAATCCAGGAGCAGACAAAGCCAAGGAAGTCATGTTCAGGTGCTGGAAACGAGGAATAGCCATCATAACCTGCGGCGCTTCCACCCTCAGAATAGTTCCACCACTAACCATAACCCGAGAAGTCGTCGACTCGGGCCTGGAGATAATCGAAGACGTGATCAAGGAAGTTGAAAAAGAATAGTTACTTCAATGAATCAGTTAGGATTTCTATGGATGTGAAGGACCGAGAAGTCAGTTCGAACTGATCTCTGAAACCTTTCCTTACATACGCGTTTTCTATTCTGATTCGAGTTCCGACGGCCAAACCTTGCACAACGTCCACCAATTTTCTCCACGCTGAAAAACTAATTTTCCCCGTATCATCCTTCAACTCGAAGGAAGCAACTACAACCTTTTCATTTCGCGATGTCACCACTTCCCTCACGGTAGGTGTGGTTGCAATGGCTCCCTCAACAGTTATTGGACCGCCCACTTCTTTTATCTCAGTCACTTTTTTTACCCATCGTGTGATGAGAGGATACTTTTTCTCTGCAGCGTCTGGTAGAACAATTTGGATTTTTCCACGCGATCCCACGTGCAACTCCAGCTTTCCATCTAAACCCTCACGCACGTAACCGTGGGAAACCTCGACGATTTGTCCTTGTTTGATTTTCCCAGTCTCCACCAAGACCGTCTTCTCGTCCCATAAAACCACCTTCAACGTTCCACTTCTGTCTGCAATAAGCAACCGAGCAATCTTTCCCTCAGTCCAGTCTCGACGCGTAAAAGTCTGAGGAGGATAAGAAATGATGACGCGTCCAGTCACGGTCACATCATTCAAGCCCGAAACAAGGTTCTGAATCAGAATTTCGAGTGGAAGAGGCTTCTGAAAGTTTCCTGCTCCCAACTCTGAAGCGATAATGCGCGCCGCGGCTTCATCCGTAAAAAATCCTCTTACTCCCTCCTTTTTATTCTCAATCATCTTGTGGACATCTTGGCGTGTAAGATCTGGTCGAGACGATAGGATTTGCTCAATGATCCTCTCTAAACTCATTTCGCTTCACTAAATTGCCGAAACCGGCCAAAGATATTAGCCTACTTAATATTTATTTAAACTCGCATTACTTCTAGATATCAGAAGAAGTGAACGCGTAAATGGACGGCCAATTATTATTCAATTTGGGGATCATCTTATTTCTCGCCGGATTTCTCATAGCCTTTGCGGCTGTCATCTTCATGTTTTTCGCCCCCACAAGGGGGAAGGGGAAAGTTAAGGGCGGAGGCGCGGTTATTATCGGTCCCTTCCCTATAGTTTTCGGAACCGACAGAGAATCTGTTAAAATACTTCTCGTACTCTCGATATCCTTGATCGTGCTCATGCTGATAGTCACGCTAATCTTTCGTTTTGTTCTTGGGTGAAGCGGGCATCTGACATGCAGGTAAAAGCGTGTGAGGTCTGCGGCAAGCGTGCGGCGCGATACGTCTGTCAAGAGTGTGGTCGAGAGGTCTGTGAGGTTTGCTTCGAACCAACCAGATGGATTTGCTTGGAATGTTACCGCAGTCTTGGGGGGGAAACTTCGGTGTTAGAATCTTTCCAATGGCCAACTCCATTCAAACTGTTTCTCTTAGGTTTTTTCCTGATGTTCTTAGGAACAATCGTTATGATGATTGCGACAGTTTTGTTCGGGGGGTCCATTGGGGCAGGGACAATTATCTGGATATTTCCACTTCCTCCAATAGGATTCGGCACGGGACCACACGCCTTCTGGGTGATCCTACTGGGTGTTGCTCTAGCTGCTCTTGGTTTAATTTTGTTTGTTGTGTTGCGGAAATGGGCACGATAGAAAATCTTGGAATCATTCGGGTGATTTTTCTCTGCCGTAAATCATGTATAAAAAGCCTAAGATTAGAGCTATGAAGATTAACACCATCAGAACATGGATTATTACTGTAAAGTAGACTCCTGGGTCCATGAAAGCATCCTCACTTTCTTATAATTTGGAAGATGGATATTTAAGGTGTAACCTTCTTCCACTCTCCCATCAAGGAGTCGTAAAGGTCGTCATCTTCCTCTACTCTGTCATACCACTCTAGAGCGTCAGCCATCTTTTGGGCGATAAGATGATAACACAGGTGTACTTCTTTGTCCATTACTCGAAAATAGAAATCGTCACAAGAACAAAAGTCAGCGGCGGGCATAACAAGGTAGTCACGTTCTCTGCCAACCACGATCCAAACGATCCTACCGCTTGGTCTAAAAACGTATTTTTTGACTCTCTCCTCCTTGATCGTCTCCCAAGCCTTTGTAAATCGGGAGCCGAAGGCTTCAGAAAGCTGGGTCAGATGGGCGCCTGTCACTTGCCCTTTAGCTTTCGCTTCCTTACAAGTATTTTCAAGCACTTTGATCTCTATGGGTCTTTTCATGTATTCTCTCCGATTCATTGAGGGCGGTAACGTAATTTGGTGAAAACCGATGCGCGCGGTGTTACGCTCAGTCAATGGAATGTAATGATCATGCTAGTTGACAACGATTGTTTTTCGCTTATCTATTCTATTTCTATTGGTTCTCCTCGAGGTTTCTTCTTCTCTTTGATTTTGGGGATTGTAACTTCTAGCACTCCATTCTTGTATTCAGTTTTGGCTTTCTTTGGGTCAATTTTCGCTGGCATTTCAATGTCTTTAAAATATTTACGTTTTGGAGTGTCAACTGATATGGTAAGAGTGTCTTCCGTTCCATGCAATTTGATGTCTTCTTTTTCAACTCCGGGCAGTTCGGCTACGACCTTAATTTCGCCGTCGGTGTTGATGATATCTACCAGAGGCTCACGTTCTTCCTTTACGTCAAGACTGGGTTTGGTTAGACCGAAGGCTTCGGGTTTGCGCGAAGGCTTTACGTTGCCGAACTCCCTTATTTTCGGCTTTCCGTCAGGGCCAACGGTCATGCTGTAGCCGTATACGAAGGGGCCCCACTCATGTATGGTTGAGCCGTCTGGGAGTTTGCGCTTGCGAACCAAATCTTTTGGGACACGGGTTTTAAATTCTCTGAATTCTTTTTCCATCATTTCTTCTATGTCTCTCATCATCTCTTCCATGTCTCCGAAGAACCAACTTCTAAAGAAGGGGGCGCGTCTCATTCTTTTTCTAAACCATTCTGGAAAGTCATCCCATGCCACAATTTTTCACCTTACTAAATTAGTGGAGACTAGAATTCTATAAAAATCTTCTGTATTCATGCCCTTAGATTCAAATCGTTGGCAAATGACCGCTCTTTTCTTTGCTAACTCAAAGTTTTCAACCGCTTCACGGTTCCTAGAAAGGTTCCGTCGAGGAGATATGTTTCTGCATCATCTAGGTTGATGCTTCCTGAACGCAAAACTGGACCTATAAAGGTTCTCGATTTTGCGCCTTTCCCCAATTTTCTTTCGTTGATTGACTGGCCTCCGAGAAACTCGTTGAAGGAAGGCATTATGAAAAACTGTGAAACCTTGAGCCTTATGTTGATTTGGTCACGTAGCACCGTGGAAGGATTGGTGCTGGCTTTGACCCCTAAACGATCAAGGATGGATTTCGCCAACCGCTTACCATCACATCCACCTTTAACCCAAACCTGCCTTGTTATTCGGAAGCCCATGGGATCGCGAAACGCAACCGTGGGATGGACGTGACCTGTGATGAGGCTACGACATCCTAGAAGCTCTAGCGCCGGCCATGTATGTCCATGGAAGAGCCCGACGTTTTCAAGGGCAATCCCAGTTGATGGTAGAATTTTAACGGTCTCGGGTAGGAGAGGCTTAAGGTTTCCATCGTGGTTTCCTGGAACAACTTGAATGTCTGGTACCCTTTTCTCCAGGGCTTCGAAAAAATCTGGAATGTCGCGCCACTCCTGCATTTCCACCTTTGCAATCGCGTGTTTTACATCGCCCAGAAAGATTAAGCGTGTTGGCTTGCACGCTTTGATGAGTTGGAGAATCCTGTCCAAGATTTTTGGCGTTTGGGATGGAACATGGACTCCTTTGTGAGTTAGGGGCACCTCCCAACCTAGGTGGAGGTCAGCGACTACTAGAACACGTTCAGACTTCCTCCGCAAGAGAAGGGCTGGATACGGTTGTATGGGCTTTATTGACATCAAGTTACGAAGATTCTCCTAGTCATGAATAAGTAAAGAGGGTTCCTAGTTAAAAACCAGCACTTTGACGAATTGTCTTTGCAATTTGTTGTTCAAGTCAAGTTTAAGCTAGGAGCTTCTTGATGTTTTTGTAGATTATTTTGTTTGCGGCTGCGATGAAGGCTACTCGTTGGGTGGCGGCTAACGGGACATTGAGTTGGGTTCCTTCGGGTGCGACCATGATGCCTCCTGCTTCGAGTATTATGAGGTAGGAGGCGGCGACGTCTGTAGTGCGCAATTTTCCTCGTATGTCGATGAAGGCGTCTATGGTTCCGTCTGCAACGTAGCAGACTTCCAGGGCGTTGGCTCCGAGGTGTCGAAGGTGTCTCGTTGTTGCAAGCGCTCTTTCCAGCCTAGTGATAAGCTCACGTAATCTTAAAGTGTTAAAGTCGACACCAACAACTGCCTCTTCCAGCGAGGATGTTTGGGAAGGCTTAATTTTTTTCCCATTTCGAAAGGCGCCTCGGCCTTTTTGCGCAGTGTAGGTGACGTTGTGAAAGATGTCGGATACAATGGCTGTTTCCACGTCTTTAAGGAAGGGGGCCTTCGAGGCTGCAATGGCTGTAGCCATGAAGGGTATGCCGCGAACGGCGTTGGTTGTGCCATCTAGTGGGTCAGTCGTTATATAGAATTCAGAGGGCTCAGGTCCGATTTCTTTTGTTCCTGTTTCTTCGCTGATGAGGGTACATGAGACTTCATGTTTCTCTAGAACATCTATTAGAGCCTTTTCAGCAACTAAATCTATTTTTTTCATTGTGTCGCCCCCGGCGCCAATACCAAACCTGATGGCAGCGTCAGGGGATCTGTAGAAGGTGAGGATTTCTTTCCTCATTTTTTGTGAACAATCTTTCAGTAAGCCTGACCAATCCATGTATTCTTCAACCTTGTTCAGACTTCGTATTAACAGGTTATTCTCCTACGCTTTTAAACGTGAACGTTTCTGGAAATAGAACGGAAGCAAAAAGAAACTTAAGGAAGAGTTGCGATGTGGAAATACGGGCGGGGGTCGCCGAGCCAGGTCAAAGGCGCAGAGCAGTAAGAATGCGCGATAGCTTCAGGAGCCTGTCCCGCAGGGGTTCGTGGGTTCGAATCCCACCCCCCGCACTAAAGAGGAACCCTACGCACACTGAATCTTTGAAGTTTTGCGCGCGCATCGGAAACAAGATCAGAGCCTTGTATGGACATACAATACCTGTGAAACTTGAACTCGAAGAAGACAAAGTCGTTAAGATACTCGCCCGCGCGTGCGCGCGCGCACAACAGGGCTGTTCGGAAGAAGATGTCAGAACAATTGTAGAAATGCTCAGGCGAAGACTTCCAGAGATTGTCGAGAAAGTCGAAAAAGAAATGGGTAGATAGTTTGTCCGAGGCGTTGTGAAGGAAAAATGAAAAGGAAGATGGAAGACCTCATCAAGGAATTTGAAGAAGTAAGAGAGCTAATTTCCTTCGTCGAAAGGGCCCGCGCGGAGATTTCATTTTGTTGACAATAGAGGCGATTTTGCTTCTCATCATCAGCATATGGGTCTTTGAAAAGAAGAACATACTAGCTTGAGCGTGCTTGCATCCTAGAGGGAAGAAACAGCTTATATAACACTGTTATATTACTTTTATTAGGTGGGGTTCGTTGAAAACCAAGGTTGAAAAAACCATCGAAGAGCTAAGACCCTATTTACAGGCGGACGGTGGAGACATAGAACTAAAAGACGTAGACGAGGAAAAAGGCGTGGTTAGAGTTAAGTTGAAAGGCGCCTGTCACGGCTGCCCTATGGCTCAAACAACCCTCCAGTTGGGCGTAGAACAATTCTTGAAAAAGAAAATTCCCGAAATCAAGTGGGTTGAAGCCGTCTAATTACCAGCGCATACACAAAACTCGGCATATCGCTTGAAACTTGCATTCATATCTCTGTCGGGTTTTCTCACGTATTGCACAACTCTTAGACAAACATTTCGAATTCTTTATCCCTTTCTTTCCACAACCCTTCAACAACATTGTTAAGAAGACTTGAATGTACCTCAACCGATTGGATAAAGGAGAAATGTGCGGTGGAAGTAGATGAAAGTGTTTGGCAGTTTATGAAGAAGCATCTTGGCTACAATGACGAAGAAATGAAAAAATTTAGAGAGAATCCAAGAAACGTCGATGTTTTGGCAAAAGCGCCAGAACTAATGAACAAGACAATCATTGTTGAGGTAGTGGAATCAAAAAACTGCAACAGCCACCATAAAGTTGGAGACAAACTCATTTTCGACGGTGCGGGCAACCTCTTAACCAAAAAGAATCCGAAAAGAATTTGCATCTATGCTTTGGCTCAATTGCCTCAATTTATTTTCGCCATTAACGAGCTCGTCTATGCAGAAGTCGACCCTAACGAAATGCGGTTCAAGAGGACAGGGTGTTTCGATGTTGGGCTAGACTGTGGAGGATGGGGGCGCATCGTGATGGAAGTCAGAGTTGAAGAGAGGCAAAAGTAACAAGGCCATGATCAAGAAAGGAATGTTCAGTCAGTTTTCGAATTATACGCCACGATTGCTCCAACGGCTGAAAGTATCGCCATCCCCTGCAAGCAAAAAGTGTACGATCTTGTAACGTCAAGTAGGAAACCAACCAAAAGCTGCGCTGACGCTGCACCCAGATTCAGACATATTCCAGTTATTACAAATCCTACGCTGGGCAACCCAGGTCCCAGAATGTCTGCTGTGAGAGTAGATGCAATAGGGGGCACCATGGCGGTCACAACGCCAAGGGCAACGATTGAAGCGACTAAAGCCATCTTAGAAGTATACGCTAAGTCAATCAATGCTAACGCCATTAGAAGGGAGCTGCGCGCAGAGAAAAGACTAGCGGCTCCTACAAATTTCTGGACGCAAGCTTCCGAAACCTGGGCATAGAAACTTTGAATCACTTTGTCAGTCGATACAATCAGCAACTTGAAAACATGACGAAGCTCGATCTTGGATCAAGGGGCATAGAATGCGTAGAGCATGTAGGTTACAGCTATGAATTGTCGGAATAGAAATCTAGGAGGACCGTTTTCAGAGGGTCTCAACCAGTTCTTCCGCGATTGGCGTTTGAAACTTGAAACCCTGCAAGTATCGGAGGATGAACTCGTGGGTTTCAGGGATAGGAGATGCACAGCAATCTGCTGGAACGATCACTTCATAGCCTAATTCAAAGGCGTCCAGTACAGTTTTTAGGACGCACGCCTCAGTTCGGATTCCCGTGACAATTAAAGTCTTCACTTTCTGCTCTCGCAGGGTGAAATCAAGGTCGCTTCCGAAGAAGGCACTTAACATCCTTTTCTCCACGACCACATCTGTCGCCTTTGGATTCAGCTCTTTTATAACCTTCGCTCCTTCGGTTCCTCGAATAGTGTGAGGTTGCATGCCCATCCTCTTGAAGAGAGAATCTTCTCTATATCGGCTGTCACAAGCGTAAATGATTGGAATCTCTTTCTCCCTAGCCTTTCCAATGAGGAACTTGATGTTCGGAATGATCCCTCGACAGAATCTGCCGACGTTTTCTCTCTGCATGTCAACAACAATAACCGCTTTCCTCGCATGGTTTTCAGGGCACAAAAACTGCACCTACCTTCCTAGCCTTTCCGAGTGGGGCTTCCAACACTTTTTTTGTTTAGAAAACTACGGTACCTGTGGGCTCTATTCCTGATTTCACTTCTCTCTTTCAAGAATCTTGGTCCTGAAGGAAGAACCGCTAAGGAAAAATGTTCGAGCAGAGCCTCCTCGCTCCACCGGTGATCCTTTAGGGTCTTTGGGTCGAAGAGGAGTTTGGTCTCGCCATTCACCGTCACAAGCTCAGCCTTGGCTTGACACAGTGCACATTGCAGTATTCCATCTTTCACTGAGAAGAGATTCTGATGGCATACAGGGCACACGCCCTCATCTCCAACATAGGTTCTCTCGTTAACTGATTTTCTGGCGGCCTCAAAAACGTTGGAGCCAACTTTTTTTGCTCTGTTCACTGCTGAATCGTTCAGCAAAATTTCGCCTGGACCTTGAGCGTAGAACATCACTTGGTCAATTACTCTCAAGCCACAGGTGAACATGAAAAGGTTGAGCATAGGCAAAGCGAAGGGTTCCCATTCCTTCACGCCAGATACCCCTACAGTAGCTCCTGGTTTACCTGGGCGCTGAAGGGCTCCAGCCTGAAATGCAATGTTACGATCCGTAATCATTTTTATGATTCCAGCTGGGCCTAAGAGGTATGTTGGAGCCCCAAGTATTACTGCGTCGCTTTCCAGCAACTTGTCTCGGAAGGTGTTCCATCCATCTGGGATGCGGCATTCTTCTTGTTTGAAGGCACAGGCCATACAGCCCTTGCAGGGCTCGATTTTGAGGTCTGTAAGTCGCAGTATGTCAACTTCGGCTCCTAGGTGTTGGGCCTCCATCAAAGCTTCTTTGATCAGCACTTCTGTGTTTCCTAACTTTCGATAGCTGCCAACTAGACCAAGGATTTTCACGTAACTACCGTCCTAGATTCTGATAATAACTCAATTCACCTCTAATAAATGTTCGAAAAAGACGTTGGAAAAGTCCTAGAAGAAGGAGTAGATAAGTAGAGTGCTCTACTATTTGACGTAAAATATGTCCTCTTTTGTTTTGGTCTTCTTTGTTATTGCTTTCTCTATTGTACTATCCACTTTTTTTCTGAGCTCCGTTTCTGTCTGTCCGGTTATCTTTGCGTCGTATTCTACGAATGCGGAGACGAGTTCGATAAGGGTTTCGTTTATCTCTTTTAATTCTTCAAGTGAGAATTGGGCCATAATGTCAGGGTTATTGGCCCATTCCATCCAACCTGTCGCGCTTCGTTGGAGTGCAAATAAACTGAACCTAATCATCCGAACCATGTCTAGGCGGTCCTGGCCTTCAACTTTTACTGATTTCTTCATTCTATCTAGGATTCTTTCGCAGTCTTGAACCCATTTTCCTGCCATTGGCTTCACTCAATATGACATATGGAATACTAAGCATAAAAACCTTTCTTGGCCCAGTTGATCTTCTCATAAAAGAATATAAGACTGGTAAAATTTCTTTTGGGTATGAAATTGACTGCGAAAGGAAAGGAAGAGCCGTCTCTGGCGTTTGGTGGACAAGCGGTGATAGAAGGGGTGATGATTCGCTCCAAGAAGCATATGGTGGTGAGTGTCAGACAACCCAACCACGAAATAACAACAAAAACTGAAAAAATAAAATCCATGTCTGAAAAGTACAGGATCCTGAGACTTCCTTTCCTAAGAGGCATCGTCGCACTATTTGAAACTCTGTATTTAGGTATTAAAGGTCTCTACTTTTCTGCAAACGCAACTCTAGAAGAAGAGGAAAAACTTAATCCCAAAGAAATAGCGCTGGCCGTTGTGGCAGCTCTGACCTTGTCAATATTTCTGTTTAGCATCATACCTTTTTTCTTGACCACACTCTTGCATCTTGGTGGAGTAGTTTTTAACGTTGTGGAAAGCGTGGTTCGACTAACGGTTTTACTTTTTTACCTCGCATCGATCTCTTTAGTTGGAGAATTCAAAAGGGTGTTTCAGTATCATGGAGCAGAACACATGGCTATAAACACATATGAATCCGAAGCTGAGTTGAACGTTGCGAATGCCAAAAAATACTCTCGATTTCATCCAAGATGTGGAACGTCTTTTATTCTCATCGTCACCTTAATCAGCCTTCTGTTCTTCTCGATTATGCCGAACTTAGGGTACTTTATGAGGCTAGCCTACAGAGTTCTTCTCATACCCGTGATTGGTGCCGTATCCTATGAAGTCTTGAAACTTAGTGATAGATACAAAAACTCAAGAATAATGAAAGTCCTGGTAGCACCGGGGTTAGGACTTCAATGGTTAACAACACGGGAACCAGACGAGAAGATGATTGCAGTTGCCTTAAGAGCCGTGGAAGAAGTAGATAGACTGCAAAGGTCGAAAGGATAACCGCGCGCGCGCGCGAACACAACATTTTTCGAGTTACTTATAAATAGACAGGTTGGCTTTCCTCAAATAAGGCGATTCGAGTGGGCTCTATGAAGGTTGATCCAGGGTCGTGGAAGCTCTTCTTCACGCTCTACAAGCTAGCAGAATTGGGTGCATGCAGCCGAACGGTGAGGGTTTCTACAGAATATCTGGCGGAAAAGATAGGAGCGTCTCAACAAACAGCCTCTCGGCATCTTATCAATTTGGAGAAGACAGGATGGATCAAAAGAACCATAACCCCCGATGGCTGTTTGACCAGAATCACAGACTCTGGAATGACTGAATTGAAAAAACTGTACTCTAACTTGCGTTTGATATTTGAAGCAGCCTATCCCCCATCAGTCACTATAGAGGGAATCCTATTCAGCGGATTGGGCGAAGGAGCCTACTACGTGACCAAAGAGAGATACCGGAAACAGTTCATGGAAAGACTCGGGTTTGATCCATATCCCGGAACTCTCAACCTCAAGCTGACAACCGAATACGATGTGCAAACGAGGTCAGAACTCGAATCTTATCCTGCCATTGAAGTTCAAGGATTTAAAGATGAATCCAGAACCTTTGGCCCCGTGAAATGTTACCCTGCCGTAATTAACAACAAAGTGAAGGGCGCGATTGTTTGCGCCATGCGAAGCCATTACAACACATCCGTGCTGGAGATTATTGCTCCAATATTTCTTCGAGGTCGCCTGAAACTGAAAGATGGAAACAAAGTGAAAGTGGAGATTCTTACTCTACCGTGACCAATTCAAAATCATTTGTCTAGGGCTTTTTTCTCTCAAAAGATTCTACGATTTTCCTCACGATTTTTGAGGAACTGTTCAGCTCCTTTTTTCCAAATCTTCCAATTTTTGCAACCTGAACTTTGTACTTCTTCTTCGCGACCGCTCTTCGTACCTCCCTTTCTATGCCGTCTTGGTCGTGTCCCACGGCTATTACGTCTGGCCTTATCTTCTCAATAACACTGTCGATGCTAAAATCCTCGAAGCCCAAAATCGCCTCGTCAACCACCTTCAAAGATTCAACAAGTGATCTTCGTTGGTCTTCTGGCATTACAGGCTTTTTTCCCTTCCTTTTTTCAACCGTGCTGTCTCTAGCTACGATGACGATCAACTCCGCGTTTTTTCCTCCGGCGTTCTTAGCCTCTTCCAGATACTTCACATGACCGAAATGAAGTAAATCAAAGGTGCCTGAAGCCAAAACAACCTTTTTCTTCCTTTCTTTGTCTACCATGAAAACTCCACGGCTCCCAATAGTCGTAGAGCATCCAATAACCCCTCGCAATATGAAACCGAAGCAAGGCTCGTTTCAAGCTTACTTTTCCTCTGGTAATATTTAGCGTCTTCCAAATAACCTTTAGCGGTTCCAATGACGTTTTCTACCTTCCCTTCGTTGAGGTGCACGGAACTTGTAACGCGCCTTATTTCACCGAAAACTCGCTCAGTGTTTCGGATGTACCTGGACACCATTTCCTCTAACGTCATTCAACCCTCCCTCTAATCTGCTCAGGTGCTCTCGCTAGGATGATGAGGGCTTCGGCTTCCATGAAATGGAGCTTGGCTGGAAAAACAAGTGTGTGAGGAGGATCTCCAAAGTCGTGGTTCAGTAGGTCTTCCACGCTGTCTGATTTAACCGTTGGACTGTCAGAACCCGCTCTGGCCACGCCCAAAACTAGAGTACTCAACGTAATCAAATGACATTTTTTTCGTTTTTCCATATCTAAGAGGGACTGGAGTCCCTCTTTGATTGTCATGTATCTCTGCTCCTCAACTTTTATATCCAAATAGCATAAGGTGTGAAGCCCACTCGCCCGATTTTCCAAGATTACCTTGTAAGGAGTCTCAGAGGTAAAGTCCTTTTCTGGAAACGGGATTGTGACGCTTCTTCCATACTTGTAGTTCTGTAAGCCTGAAAGCCCAATGACCGCCGAAACAATCGAAGCTCCATGTATCAATCGGGTCCTAATTCCATGCTTTTCTGCACGAATGCGCAAATCCACATGCGTTGTTGCAATCAAGGGATCCCCTGGGACCAGAAATGCGACCTTTCCCTTCTTCGCTCTCTGCAGGATGGGCTTTCCGTCCTCTTCCTCTAAAGTTTGTCTCGAAACCACAGAAATCTCTTTTCCAATGAGTTTTTCCAGCTTTTGGAGGGACAAACGCGGCATCAGGCTAGTGTAAAATTCCGCAAAAACGGCATCTGCCTTTCTCACGTATTCGAGTCCACGGAGGGAGATGTCCTTCTCGTCACACAAGCCCAACCCTATGAAGATAAGCTCGCCCAAAACCTTCAACTCCAAGTGATCTAACACTTCGGCAACGAAAGATATTAGGGTAGCTATGCGCACAAAAGTAGAAGGACAATCTCTGGAGCGGGCCCGTAGCTCAGCAAGGTAGAGCGGCGGACTAGCCGCACGGGACTAGGTTGAGGCTCTTAACCCGTAGGTCCCGGGTTCAATTCCCGGCGGGCCCGCCAATCCTAGCTCTGAAATCCACAGGCTGCCCTTAATTACCCATATTAAATTTGGCTCAGTGAAGCGGGTTGCTCTAATCACACTGCATGGAATGATACGTAATAGAAGTAAATCAAATACGCTCCTATTGTGATAAGGACTAATCCACTGATCTTTTGGAACCAGGGTATCATCTTCAGCAATCTTTCAAGCAATAGCTTCTTGGTCTTGGCTACGAGGACGCTGGTTACGATTATTGGGAGTCCCATACCCATGGCATAAACGACGAATGTTGTTATGCCGTAGAGTGCTCCGCCCGTGGCAACCGCATAGAAGAAAATAGAAAAAAATATCGGAACTGAACAGCCCAGAGCGGCTAGGCCATAAACGACACCATAAAGGAAAAAACCAATTAGCCCTCCTTGCTTCGGGGCTCTCAACGTTGTAAAGAATGTTGGAAACCTAATTTCAACGATCATGCTGATGCCCATAATAATCACAATTAGACCTGCTACAAGTTCGAGGAGCGGTATATACCGGGACACGAAACTGCCAAGTGTAGAGACTCCAACACCAATCGCGGAAAACACTGCGAGAAGACCCAACGTGCAAGCGACTCCCCCGGAAACTGCTTTTTCCAAGGAAGCCTTCCTTCCCATGTAGTAGGATATGTAACCAGGAAGCATCGGGAATCCGCATGGAGAGAGAAGCGCTAGGCCTCCGGCAGTAAAGATAAGCGTCAACCCGGAAAGATCAAAAGACAAGATCTTGCCCTCGACAAGCGTTCAACCAAATCCAGTTCCTAAATCAGTTTGCTCTCACCTGCTTTATCTCATCAGTTGGTCAATCTCTTGGATAAGAATCGATGCGGTTGTTACATCGGTATGTGTGAACCCTATGTAACCGTCCTCATCTATTATAACGGTCTTCGGAATACTGGTAACTTCGTAAATCTGCCCCAAGTTGGCTGTATCCCTAGCCCAAATCCATGTAGCATACGGAAACTCCTGGGCAAAAGCTCCCAGTGTCTGCGCAGATTCTGTTGGATCAATGTCGATAGACATCAAAACAATTTTGCCTCCATAATCTTCTTTTTCCCACACAACCTTGAGGTAGGGAATCTGTTCCCTGCATGATCCACACCTAGTAGACATGAAATCTATAACCACCACTTTTCCTCTGAAGTCACTTAACCGAAAAGTGTTTCCATCTAAGTCGGTTAGAGAAAAATCAGAAGCCAATTTTCTTCCATTCTCTTGACTTTTTGGCTGAAGCAAGTACCAGCCACCTGCGATTGCAACGATTGCGAAACAGAGAAGCATCAAAAAAACGAATATTTTTCGCCTCAATGGTACTTCCACGTCTCTTCCACTCTGATCTCGTGCAAATCCTTTTTGGTCATATTGCGGATGAGCAAACAGATATATAGTATACATTAAGACTTAATAAACATTATTGTTCAAAATACGCGCGCGCACAAAAATTCATGGAGCATCAAAGTAGCCTAATATTGGACGGCCATATTTGCTCTCTTCCTAGCAGACGCCTTAATAGCAAGCATATTGAACGCTTTGTAAGCAAAGCTCAAGACATTAATGTTACCTTGTTGTCTTTTGAGATATTGTTTAAATGGTTAATCCTTGTCTAATTCCATGAATCTAAATGAGGACTAGATCGAATACTGAGGGGCCTGACTTGTCCAAGTCACCTTGCTTGAAGGTTCCCAGAGCCTTAGGTGAGAAAGCCATCCACATGGTTAGAATGCTCGATCTATATAACCGAGACCTGAGGATTGAGCAGGTGGAAGATTATCTATGCATCCCCTTGGTGAGCGAGCCGCTCCCCAAGACTGTCAAAGAGCTCAAGAAGAGTCTCCAGGTCTTTGAACTCTCCACCTACAGATTTCATGAACGCGCTAAACCTCTCCCGAACCTAGTCGAGATACTAAAGAGCAAATTGCCCCCTCATCTTCTAGCAAGTCTTCCCCGCGCAATTGATTTTGTCGGAGACATCGCCATTATCGAAATTCCTCCAGAGCTTGAAAGCCACAAAAAGACGATAGGAGAAGCCATACTGAAGACGCACAGACGAATGAAAGCAGTTTTGGAGAAGTCTAGCGTCGTCAGTGGCATTTATCGTTTGAGAGAATTCACAGTTGTTGCAGGCGTTGAAAGAACGGAAACGATTCACCGAGAACACGGATGCATTTATCACGTTGACCTCCGGAAAACCTACTTTTCGCCTAGGCTCTCCCACGAGCACAAACGAGTTGCTTCGCAGGTCCAGGAAGGTGAAACAGTGATCGACATGTTCGCGGGAGTCGGGTCCTTCTCCATTCTAACAGCGAAGAAGTGCGAAAACGTGAGGGTGTATGCCGTTGACATAAACCCAGATGCTGTAGAATTTTTGAGGAGAAATGTCGCCGCGAACCGTGTTGGCCGGAAAGTTACACCAATTCTTGGCGATGTACAGCAAGTGGTTAGAGAACAATTGGCTGGGTTAGCGGATCGAGTGATTATGAACCTGCCCGAAAAGGCAATAGAATACGTGGATGTGGCCTGCGAAGCCATCAAGTTTGAAGGAGGTATTATGCATTATTACGAATTCACGAACGCGTCAGATCCCCTAGAAAACGCTAGGATTCGGTTGACCGAAGCCGTGAGTCAAGCAAACCGAAACGTCAAGAAGTTTCTGTTGGCGAGGGTGGTGCGGGCGATTGCACCGTTCACTTGGCAGGTGGTTGTGGACGCTGAAATTCAATAGCTTTCCACGGCTAACGTTATTCTGATTCTTTGACTGGGGTCCTTCATTTTTTCAAGAAGTCTTCTTGAAAGATCGTTAGCTGCCTTGTCTGCCTTTATCGCCAGTGTTCGACTGCAAACGTATTCGCTTTTTCTGATTACCAAATCCGTGGGATGTGCGAAGAGCAAGCGGGGGCTTCCTCTACCCTTAACCGTTTCCATTGCTTTTCCAGCTTTGATTGTTATCGTTATTTGTGCGTCCTTCTTTCTCGCCGCTTCCTTAAATTCAGGAGACAAATCGGCTAGGCCTTTGGTTGCCTCCACGGCAATTATGCAGTCGCCGCGCCTGGTAAGAGTAGGCTCTTTCGTGATCTCGAATGTCGTCTTATGGGTTGCTTGAACATTCTTGTGTCCGTGTGCAAGAATGACGGTAGTTACAGGCTCCATTGTTAGTCAGTGTGAATATTTTTTGTGTATCTTATTGCGGTTTCTGTCAATCCCGGAAACTATTCAAGAACTTCTATCGAGTCTACCTTTCCATCTCCGTCTAGGTCGAATCCTTGAATTACGGCTGCGAATTTTTCTTCGCTTCCGAAGCTCTTAAGCGTCTCTTTCCAGAATTTTGCGAGGGCTAACACGCAGGCCTTGGTTCCAACCGCTTTGTTGCCAGCGAGGACGATTATCCTTTTTTCCCTGTTCCAAGGATTGGGTATCCTTGCTATTACGCCTATGTTGTCGGCGGTGTAGACGTTCTTGGTTTTTTCAGAGAATAATCCGCCGAGAAGGAATCCATGCTTCGAGGGCATCATGTTGAAGCGTATTGGTAAGAACTCATTGGCTTCTTGAGTGATCAGGTTTGTTCCGGGTCCGCCAACCGAGATCAGGTTGTTGTTTTCTTCTTTCTCAGCCTTTACGTCAACATCCAACTTTATCGAGAAGTCTTCTGGCAAGTCGACGAATTGGCCTAGGAAGAGTGTCAAGTATGAGGCGTAGTGCCCGTCTCTGGCTCTAGCCTTGAAGGGACCGTGGGGGTCAGGGCTGCCCACTATGATCTTTCCATCAAAAGTGCCGTCTTCCTTTAGAAAGGGGTTGAGGAACTGTTTTATCTTTTCATCCATGCTGGGAACTGAGATGCGGTTGATCTTTTGGTATCCGAAGGGAAGTTCGACTCCTAAGGCGGGAAAAGATGCTTTGTAGTATTTTGCAACAGCTCCTTTCTTTTCTTCCTCCCTAACAACCTTCACAACACCTACTCTCGCTAACTTTCTGAAATGATAATAGACCTTCTGTTCATGCACCCCCAGTTTTTTCGCAACCTCCATAGGGTACATTTCTTTCCTGCTAAGGAGCTGGAGAATTCTCCAGCTGAGTTTGTTCAGAACAGCTTTGAGTCTTTCAGGGTCGTCAAAAACGGCTATGTCTTTCACCCTGTATTGTCTTCTTTCGGCGCTGAGCAACAGCTTTTTCTTCATGGTTGCAACTAGGGATAGTTCCTTTATAAACATTTTTTTAGGGGTATG
>CAYFXU010000004.1:23256-39938 GCA_964347145.1 uncultured Candidatus Bathyarchaeia archaeon
AGGTTCAAAGCTTTTTAACTATGAATGTTCTTATTGTCATTACAGTCCCAAAGAATACTGGAAAGAAGGAATGGCTTTGAGGCCAGAAGAACTTGAAACAATAGTTATCGCATTGCGTGAGCTTGGGCTGAGCTACGATGAAACACTCAAACTAATTAGTGGAGTCACGAAAGATGCAAAGTCTCTGAGACCCTTGTGGGGAAAACCTAGTGCGGGAGGACAGAAGAGCTCTCGACTTATCAAGCTTGGTGTTTCTTTGATAGCTTTTCCGATTCCTACGATTGGTATTAAGAAGAGCTTAGGCGCTATGCTGATAGCTGCTGGTTTAATGCAAGAGAGAATGAAACATTTGCATGTAGCAGATGTCTACGGTACTTTCCAAGATGTAAACAGGGAATTACAGAAGCTTCAACAAAAGTCAGTTTAGCTCTCCTACTCTCTAACAGCATTCTAGTGGATTATGATGTACCTGCATCTGTTCCTTCCCTTCTCAGAATATTTCGTCGCCAGGCGAGACTAAGGTTCAGCGAATGTTTCAAACATCTTTAGAATGTTTGCACGGCCGCAAGTTTATAACTTTAAGGAGCTTACCACTCTTTGAGGTTCAGGCATGCCGTTCCAGATTGAATATGGAGTCAAGGACTACGTGAGGATAATTCTATTGTGTATCCTCGGAGCGTTATTACTCATTCGTGGCTCTTCTACGTTACTGTCTTTGCAATCTCAAAACATCCCATTCGACAGAGGCCTAGACACAGCTATCGATTATTTAGGTAGCATAGCCGAAATCTTTGTTAGCTGTGTTATTTTTCTTCTTGGATTTTTTCCACATGACGTCGAAGAATTTCTCGAAAATATTCTTGGTGCGATCTAGCGCGCGTGTGCAGGATGCCCTACTCGTATGATATCGAGATAATGCGGTTGAAATGGTCTACAACTTTCTTCATTCGCTTCGGAGTTTCTTCGTCCGGGAGTTTCCTTAGCATCTGGGCGATCTTTTCAGACCGAACGAGGTCTGTTAAGGTTACTAAACCAACGAGATGATTATTATCGGCCACTGGAAGTTTCTTTATATTTCTTTTGAACATCAGTTTCACGGCGTCTTCAATTTCCATTCGAGGCTTCCCAACTATTAGGGGCCTGGACATTATCTCTCTGACTTTGATCTTTTCCGGATCTTTGGACTCAAGTAGGATTCTTTTCAACATGTCTCTTTCAGTCACTATTCCAGCAGGCTTTCCATTTTTAACTACGATCAGGCACCCTATCTCATGTTCATTCATAAACTCTACAGCTTTCTTTACAGTTGCCTTCTCTTCTACCGTTATCACGTCTTCAACCATAACGTCCTCAAGTCTCAAGGACATATACATCTTCCCGCCGTTCATCAGATTTTCAGACTAAAGAGCTACTCCGAAAAAGGATATTTGCCTCTTTCTTTTATGTATTGAGAAGAAACAATATTTATTCTGAATTCAGAAAACTACCCCCTTTTGACAGCTTCACATGGTTAGGTTAATGGTTAGTCTTATTAGCTACAAGAAGTCTATGAAAAACGAAAGCTGTTTCTCAACAGGTTGTAGGGTGAATCTGGTAGTGAGTGAAGCCTTCGCTCCTGTCCTTTTCCAACTTGGCATAGGCGGGATCGGCGGATTTTTCATAGGGTACGCTATCAGGAAAGTCATTAAAGTTGCGTTGATTCTCGGCATCGTTGTCTTTTCTCTAATGTTTTTGGCATATACAAATATGATAGGTATAGACTACGGTGGACTGGTTAAGATGGTATCCAGATTTGTTAGCACCATTAATCCGGCACTAGGTCTGCTCACGCCTCTCTTGACTCATTTGCCCTTTGCTGGCAGCCTTATCATTGGCCTTATCATTGGGTTCAAGAAGAGATGATTGTTGCCCGCTGGTTGCTGCATACTAAAGGAAATGGAAATAGGTTCTATCTAACTTACGATCGACAGGTTCTATTCTTCTTTCTTGATGTATTTTTGTAGCTCTTGCCAGATAGCCTTCATGTCTGATACTTTTCCCTCAATGGGCTCCATTTTCTTGCTCATGGTTTCAATACGTAAAACACCTTTCTTTTTCACTATCCCTTTCTCGTCGTAATTTAACGTCTGAACGTCCTCTATTCTTTCAGCGATGACTCTGTCTTTCTTAAAGACAACTCCTCTACGTCTGTAAAGCACTATTCTCTGATTCGTTATGTAAAAATCAAAACGATCATTAAGGGTTTCGACCTTGCCGCTCTGAAATATTATAATCTCTCCAGGAAAGAGGAAATCTTCAAGAACCAAACTGGTCTCCTTCTTTCATGATTGACTTTAGGATTCATATTTTTTGTGGTAGACGTAGAGAGAAACACAAGTTCTCGGAACAAAATGCAACCTTTATAAAACATTTTTTCATGGTATGCCCCAACACGCCTGTAAGCCTTGAGAACCATTATGACTCCTCTTTTAACTCTAAGAACATTTTCCTAAAAATGCTTATAGACGCCGTTTTAGATTAAATAAAGCTCGAGGAAGAGAGATATAGTTTAGCGGTCACCACAGACTCGAAGGAATCTGAGGAATCAAAGATGTGCGGTATATTTGGTTGCATTCTCAAAAATGGGGAGGCGGCGCCTACAATCCACGTTGCCCTAAAGAGTCTTGAGTACAGAGGCTACGATTCTGTAGGAACAGCAACTATTCATGATAATAGGCTTTTTATAAAAAAGGACAGGGGGAAAATCGATGAAGTTCACGAGTTACACAACCTTGATGATCTTCCCGGCCGGATTGGAATAGGTCACACAAGATGGGCGACCCATGGAGCGCCTTACCAAGAGAACGCTCACCCACACACTGATTGTAGAGAGCAAATCGCTGTCGTTCACAATGGGATCATCGAAAACTTTGCGGAAATAAAGGGGGAGCTTGAGGAGAAGGGACACGTCTTTCGGTCAAAAACCGATACTGAGGTTATTTCTCATGTCATTGAAGAGAAGTTGAGGGAAGACTTGACCCTCGTCGAAGCTGTACGCGAGACCGCAAAGCAGTTGGATGGCTCCTACGCAATCGCTGCTGTTTCAGTTAAAGAACCCGATAAGATTGTTTGTGCCCGAAAAGAGAGTCCCCTCGTTGTTGGAATAGCCGAAAACGGCGTTTACTGTGCATCCGATATTCCAGCTTTTCTCCCTATGACGAATAAGTCCGTTATCGTTCAAGATGGAGAAATTGTTGTCCTCAGTGACGAAGGATACGAAATCCGGGAAATTCTCGATGGGACACAGATTGCCAGAGAACCTGAGCTCATCGATTGGTCCCCTGAAATGGCTGAAAAACAAGGTTATCCTCATTTCATGATAAAGGAGATTCATGAGCAGCCTTCGTGCCTAAGAAACACGCTTAGATTGCAAGACCAATATCTGGAGCTAATGACAACATTCCTTGATCGGGCTGGAGAAGTTTTCCTTGTCGCTTGCGGGACCTCCTACCATGCTTGTCTCGCAGCTTCCTACATGTTTTCCAAACTGGCGCTCTTAGCAACTCACCCCGTTATCGCCTCGGAGTTCGTCGAACAGCATGGGAAATCTGTGAATATCGACAGCACGCTTCTTGTCGTAAGTCAATCCGGAGAGACTGCTGACACTCTAGCCGCAGTTGAATGCGCGAGGCTACGTGCCGCTACGGTCTTGGGGCTTACAAATGTTGTCGGATCCACCCTGACCCGTGTTGCCCGCGTATACATATGTCAACAGTCAGGACCGGAGATAGGGGTCGCAGCTACAAAAACTTTTACCTCTCAGCTTTCCGTTCTCTCCCAACTTGCTTTGAGACTTGCCAAGAAGAGAGGAAAGATCTCCCATGTGGAAATTGAGAATCTTGAAGAAAAGCTTGAGCAAATACCGGAAATCGTTGAAAGAGTTATCCAAACTCAAGAGGAAAAGGTGAAACAACTCGCTAGAAAATATAGAGACAAAGAATGCTTCTTCTTTTTGGGCAGAGGGATAAGCTCGGCCGTCGCCCTTGAGGATAGACTGAAGCTCATGGAGATAGCCTACGTTCCCTCCATAGCCTATCCCGCTGGAGAAAGCAAACACGGCCCCATCAGCCTGATCGAGCCGGGATTTCCGGTGATCTTCATATGTCCAAAGGACGGCACTCACAAAACCATCGTGGGAAACATAATGGAAATGAAGGCTCGAGGAGCTTCAATTGTTGTTGTGGTTGAAAAGGGAGACGAAGAAATCAAATCGTTGGCTGACGATTGCATCGAGATAGAGACAAGGTTGCCTGAAGTCTTGTCACCCATCCCTTACGTCATCCCACTACAACTCTTCGCCTACTACATGGCAATTGAGAGAAAACGCGATCCGGACATGCCTAGAAACCTAGCCAAGTCTGTTACAGTTAAATAGAAGCATAACTCGTTCTCCGTCTTCTAGTATCAACATTTTCATTCCTTCTGAACTCAAACGTAGCCAAGAACTTTTGAACTGTTTGATTGAGACGCGTGCAGCGAGCTATGTATTTACTTGACACCGTCATAAGATGAACAGAAAAGGTCGTCAGGTTTGGGCAAATTCGAGGATTTGAATGAAGTTCTAGATCAGGTACTTGTCCGCTTCCATTATTTTTCTACCGTCGACCCAAACACTGCATTTTTTCATAAGGCCGTCTACATGCGTCTTTGATTTCCAGTCTGCTCCGGTTTCTTCAGGATAGGGGTTGCCAAACGCGTGATGGACTCTGGCTTTTTCATCTTGTAATAGGTTTCCAATTAAAGGTTTCATCATTAGTTCCACATTCGTGGGCAAAGCAAATTCTCCAGCTTTGCTACTATTTTCATCTGTCTTTAGATACTCGATTAACTCCCGTTTTAATTGAGAATTGGCACAATCTAGAGTCTCTAGATTTGCTCTGGAATTTTCTATATCAACGTATACGGGCGTGTTAGAATCACTTTCTGGATTGGTCAGACATCCGTATTTGTCACTGAACCAGTCGCCCAGTTCATCAATTACCATGCGTCCGTTTGATTCAGCCACTGCAGTGAATAGTTCACCGTCGGGCAAATTGCCCCATTTTCCTTTCTCATGATATATTCCGTCGCTCTTGACCCATCTCCATTTTGGATTTAGTTTGACTCTTAGTTTTGTGCCAGCGGGGTTTTGCACGTCTATTTTTTCGGCATCTTTAACCATTTCGTATAGTTTTTCTGCTAGTTTTGCGATTTGTGTGTAATCAGAGCACATTCCTTCTTCCATTAAACGTCTCTTAACGCTTGGCATGTGCCCATGTCTTGCATGCTTAAGAGCGATTTTCATGAATGGTCGTCTCAAACTACTGAGCTCTCCCTTTTTGCTTTCTGCTGCCCAAAATGTAACATCAGCTTTAGGAATGGCAATCTCAACCTGGCTAGGAAGACCTGTCATGGGCCTGGTTCCATAATCTTCAAGAACATACATTTCTACGTGATGGGTTACTTTCTCAGCTGCGCGTCTTAAAGCGTTGCCAACCGGATAGGTACTCTTGTCGGTGACAATTAAAACGTGCTCTCCAGGTTTGACATTCATGCAAACTTCGACAGCATTCTTTGCCCCTTCATACAATGTTCCCATAGTTTCACCATTGACACAAGAAATAGAGTTGAAACTTTTAATGCTTGTCTTTCGATTAGACGTGCCGGCGCGGTTGCAGTTTCAATGCATGCAAATAGAATGGGTTAGTCTGTCAACCCAAGGTAAATCAGTATGGCCACAAAAATGTAGACTATTGCCCTCAGGAGAAAAGGATAAACGAATCCCACCGTTTGGCAGACCAAACTTATTCCCACAAACCCTATCGTGTTTCCAACGTTTCCTATCAAGTTTACAATGCTAAAGTCAAAGCCTCTGTGTTTGGGCCTGACTGAAGATGCGACGATCGCGTCCCTAGACGGGTGACTTAGTCCTTCCCCAATTCCTTCAAGCACATACATGGACGCAAAATATGGGAAATATGGAAACAATGGCTGAACTGCGATGAAGGGCGCCGAAACGAAGAAGAAGAGACTTGCAAGCTTTCTTCTACTGTATTTGTCAGCAAGGTTACCTCCAATGAATTGGGTTGAAGAAGTGAGAACATAACCAACCGACATGAAGGTCCCGAAGACAATTTTGTCAATCCCTAAAGGCCCAGGTTTCACGGCGTACAAAGGAATGACAACTACCTCCACTGGACCGATCACTAGTGCGGTGACAAATGATATCAGAAGCCAAATCGTGAGGTTTGGTGAAATCCCTGTAGTAAGAGCCATGTCGAAATGTTCTCTTGATCGCAGGCGATATGAGGGGACAAACCCTAAAATCAGAAAACATGAGATTAGTGCTAGTATCGATACGAAGACAAAGGACAGGTTGTAGCCGAGAATCTGAGAAGAAGCACCTCCCAAAAAGTACCCTAACCCTACCCCCAACCATCTAAATCCTCCCATTTGGCCGAACTTGCGACCCCTCTCTGATTCCTTCGAAAGATCTGTCATAAGTGCAGGAACTATCGCGACTCTGAGAGATGAAGAAACCGCGCCTAACGCTTGCAGAATCACGAAGTCAACCACGCCTGATGCCTGTGTGTAGAAAAAGTTGACAACTGCCATAAGGGCGAGAGACAAAACCAGATAGGGTTTTCGCCCAATCATATCTGAATGCCTTCCGAAGAATATTCCTGTAACACTCGTTACTATCCCGAAAGCACCAAAGGCAATCCCCAGACCAAACAAATCAACACCCAAGTCACGCATGTAAAGCGGCACAATGACACCAAACGCTCCAAAACCAGAGGATGTTAAGAATGTCATCCCATACAAAGCAAGTATCGCTGACCTCACACTTGTCGACCGAATCTCCATATGTCCTCGATCCTCCAGCTATCATTCAAGAGTTGCATTATCGGGTTATATAGAGCGTGCGCGCCATATGTGCATCGAGAAGTTATGGCACACGTGCAATTTAAATCGTAACTCTACGTTAATAGTTAAATAGAATCGTAAAGTCTTAAGGGTCGTTTGCAGTTAATCCTGTGGATGAAACATGGAGAACCAGGCTTGGGAAGGATTGATTCAAAGATTGATCAGAGAGGGTATCCTTCAGTCTCCTCAAGTCATTAGGGCACTATGTAGAGTTCCCCGTGGCTCCTTTCTCCCCGCGAGGGTGAAGGCTCATGCGGCGGCGGATTCCCCGCTTCCCATAGGGTTTGGACAAACCATTTCCGCGCCTCTCAGTTGATCCAAGACGGTCAACTGGGCGAAACATGGTATCAATAATGGATGAAGCCCTCGAGTTGGAAGTGGGACATAGGGTCCTAGAGATAGGAGCTGGCTCAGGATGGCACGCTTCAACCATAGCCGAGATCGTGGCTCCGACTGAAGCGCCAAAAGAAAAGTGGGAACATGTTTACACTGTAGAAAGAGTTCCTGAATTGGCCGAGTTTGCCAGAAGAAACATTGAGAAGGCAGGATACTCGAGTCGAATCACCGTGATTTGCGGAGATGGGTCCCTGGGATATTCGGAGAAGGCTCCATACGACCGCATATTGGTCACTGCAGCCGCTCCAGGCATTCCCAAACCATTGACTGAACAGTTAAGAGACGGAGGAATCCTGGTCATTCCAGTTGGGGGTGTTCACTTCTACCAAACTCTGATGCGAGTTAGAAAAAAAGATGGCAAGATCTTTGAGGAAAATTTGGGGGGAGTAGCGTTTGTGCCTTTGATTGGGAAACATGGATTTAAGACATAACTAACTGGTCAAATGCCGAACCATGTCTCAAGGGTCACTTTTTCCTTGGCCTTCCTTAAGCTTTCGGTCATTTTATTGAGAGCTTTCCGCACTCTTTTTTCGGAGAAGTCTCTTTCACGGCATAAAAAGTTTACGACACCCTCGATGTTAGGTTCTTTCCAAGATATTCTGTAGTTGTCTGTAACCGTTGGGGTAAGGAAAATCTCTCGTATTCGTTGGGGATGAGCTGGAAACTCTGCCTGCTTCAGTGTGGGTAGAAGTTTCTCGAGGCTTCCATGTTGTTTTATCAGTCTGAGGGCAGTTTTTGGTCCTATCCCTCTCACACCGTCAGGATTGAAGTCTGTTCCCACCAAGATGCCAACGTCTACGAACTGCTCACGAGTAATGCTCAACTCCTTGAGAACTTGGTCGAGTTCTATAATTTCAGGGACGACGTCAACGTAGATAGGTTTTCTTGGAAGTTTCCTCCTGCCGCTTATAGTTACGTTTCTCACAAGCATAGGTGCACCGAAAAGGAGACTGTCGTAGTCTTGGCTGGCGCAGTAGTTGGTGTCACCCTTTATTGCTAGATGGGCTGCTTGGGCTTCGCCTTCGGATGGTGCTTGAATCCATGGCACAGCCATCTCGGTTAGGAGGCGCTTTGAGTCTTCTGCCATGTAGTCTTTGAGCCTTGTAGCCATTTGAGCATAGGTTCGGGCTTCTTCTATTCTTCCTTCTCGCAGTGCTCGCTCATACTTGACCAGAGCTTCTTCCTTCACTTTGGCTCGGCGTTTGATTTCCACCTCTTTGAGGGCTGGTGGAACTCCGTCAAATACGTAGACAGCCTTGATTCCCATGTCAACGAGGTTGACGGTTCGATAGAATAATCCGCTCAGGTGGCTGGTTATCCTACCAGTGCTGTCTTTCAAGGGGGTTCCATCCGGCTGACGGATGATCGCGAGGAACTGGTAAAGGGCGTTGTAGGCGTCGATGGCTATGGACTTTCCGGTCAAACTTTTGAGGTCAACCTTTGTTTTTGGTACCAGTTCTCTCAAGTTTACGCCCAAGTTTTGCACCACTATACTAGATAAAATTAAAGGCTGTCCGTGCGCGCGGACGTGCAGCTTTTAGCCTTCTTTCTTTTCGACTAGTTCCACTCTTCTTTTTCCTTTAGTGAGAGCTGAGACGTAGATTTTGCCTTCGATTTCCATTCTCATCAAAGTCTTGTTCAGGTCTCCAAACCCTATGCTCTCGTAACTTTCTTTCAACAGGTCATACAACTCAACATCGGTTAGAGGTCCCTTTCTCTCCAGAATTTCCACCAACGTAGTGTAGAGAGGGTGAGGTTTCCAGGTCTTCATAGCCATTTTTTGTCTCCTAAAGGCACAGGCCTACGCCACTGGTGTTGTGGGCTTTCTAAGTTGCCTGACCTGCTTTATGAAGCCCTTGTACCATGCCTCCATGCCAGGTCTTATTGTTGGCCCGATTTTTTCTGTGGCTTTTTTGAAATCGTCAGGGCTGACTTCTTTGGCTTTTATGTCGTTCCTCAAGGCATTTAATGCTGCTTCTCTGCAAAGGGCTTGGATGTCAGCTCCCGAATAGCTATTCGTCATGGTGGCCAGTTGCGATAGGTCCACATTCTTCGTTAATGGCATGTCTTTGGTGTAAATCTTGAAGATTTCCAGTCTGGCTTTCGGGTCTGGCTCTGGAACGTAAATCAAACGGTCAAACCTTCCCGGTCGAAGAATCGCTGGATCCACTATATCTGGTCTGTTCGTTGCAGCAATGACAACCACGTCTTCTAGGGTGAGGATTCCATCCATCTCTGTTAGTAGTTGGCTGATGACGCGTTCGGTGACGCCGCTGTCGGCATAGCCCATTCCTCTTCTGGGCACCAGGGAATCAAATTCGTCGAAGAAAATTACGGCTGGAGCAGCCATTCTTGCCTTCCTAAACACCTCTCGAATAGCCTTCTCAGATTCACCGACCCACTTGGAAAAGACTTCTGGACCTTTTATTGTGATGAAGTTTGCCTCGCTTTCAGTAGCCACGGCCCTTGCAAGCAAGGTTTTTCCGCATCCCGGAGGGCCGAAAAGCAGAATGCCTTTTGGTGGTCGTATGCCCATTCGCTTGAAGATGTCAGGGTTCTTGAGGGGCCATTCCACCGCTTCTCTGAGTTCTTCTTTTACGTTTTCCAGACCGCCTATTTCCGTCCAGTGAACCGTGGGCACTTCTATGTACACTTCTCTCATAGCTGTAGGCGTGACTTCCCTATAGGCGTTCAAGAAATCTTCCATTCGAACCTCCATTTTCTCCAGAACGCTCGGTGGAATGCGCTCTTCCTCTAGGTTTATTTCAGGGAGATATCTGCGCAGCGCTTTCATGGCAGTTTCACGGCACAATGCAGCAGAATCTGCACCTGTGTAACCGTGGGTCATCTCGGCAAGTTTCTTCAAATCAACATCGGCTAGTGGCATTCCCCTCGTGTGTATTTGCAGTATTTCATGTCGCGCCTTTTTGTCAGGCACCCCGATCTCTATCTCCCGGTCAAACCGTCCTGGTCTTCTCAAGGCAGGATCAAGGGCTTCAGGTCTGTTGGTCGCGCCTATGACTATGAGGTTTCCTCTTCCTGCAAGTCCATCCATCAAAGCCAGGAGTTGAGCAACAACTCTCCTCTCAACTTCACCTGTCACTTCCTCTCTTTTGGGTGCAATGGCATCTAACTCATCAATGAAAATGATGCTGGGAGAATTTTTCTGAGCTTTCTGAAACATCTCGCGGAGCCTAGCCTCTGACTCACCGTAAAACTTGCTCATTATCTCTGGGCCGTTTATAGAGTAGAAGTTAGCTTCTGACTCGTTAGCGACGGCTCTGGCGAGAAGTGTTTTTCCGCAGCCTGGAGGGCCATGTAGCAAAACTCCTTTCGGAGGCTCTATCCCAAGCCTTTGGAAGAGTTCTGGGTGGCGCAGCGGAAGTTCAACCATCTCTCGAATTCGCTGGATCTCCTCGTGGAGTCCTCCTATGTCTTCGTAGGTGGTTCGGGGCATGCCTTTGGCTTCAGGGGCCGGTTCGGTCAAGATCTGGACGTTTGTTCCATGTGTGATTCTTACGATTCCAAGAGGACGGGCTTTGATCACTGTGAAGGGTATGGCGTGGCCCAGCATCATGACGAGGGTGGTGTCTCCTTCCACGAAGGTTCTTTCCATGAGCCTATTTTTCACAAAGTTGGTGAAGTCTTCGTCTACATTGAGTTTCATGTCGATAGGCGCTAAAACAACGCCTGTCGCATCGCTTACTTTTGTCGGACGGGCCATCACGTATTCGTTTATTGCAACTCCCGCGTTTTTACGGGTAAACCCATCGATTCTTATGATTCCTCTGTTTTGGTCTTCAGAGTAGGCCGGCCAAGCTATTGCCGCCGTGTTTCTTTTCCCTGTTATCTCTATCACGTCCCCCGCTGAGATGCCTAGCTCTTGCATGGTCTTTTGATCGATTCTGGCGATTCCTCTGTATACGTCGCGTTGTCTGGCGTCTTCGACTCTGAGTTGAACTTCGCCCACCTATTTTACCTTCCTTATGTTTGATCGTAAGGGTTTTCACATCTCGAAAGGCTTACGTTCCTATATAAACTTTAAAGGAAAGTCACTAGGCTCTGCGAACCATTATTGTTTCCATCTGGCTGATTTCCTCGATTTCAAGGAGGTAATTCTCCAGTTCATCTAACACTCCCGACCTGTCTTCTGGAAGGACGATGTGTACGATTAATGCTGAGAGCCCAAAGGCTATAGGGTCTTCGACGAATCCATGAATTGAAGCAAACTTTGGCAACTGCTTCTCTATTTTTTGTTTCAACAAGTTGAGGTCAACTGTTGCTTCGGATGGAAAAATCTTGAAGGAAATAACGATATTCCCCAACTCCTAGCCTTCTCCTATAGTCCAGCATATACACACTTGCAACGTCGAAGGGGCATCCTCCGCAGACCCTTTTTTCTCCCTGTCTCAAATAAAAAGGTTGCTAAAAAATGCAAGCGGGCACATTCAATGTATGCTTTACCGTATGCACAAGCCCTTTGTATCCAAAGTGGATTGTCGTAGATTTTCGGTTTTCAACTGGATGGTGTGTTGAAAAGGCGCAACTTGCGTTGTCGCAAGGTTCAAAGGAACAAACGGTCCATTTAGCCTGAATAAGCACGGACAATATTTCTCGATATACTGTTCTTGAATATTCGAGATGCTATGTGCCGTGTTTCTATTTGTTTGTCTCATTTTTTGTCAATTTGTTGAGACAAACTTTACAAAAGCCTTCCACTTGTAGGGTGGGGGTTCTCAGCAGCTCGGAGTACATGAGGTCGATCGGCTGCGAGTGATGACGCAAGCCTCTGCTGTGGCCTAATCCATGGGCTAATACCTTGCTTGAAGATCCCTTGTTCAGCTGATAGAGGGAGACCACTCCAACCATTTCAGTCACATAATCGTGAACAAGATAGAGTGCTCTCTTGAAATGTTTTCCATCGAAAAAATAGTACATGGCTATTATGGGATCCGGGGTTATTCCCAACAATAGGGGCATGAATTTGTGAGAGTCCTTGATTTTTCCAATCATTTTGGTTAAATTTTCGAGAAGAAAGGCTCCAAGAGATTCTCCGTTTGTTTGTACCTCAATGTCGTGCTTCCAATTAAGGCTTCCGAGATATCTAATGTCGTCCCATGTTTCTGTCGGAAAATAGCTCCTAGCGTATTCAGTGACCTTGATTAGATCATGCCCGTTTTCATGTCCCTCGTTAATCGTTAGAACGTTTACGGACTGCATGATTAACTCTCACGTACAGACTAATATATTGATGATTACGATTCCAGATATATGCCAGAAACAGAAGTCATTAAGACCTGATACATGCATGACGTGCGCATGCGTTTTACAGCTTGCATCCACTATCCGCATTTGCCTGGGATCAGTGACTGGGAACACACATGGTGGTCGCTGCCTTAGAGACATTCATCTTTGGTGTGGCGAATCAAGGACAAGGTATAAAAGCAACGCAAAAATTTTAAGAGTCTCCTAAATATTTGCGTAGGATAGGACAATTGAAAGAATGGAGGTGTCTAAATGTCTGCAACTCCTGAACTTGCCGGAACACCGGTACTAATCTTGAAAGAGGGAGCGACTAGAGAAAGAGGAAGGGGAGCTCAACACGCCAACATCATGGCTGCTCGGATAGTGGCTGAAGCGGTGAAGAGTGCTCTCGGGCCAAAGGGTATGGACAAGATGCTTGTAGACAGCTTCGGTGACGTGACAATTACCAGCGACGGCCGCACCGTCCTGGACGAAATGGACATTCAGCATCCCGCCGCGAAGATGATGGTGGAAGTTGCGAAGACACAGGACGATGAGGTGGGGGACGGAACGACCACCGCTGTCATCATTGCGGGAGAACTGCTTGGAAAGGCCGAAGACCTGATCGAGAAAAACGTTCATCCAACCGTTATAATCGACGGATATCGAAGGGCAGCGGACAAAGCCCTCGAGACGCTGGAGAAGATTGCTATCGCCGTAAAGCCCGAGGACAAGGTTTTCCTGAAGAAAGTTGCCATGACATCTATGGCCAGCAAGCTCGTGGCCGAGAACCGAGAGTACTTGGCAGGTATCGCTTCTTCGGCGATCTTACATGTGGCCCAGAAGGTAGGAGGCCAATACAAGGTTGACTTGGACGACATCATGGTGGAGAAAAAGGCTGGAGAGTCTCTGACCGACACCAAACTCATCGAAGGCATAGTCCTTGACAAGGAAGTGGTTCATCCGGGAATGCCAAAACGGATAGAGAATGCGAAAGTAGCTCTTTTGGATCGTGCGCTTGAGGTGGAGAAAACCGAGTTCGATGCGAAGCTCAACATCGAGAGCCCGGAGCAGATGGAGGCCTTCCTCCAACAGGAAGAAAACATGCTGAAGAGCATGGTGGAGAAGATAGCTGAGAAAGATGCAAACGTGCTCATCTGCCAGAAGGGAATCGACGACATGGTTCAGCACTTCTTGGCGAGGAAGGGCATACTTGCCGTGCGGCGCGCGAAGAAATCGGATATGGAGAAGCTGGCTAAGGCCACTGGAGGAAAAGTTGTCACCAACCTGGAAGACTTCGCAAAGGAAGACTTGGGCTCCGCCGATTTGGTAGAGGAACGAAAAATCGGGGACGACAAGATGACTTTTGTCGAGGGGTGTAAGAACCCTCAATCCGTTGCAATCCTCATACGAGGCGGGACCGAACGCATTGTCGACGAGGCAGAACGCTCAATCCACGATGCCCTGTGCGTCGTCCGCGACGTGGTTCAAGAGCCAAAGATCGTGGCCGGAGGAGGCGCGCCCGAGATGGAAGTCGCAAGGGTGCTTAAAGAATACGCGGACACGCTTCCTGGAAGGGAGGCGCTTGCGGTACAGCAATACGCAGAGGCCTTCGAAGCAGTCCCCACAACCCTGAGTGAGAACGCTGGGCTTGATCCTATTGACATAATTTCTGAGCTTAGGGCACGCCACGAGAAGGGCGAAATCTGGGCTGGAGTCGATGTTCACAAGGGCAAAGTGGACGATATGAAAAAAATGGAAGTCCTAGAACCCGTCGCAGTCAAAAATCAGATTATCATGTCAGCCACCGAAGCTGCGTCTATGATCCTGAAAATTGATGACATCATTGCTGCCGGAAAGATGAAAGCTCCGCCAATGCCTCCGAAGGGTCCAGGAGGACCATACGGAGGAATGCCTCCCTACTGAGAGAGAAAATGACTGAAACACGTTAGGGGGAAACTGTTTTGGCCTATTTAACCACGCAGGGAGGACAACCCGTTCTCATCCTTAAAGAGGGGACCGCACGCAGGCGTGGCAGAGATGCTCAGAGAAACAATATCATGGCGGCTCGTATCATCGCTGAAGCCATCAAGACAACTCTGGGACCAAGGGGCATGGATAAGATGCTCATCGACAGCCTCGGCGACATTACGATAACTAACGACGGCGCGGCCATCCTTGACGAAATTGACGTGGAGCATCCCGCTGCCAAGATGATGGTGGAGGTAGCGAAGACCCAAGACGACATGGTTGGCGACGGAACCACGACCGCGGTAGTGTTGGCTGGAGAGTTGCTGAAAAGCGCGGAAGAGCTGCTGGACCAAGGCATCCACCCAACAGTTATCGTTAGTGGCTACCGAAAGGCCCTGGAAAAGGCAAAAGAAACGCTGGGCAAAATTGGTATATCTGTAGAGCTTGGAAACCGTGAAAACCTGAAGAACGTTGCTTTGACTTCCATGGGTAGCAAGGCAGTGGGCGTCGCCAAGGATCACCTAGCTGAAATAGCCATAGACGCCGTGAACCAAATTACAGAAAAGAGAGGTGACAGAAATGTCGCTGACATCGATAACATCCAAATCATCAAGAAAGAAGGAAAGAGCCTCTTCGACACCCAACTTGTCAGAGGTATTATTGTCGATAAGGAAGTAGTTCACGCGGGCATGCCCAAACGCGTCGAAAACGCGAAAATAGCGCTGCTGAATACCCCCATGGAAGTGGAGAAAACAGAATTCGACGCCGAGATACGAATACGAGACCCTGCCCAGATGAAAGCGTTTCTAGACCAAGAAACACGAATGCTAAAAGACTTGGTAGAGAAAGTCAAGAAGGCAGGAGCAAACGTCCTCATTTGCCAAAAAGGCATAGACGACTTGGCCCAACACTTTTTCGCGAAAGAAGGAATCTTTGCCGTCCGGAGGACCAAAGAGTCAGACATGGAGAAACTAGCCAGAGCGACTGGTGGGAGGATAGTCAACAACCTCGACGATCTGGGCGCCAAGGACCTCGGAAAAGCGGGATTAGTAGAGGAGCGGAAGATCGGAGATGACAAGATGGTTTTCGTGGAAAAATGCAAGGATCCGCTGGCAGTCACTGTCCTGCTACGCGCAGGTCTGGAGAGGATGGTAGATGAAGCGGAGAGGGCAATGCACGACGCCTTGTCCGTCGTAAGGGACGTGGTGGAAGAACCTAAGATTGTGGCTGGAGGCGGAGCGATTGAAGCTGAAATAGCCAACGAACTTCGTCATTACGCCCCGAAAGTTGGAGGAAGGGAACAGCTGGCTATAGAAGCTTTCGCCGATTCCTTGGAGATCGTGCCAAAAGCACTTGCCGAAAACGCAGGGCTCGACCCCATCGACACTCTGGTAGCCTTGAGGGCTGCCCATGAAAAGTCTCGTGGCAAAATCATGGGTGTCAACGTCTTCTCAGGAGAAATCGTTGACATGCGCAAAAGGGGGATCGTTGAACCCATAAGAGTGAAGGAACAAGCCTTGAAGTCTGCAGCAGAAACCGCTTCTATGATCCTACGAATCGACGATGTTCTAGCCGCCACCAAACCCAAGGAAGGAGGGGCACCGGGAGGCCCTAGAGAAGACGAAGAAAGTGAGTCAGAATTCTAGTATAGAGGGTTTTTTCATAGCGACCACCATGGAGCAATCTACCGCGGGCGCTGCGCGCGCAGAAACCTTCATTTGTACGACTTGTTGGCGACATACCCTGCAATCTCCCCTTTCTTCCGTCCTATTTGCTGCGCCCACAAGCTGAACCCCTGATAGAAGCGGGCTTCGAATACGTTTGCACGTACAACAAAATGATGGTCTTTCGGAAACGACAGTAACTGGCTCCTATAGACTCCCGCTAAGGCCCACTAAACCCGCACTTTGGACAGCGATAAGGTCTTCCAAACTTTCGACATTTAGAGCAACGCCAGATAACTATTTCTCCGCAGTTGGGGCAAGGAAATTTCGTTACCTCTTCCCCTGGGGGAATAGTTCGGTTGCAGGACGTACACGCAGGCATAGCAACGCTCACTCTCTCACTCACGGCGACACCCTCAAGAAAACCTCGATATAGAATCACTCTCTTATATGTGCTATCTT
>CAYFXU010000005.1:0-39446 GCA_964347145.1 uncultured Candidatus Bathyarchaeia archaeon
AGCGGTTGTTGTCTACAAGATTAATGAAGAACTGGCTGCTTCCCGTGTTTGGACCCGCGTTTGCCATGGCTACTGTGCCCCTATCATTCCTATTATGACCCTTAAATTCATCGGGTATCGTGGGTATTGCAGGATCTCCATACCCTGTTCCAGTAGGATCTCCTCCCTGAATCACAAAACCATCGATTACTCTGTGAAAAATAGTGCCATCGTATACTCCTTTTTGGACTAGTTTCTTGAAATTTCCAGTTGTAATCGGCATGTCATCATGCAACTCAATCACAATATCTCCTCTGTTCGTTCTAAGCTGGACTCTATTTGCGCCCGAGGTAGTCTGTCCAACCATACTAGATCACACTACTATTAGTGTAACAACAACTAGAAATAGTATTGCATGCGCGTTTTCACTAAATGTGGGGCATAACCTAACTTTTTTCCAAGGTTTCGATGGCCTTTATCGCCCAGTCTGGATCTTCAAGGAGTTTTCTGCCCACAGCAACCAGATCGACCTTTCCTTCCCTTATCACCCTGTCGCCGAATTCTGGTTCCGTTATTCCTCCGACACCGATAACAGGTATTTCTACGACCTTTCTGACTTGTTGCGCCTGAGTTATGAAGTAGCCTTGTCTACCTTGGAGTTGTTCTGGTCTACTGCCACATAAACCTCCAGACACGTCTATGATGTCGACTCCAGCTTGTTCCAGCTTCACAGCAAATTTCTGAGAGTCTTCGATTCTGGTTCCAGAAGGGTGAAGGTCGTCTGAGCCCAAACGGTAGAGGAGGAGCCTCCCTCCCACCTTTTCCTTAACTCTTTCAACAACCTCCAGAGGAAACCTGATTCTGTTCTCCAAGGGACCCCCATACTTGTCGCGTCGTCGATTCGTTAAGGGAGAAAAAAACTGGTTCAAGAGAAACCCATGCGCTCCATGAACTTCGACACCATCGAAACCTGCTCTCATCGCTCTGTCTGCTGCCTTGGCAAAAACTTCAGTTGAAGCTTCGATCTCCTCAACTTTGAGCTCTCGAGCGTTCCCATCCCGTGAAGGAGCAACAGGCTGCCTTCCAGTGACTTCCCTGCTGGCAACTCTTCCAGCATGATTGATCTGTATAACAATGGGCGTTTCCGTGGAATGCACACTGCTTGAAAGTTTCTCCAAACCGGAAACCAAACTATCGTCGTATATTCCCACCTGTCTTTCGCCAAGCTTTCCTTCGAGGGACACATAACTATGCTCAACTATGAGAAGACCCAGCGCCCTGGAACGCCGAACGTAATGCTTGACGAGGTTCTCCATCACGGCCCCTTCGGTGGTAGCAAAACCAGTGTACATTGGAGGCATGACGATACGATTCTTGAGCGTGAGCCCCTTCACCTTCAATTGATCTAACAGTCCGGCCAACACAAACATCCTCTAACAAGTTGTAAGCAAAAACATCCTAAAAGCCTTTCAATAAGGCATACTGAATCTTCAATGCCTCTACGCAAGCCTGGAAGAATCCTATCATGCGCGCCCGCGACTGCATGCCAAGGAAACATCAATCTGTATCTTTCAGTTTTGTGGGCAAGTACTTGTCAACAATGTATGTTAAGCCGTATCTGCTGAAAGCTTCTTGCTCCGCCTTCTTCTTTATGCTCAAAAACTTCTTGATCTCCCTACGCCAAAGTTCTTCCCCGTATCGTGGATCCCTTTCCAACTCATGGAGGCGCTTGATGTCCACCTCAGTCAACGGGTCGCTGGGCAATTTGTAATCTACAATATCGGTGGCCCAGACACCGCTCCACTTGGCATCAGGTGTGGTTAGTTCTCTAAGATGAGCCGCGTTCGCTGAACCCGAAATGATGACCATAGCAATGTGCATTCCCCAAGGATCTCCGTCGGTGAAGATGAAAACAGGTAGATCCAATTCTTTGTTCAATCTGTGAATAAAGTGTCTGGTTGCGCGTGGCGCCTGACCTGCAGTGAGAACGAGGAGGGCATTGAATTTTTTGTGAACCCTCTCCTCGATGAATCTGGTGAACAAGCCGCCCTTCTCTATAGCTATGACCTTGTCGGCTCTGGTTTTGACGAACTCTGAGGAGGTTAGGGCAGGCCCTATCATGACTCCGTCAGGATGAGACATCAGATTCAACTGTTTTCCTTCATAGCCAGGAACCGTGTATTCAATGTTGAGGTCACCAAAGATGGCTGAACGCTCCTCGGGAAACACTTTAAAGTCTTCTCGAGAGAAGCCCGTGACAGTCTCAAGGTCTGTAATGATGCTGTTGGATTCCGCTTGATCTTTGAAGGACATTTCATAGGCTTGAGCTGAATAATAAACGTCACGGAGAGTTGAAGTCTTCCGATTCTTCGTAAGTTCGCTGGCGAAGTAACCTGCCCAAACCAACTGCGTGAAAGGTCTGATGTGACGTATGTTTCGAGCGCTTCTGCGTACGGCCTTGTCCCCCAAAATGTACTGCCGCAGTTCCGAACTGTAGAAGATGTTTTCGGTGGATCGGCTCGGCATCTTAATCCATGGGAAGATACCTTTCTCCATCTGGCTATAGAGCCCTCTGCCGAATCTCCTTAGGTATTTCATAACCTCTCTTCTTCTCTCCTTGGCTGAGATTTCACTCTCCCTGTTCCTCAATCTTCTTCACACTCCTTAACAACAATTCTATATCTGGTTCTTCTTTCTTACCAGCTAAATTCGTAGAGAATTTCGCGATCTTGGGTAAATATTTGGAGAAAACAGTCAGTCGCCTCCTTTCCTTTTCAGCGTATTCGCGTTTTGTCAAAAATTTCTGCAATTGGCGGGCTACCTCGCGGATACCGTTCAGAATTTCCACCTTGACCTCCGGCCTATCCGCAATGAACTCCTTTCCTACGGTCTTGTATGGAACCTTTGTGCTGCATAAATGGACCAAGATAGCTATGGGCATCTCAGGGGTAACCTTGTATCTCCTCCAGTTCATGGACCTGATAACCCTCACCGAAACGTCGCTGGCTTCGTCGTATAACAGCGGAATCCGGTTGGCAAATCGATAAATCAAAACGTCATCTTTCTTTGGAATGTTTCCTCCATAGGCTATGGCCGTCTCCACAATGAATGGATGTCCAGAGTAAGTGGAGGGTTTGCGTTGAGAAACCGCGATGAATTCGGGCTTCAACTCCTTCAGAATCCCAGTCTCCAACAAGTCTTCACCCAACGGAGACAAACAACTAGCGTCCGGAGGAAGGAAACCATTAAATCTCTTCATCATCCTCACGAGCCTCACAATTTCATCGGGCCTTAACTTCCTCGGATCCTTGGTTCTTATGAATCCGGCGGCCATCAATAGACGGAGAATCACGTTTTTGTCTACCTTGGGAAAGTGTGTTTTCATGAAATCCAGCATGGTTCTAGATTGAGTGGTCTTTGTGAGACGTCTAACCTTTTCGACATTCATATCACCAAAGAACTTTTTGTACTTCTTCATTGTGTGCACAAGTCTGACAACATCCTCATGTTTCAGCTTCTTCGGATCTTCAGATTTGATAAATCCCGCGAACTCTAGAAAACTAAGAGAGGTGCCTCCGCCGACTCTATGGAAGTGCCTTTGCATAAAGTCCACCATGTTCCGGAACTCAGTGACTCGTATAAGGCGTTGAATTGTTTCAACGTCGACTCCATAGGGATGTGGCAGCGTTTCTTTTGGTGGGGGCGACATCTTTGTTGTGGCTCGCGTGAATAGGTATAATCGTCCTTTTGGGTCGACGAAATTGATGTCTGCATAAGGTGTTACCAACGCTGTCTGCTTTAGATACTCCAAGATCTTTGACATGGCCCGGAAATAGTCTCCTTCCAGAGAAAATTCAACGATTGTTCCACGCCATCGCTCTTTGTTTCTGCGGATTTTACGATCTAGGATGAGGGGACGATTCCTTTGGATGTCTATCATAATTGTATACTCGTACGTCTTGGATGTGCCCGTGCTTGATTTGACCTGGACGGGCTTGTGGGTGGTGATCTGTCCATAGAGAATAGCCATTGTTCCTCCAAGTCCGAAGGTCCCTCGGGCCTGCTTAAGCTTATACTTTGAACCGAACAAAACCTGACCGAACGCCGATGGTATGTGGCGGGCTGGGATTCCAGATCCGTTGTCCATTACCCTTAACCTGTAGACGCCAACTCCCGGCTCTGACTGCCCTTCCTCTCCGTCCTCCATTGACAGTCGAATGAAAATTTCTGAAGGGACATTCGACAGGTCAGAAGCGTCGAGAGCATTTTCCACAAGCTCCCTCATGGACGAGAAAATCGCCCTTGTGGGGTTGGTGAAGCCTGCTATGTCTCGGTTGCGATAGAAAAAGTCTGCAGGACTTATCTCTTCAAAGGTCACCAAACCCGATCGCCTCCTCGTTACACTCAGTGATATGACGAAATGCTTTGTTTGCTTTTCCATCGCTTTTGCAGTGATTTCTATTGGAAACTAGATCAGAAAGAGATTGCATGATATGCGGCAACATGACAGATTCATTCTTATTTTGGTATGGTAGATATTTCAATGTTGCTTTAAATTTTGAAAAAGTTTCAAGTAAATTAGAAGAGACGACCTTTCCGCTTTCGAGTTAATTCTTCCGTGAGGGCTCCCACAGTTCCATCTTCTTTTTCTTGAGGTCCCTCCGTTTTTTGTGCAGAAATCGATATACTGTGCCGTGTAGGCTTCCCCTAATTAGCATCCTAATCGCTTCTCGTGCAGTCTCAGCTTGATCTATTTTTCCAAGGATTGAAATCGTGTGTCCGTAGACACAGACGTTAGCTTCGGTCAATTCCTCGATTATCTTCCTAGTTTTCCCCTCTTTTCCTATGACCCTTCCTTTCAACCTCTTCATGTCAGACTGAGACCGTCCCACGGTTTCCCGAAGGTCTATCACCACTAGCGTGGTCTCGTCGTCTTCCAGAAGTCGAAACGCGTGTTCTGGTGAGAACCCTCTGCCGACAGCCGTGACCACTTCTCTGGCTCTGAAGAGAACTGTTGGGTCTTGAACTGCAGGCATGAGAGTTATTTGAATATCACCTGTTTGGCTGTCTACACGAAGTCTAACCGACAGTTTATTCTCGATGCTTGCTTTTACGCTGCCATCAGGACCCACGAGAGCTCCGATACGCTCTCGCGGAACTTTGACGAAGGCGCTAGCCCTTTCCACCTGTAACCCTCTTGTACATTTCTTCTACCGATAACACATCTATTTCTAGCTTTTTGAAGTATCTGTGTAGGTTTTCTAAATCTCTTCGTAAGAATTGGTCAGCCATGGGGTGTTCAATCGGTACAGCTTGTGAGGCATCGAAAATCACAGGTTTGTTCTGCCACATCATGATGTTATACTCGCTCAAGTCTGCGTGTACCAATCCTCCTTTTCTATAGAGTGCCCTTAGATAGGTTAGCAGCTGCCTGTAAACTCGGTTTGGTCTTCTCAGGGAAACTTCCCTCAGAAGGGGCGCACTCACACCATTTTTCCCAATAAACTCCATGATCAATACATTCTTTTCTACAGCAATTGGTTCGGGAACCTTGACCCCCACTTCTTTGGCGCGCTGCAGATTTTTGAACTCTTTCTGAGCCCAAGCGTAGACCAAGGATCGCGTGTCTCGACGGACATGTTTGAATCTTGGGTCACCCTCGATATAAGTGACCATGCCTTTCTTGAATTCGGCTGACGTGGTTAGGTAAATCTTGACTGCGAGTTCTTTCCCCTCGGGGTCTTTTCCCCAGTAGATTCGGGCTTCCTTGCCAGCTTTTACAACTCCGTGAATCTCTTCGATTATGTGCTTGTTCAGAAAGTTGTAGATTGTCATTAGGGTGGAGCGGTCAAAAACCTCTTCCATCACCGCCCGCTCCGATGAAAAGTCTTTAATCAACATTTTGTCCCTTTTTTCCACTAAACGAAGTCGATGTTCAAGCTTCTTTCCTTCAGCTTTACTTCGCTTAGGCATAGATGAGTCCTGACATAATGACGTTTTCCACTCTTTAAAAGGTGTAGGCCTCTTTGGTGTGCGACCGATTTCCGCCACTCCGCGCACACAAACACTTGTTCGTCACATTTTTACGATCTGGGCGTGAGGGACCCCTGAGATATTCAAAACTGCATCGGGATGAACCAATCCTTTTTCTATGGCCTTCTTTACAACATTATGTCCAACCATGTTCACGATAGTAGATTGCTCCATGAGGGCCGTGACTTCTTCCACAGTCATTTTCGGTCCTTTGTAGAATCGCTCGTGTATTTCAAAGACAATCTTTCCTTCCCTCAAAATCTTTCCCAAAAGCTCAGCGTCGCATGTCGCGAGAATCACGTACTGACCCCACTTTTGAACATTCGCGTAGACTTCCAACGTCGAACACTCTTACACAGGTCTTATGGATGATTTTGCTCCGCACGCTTCACATCTTAAGAACAAGAATCGTCTCTCTTTCACGATTTTCGTGTCGGGACGCTTGCATATGGGGCAAACCACAAATTCTTTGACATATCTTTCGATCAGTCGCTCGAAGGTATCGTGCCGAAACCTTCCTTGGAAGATTGCTCTAGTCCTTTGCATGGTTGATGCCGTAGCCATCTCTCCGGAGAGAAACTTTAACACGTGCCTTGGTTCTCGGTTGAGAGCATCACAGATTTCTTTGAAGTTTGCAAGGATTGTTCGCATGCCCGTCACGAAACTGTGAGGTCTTGGGATCTCGAACCGTTTGTGCTCGATAGTTTCTGAAGGAAGTTGCGACCGAGCACGCTTCAGCATTTCCTTGTATTCCATTTTTAGTCCTCTACGCTACAGGTCGCCCGTACTCTACAACCGACATATTCCTTTAAGACAACCTTTGTTTGTTTATATATTTTAACTTACGGTTTTGTAGGTTGATCTTTAGAAAAATCGACGGATCACATTCTTCTGTAGAGTCTATATTCTTGTGGCTCCAACTCAAAGTGTGAGCAAGATTTGACTTGGCCTGTAATTTCTCTTAGTTTACCGCAAAAAACTTTTTTTGATAAGGATACGGCGTGCTTACAATTGTCGCAGTTCTTTTGGGGGCATCTGTTTTGTTGGCAAGCTGAAGCCATAATAACCACAAAAACATCTAATGTCGTAATATTTAATAAACATTTCTCGTCAACTGACAAACAAATATACAACACTGCAAAACACTGGGATAAGGAAACTGTTTTGGATGGAGTGAACGTGAATTCTGGAATTGGGAACGGGGTAAGACCAAGATTAGATGGGTGAAAGGTAGACTCGATTTCAAAAGACGAAAGGTTTTATGATGACCTCGGAGATGGCCGTTTTCCAGAGGTGAGAACAAGCATGCGCGCGCGAACATCATCAGCCTAATAATTAGAACAGAAAATCCTTAAATCATAACTTGAGAATCGAATATGTGATGGATTACGAAGGGGCCCGTAGCTCAGCCTGGTTAGAGCGCCAGGCTCATAACCTGGTGGTCGCTGGTTCAAATCCGGCCGGGCCCACCAATAGTCTTTACTTCAGCAAAGCATTTACCTAAACCTTGCTTAATCCTACGGGGTAGGAGAGTGCGACTTGTTTGAGAGGAGACCTTGATGAAATACTGACTGAGAAAGGCGCAGAAGCTTTACTCCTCTACTCAGAGAGTTTCAAGAATACCAACATGTACTATCTGACAAAGTTTCTGGCTCCAGACCCTTTCATGTTCCTCAAAAAAGTTGACGCAGCCCCCATAATTGTCGTCAATCAAATGGAGTATCTCCGCGCGCAAAAACAGTCCATCGTCAAAGACGTGAGATCCTACTTCGACTACAAATTCCTTGAAGTTGTGAAGGCTGCCATTGAACCGCGTCTCGGCACCTTGAAATTCATCGCAAACGTAGTCGAGAGGGAACTGGGTGTAGACACAGAAATTTGCGTACCGGTCGAGTTTCCAACGATTGCTGCTGACGTCCTCAGAGAAGAAGGATTAACTATCAAGCCAATGCTCAACGTCATCGAGAAATCCAGAGAAACCAAGGATGCCGACGAAATAGACGAAATCAAGTCTGTCCAAGCAGTTACTGAAGAAGTCACTACCGAGGTCGTGAATTTGATAGCCAACGCGGATGTGGGCTCTAACGGAACGCTGATTGCCGGGAAAGGACCTCTAACAGTTGGCAATGTAAAATCGTTTTTTGGACATAAATTCCTGGACCACGGATGTGTAATGGAAGAAGACATTATAGTTGCGTGTGGTCCTAAGGGATCGGATCCCCATTACTTTGGCGATCCAAAAGATGAACTCAAAGCCAACCAACCCATAATCTTGGACGTTGTTCCCCGAAGCGTTCAAAAGCGTTACTGGACCGACATGACTCGAACAATCGTGAAAGGAAGGCCTCCAGAAAAAGTCAAGAAAATGTTTGAAGCGGTTCTTGAAGCTAGGAATGCTTCCATGGACACTATCCAAGCCGGTGCCCTAGGAAGCGACGTCTACGACGTGTGCTGCGACGTGTTAGAGAAGGCAGGCTACGAAACTACGAGAGGAGGAAAAAAGATAACGAGAGGTCTAACTCACGGTCTAGGTCATGGAGTCGGCTTGGACATACACGAAAGTCCCATAATGGGCGAACTCTACAAGTTCCCTCTAAAAGAACATAGCATCGTAACAGTTGAACCCGGTCTTTATGATCCAGAGGTCGGCGGGGTCAGAATAGAAGACATTGGAGAAGTCACGAAGACCAAATACAACGACTTGACAAAAATGGAGATCCGTTTAGAGGTTTAGAAGGATTAGTGAAATGAAAACTAGCCCCCACTCATAAGTGACATCAAAATAACGTTGTCACCTTCAGTCAATCTGGTATCAACGCCACGAAGCTGACCCATCAAAACCCCGTTAACCGTAACGACAAATCCAGTCTTAACATTCTTCAATCCTGGTTCATAGACCTCCTTTCTGAACGCCTCACCATGAATTCCAGCCAGTTTATTAAGCAAATCATAAAGGGAAGCGCCTTCGCTGAGCTCGAATTCGTCTTCCTTCTTTCTTAACATGCTCTTAATAAAACCCAAGTATTGAACCCTAACTTTCAACCAGCCCACCAACATAAGCCATTATATTTTCAAAACATCAACTTCTGTTTCACATGTACCTTGATGGAAAAATGATATTTATCCGTTGCGTGTGTAAACTCGTCTACCTTTTCCCCTCTATCTAAAGGCCATGTTACCTTGAGTTGGCTGTTTTGACCATGTTTAATACAGAATGCAATGTGTGAGATGAAGACTGCCCAAAAAACCGTTAAAGCAAGTGGATGATGGAAAATAGAAGTCTACATTAGAGTCAAGAAGACAAAGATTAATATTTACCTATTCTTATCTCATATTTCTCTCCAAGGAGTCAATCATCATTGTTGGAGGATTAAGGTTGAGTTACACCAAACAAATACTGCACGTAGACTTGACCACTGGAAAAACCAAAATCGAACCCTTGAAGGAAGACATGGCCAAAAAATACATCGGAGGCATAGGACTTGGAATGCGCCTATTTCTGGACAACTCTAAGGCGAATGTCGATGCTTTCAGTCCCGAGAATCCCATAATCTTCGTCACAGGACCTCTGAGCGGTACCATGGCGCCCTCAGCAGGAAACAGTTATGCAGTGGTTTCAAAATCACCTCTAACTGAGGGAATAGCCGAATCCAAGGCTCACGGTTTTTTTGGAGCTGAACTAAAACGAGCTGGCTACGATGCAGTTATCTTTACAGGTAAATCTGAAAAGCTAGTGTACGCATGGATCGATGACGACTCTGTCCAACTGATGGATGCTCAGCATCTGAAGGAGAAGTCCCCCTATGAAACAGAGGGAGCCATAAGAGAAGACTTGGGCGATTTTTACATCCGAGTGTCGGCGATTGGTGAAGCAGGAGAAAAGCTTGTTCGAATTGCTTCCATCATAAACGATGAATTCAGAGCTGTTGGAAGAACCGGTATGGGCGCCGTGATGGGCTCCAAAAATCTCAAGGCTGTTGCTGTTCGCGGAACAAATGACGTGAATGTAGCCAACGCCGAAGAGTTTACGGAATTCATAAGGATGATCCACGAACGCATGAAAGGACCGGCTACGAGAAAATACAGAACTTTGGGGACACCAGAGAATGTTCTTGTCCTCAACGCTTTGGCAGCGCTACCCACCAGGAACTTCACTCAGGCCACTTTTGAAGGCGCCGAGAAAGTTAGTGGAGAATACTTGAATGAACGTTATGTTAAGAAAATTATTGGATGCGCCACATGTGGAATGCGTTGCGACCACATTGGAGTAGTTCCTGAAGGACCATACAAGGGAGCCACTGCAAGGGTGGAATTCGAATGTTTATGGGCAGTTGGACCAAATTGTGGTGTCGATCGTCTAGATGCTATAATCGAAGCAATTTACCAGTGCGACTATTATGGCATGGACGGCATATCCGCCGGCGGCATCGTAGGCTTTGCCATGGACTGTTACGAGAATGGAATTATCAAGAAAAAGGATGTTGACGGTTTAGACCTTCGTTTTGGAAACGCCGAAGCCTTAGTTGAAACTTTAAAAAGAATGGGGTCTCGAAAGGGATGGTTGGGAGACGTACTTGCAGAGGGAACAATGAGGGCCGCGGAAAAGATTGGTGACGGAGCAGTGAAATATGCCAATCATATTAAGGGATTGGAACTGCCGGGCTACGAACTCAGAACATTGAAAACTGCTGCCTTGGGCTTTTCTGTTTCCTTCCGTGGAGCTTGCCATCTTCGATCAGGAGCCTACTCACCTGACGTCAAGGGGAAGGTTGACCGCTTCAAGATAGAGAAGGGACGGGGAAAAATAGTTATGGACGGCGAAGACCTATACAATGTAGTCGACTCGCTTATTTTGTGCAAGTTCTCAAGGGGCGTATTCTACGAGGGACTCGACGAGATGGCGAAGTACTACACCTTAGCCACAGGTATAGAGATAACCACTGAGGAGCTTAGACAAGCCGGTGAGAGAATTAACAACCTGGCGCGAGTAATCAACATCCGAGAAGGCAGAGGAACAAGAGAATACGATCAGTTGCCGCCAAAAATAATGAGCGTGCCGGTACCCGATGAGGGAGTTGCGAAGGGAGCCTACGTCAACCAAAAAGAGTTTGACATAGGTTTAGATGACTACTATGAGGTACGTGGATGGACAAAGGAAGGTATTCCCACCGTAGAGAAACTTAAGGAACTAGGCCTAAACGATCTCATCCCCATTGTAAAGAAAAAGATTGGGTCACAGACTTCAAAGAAAAAAGGAAAAGGAGGTAGATAACTATGGTCTCGACTCATGAAAAGAAGTTTGTCTCTGGAGATCCCGCCAAATGCGTCGGCTGTTGTGTCTGTGAATACGCGTGTTCAATGGAACATGAAAAAACCTATAACCCAACGAAATCTCGAATACGCGCTGTGCGCCTGAACCCCTTCGTAAACCTAGCAGTCGCATGCAGACTTTGCGAAGACTCTCCATGCGTCGCCGCTTGTCCACGAGACGCACTCGAACAGTCTCAGGAAACTGGCATCATCATGGTTGACGAGGAGAAATGCAACGGCTGTGGATGGTGCATCGAAGCTTGCGACTACGGAGCAATTCAGCTACACCCTGAATCAAGAGTAGTGTATATTTGTGATCTCTGCGACGGTGAGCCTAAGTGCGTAGAATGGTGTCCTGAAGAGGCGTTGGACTTCACAACGAAGGACATTCTTTCGCAAAAAGCGAGGGTCGCAGTCGTAAAGAAGCTGTTCGTGGAAGCCCTAAAAGCGACGACTTAAAAGCGAAACTCAAATCTTCAGCTACAAACATCTACGCTTAACGGTTTCGTTTCCCTATAGATTGGTTTGAGCTTTCAGCCTGTTTCAGTTCTGGATAGGGAAGACTACAATACGAATTGGTTTAGGGAAGAAACTCTGATAAGAGGCTAGTCATGGTCATTGCTGTTCCTCTCAATTGTGATGTTAGTCCTTCCCCAAAGCTGGTGTCCTTAGGCTGTATCGCGAGTAGGGCGATCTTGGCACCAGTTGTTCTTGCAAGATATTCGCAGAACATTCTGAGGGGCAAGGCATGAGTTGATATGGCGGGGTGCTTCATCATTTGCCTAGGGTCGATGAGTTTTGAGGAGCCGGGTTTTAGATCTAGCAGGGCGGCATCAACGATTAATATATGTGTGGGTTTGAACTCGGTTATTGGTTCTATGAAACTTTCTGGAACAGTTTCGCATTCTATCAGGTAGACGGATTGGGAGACTTCCTCCTGTAAATTTCTTGTGATTTCAACTCCCACAAAATCGTCTTTTCGAAGCGGGTTCCCTATGCCTGCAACAACTACTCTTTGAGCTCTTGAGAGCCAGTTCCTCAGGTCGGCTTCGACGTTGTTTCCGGTGTTTCTAGAACCAACCATGAGTCTCAACTTTGGTTGAATCATTGATTATTGGCACGGTGTTGTGAACCTTGTCTTCTCAAGTATTCCGTTGTTAATTGGCGTTCAAGATCTTAGAAGCATCCACCCTTAGTTGTTTCAACGCTAGTTCGTCAGGGCTGAAGCCCATAGCCAATCCCAGCAATTGCGTATAGTGAAGCACAGGCACTTTGAAAGTCTCGCTTAAGACCCGTTCTATTCTAGGTTGGTTGAGGTCAAACATCATGTGGCAGAAGGGGCAGATGGTTATCAAAGCTTGGGCACCAACTGCCTTGACATTACGCAGTTTTTCTCCAGCCAAATGAAGCGGGATCTTGTCATTTACTCCGATTATCGGTGCTCCGCAACAATCTGTTTCATACATATAGTCTACGCATTGCGCCCCAGTTAACTCGATTAGTTTCTTCAGAATTACGGGGTTTTCCGGATCGTCGAAGCCTATGTATTCTGCTGGACGTAAAACGTGGCATCCATTGTGCTCTGCCACCTTGAGTTTGGTGAGGGGCTTCTGAACGGCATTCTTTATTTTTTCAAAGCCAACATCTTCAGCAAGCACTTGGATGAGATGGTTGACCTTTATTGTTCCTCCTTTAAATTCCATACCAATTTGTTCCAGGTATTTATTGACCAACTCTTTAAGTTTCTTATCTTCTTTTAGGATCTTGTTAACCTTGCGAAGGGTGCCGGCGCATCCATTACATAGAGCCAATATATTCAGGTTCTGTTGTTCGGCTAGGCAGAGATTCCGTGCCGCCAAGGTTAGCATCACATCGTGACTTATGGGGTCTAGGGGGAGCCCGCAGCAGTTAAATTCAGGCATTTCGACCAATTCAACTCCGAGTTTTTCGAGAACTTTTCTTGCAGAAATTTCGTAGCTGGAGATTCTGTAGGGGATAACACAGCCGAGAAAAAGAAGATACTTCGCCTCAGACATCCTACTTCTCCTCTTTTTCCAGTGTCTTAGAGAGATCTGTTAGGTTGAACAGTTTGGAGATGTCTTCGAGGTTTGCTTTAGGAAGAGGAGGCAACCCTTCGTCTTCTCTTTTCTTGAGACGCAACTGCGGAATCATGTAAGCATAGCCCGTCTTTCGGATGTTGGAAGCCAGTTCCCTAAAGACTGGAGGCATGAAACCTTTCTTAACAGCCAAGTTTCGAAGAGCTCTTAGAACATTGGCAATTTCCACATCCTGTGGACAATGATCGATGCATGTGAAGCAGGCTGCACAGAGCCAGATTATATCACTTGAAAGAACTCTGTCCTTAAGGCCTAGCTGTGTCATTCTCATCAGTTTTCTGGGTCTATAGGAGTCGCTGAACCTTGCGATGGGGCAGTCGGCTGTGCAGGTACCACATTGGAAGCACAGCATGATTTTTTCGGCGCCTGGAATTTTGCTGATTTCGTATTTGAATCTAGGATCCATTTGGCTTGTTCTTAGCACGGTTTCTTGTTTAGTCTCCTTAGATTGCTCTTTTTCAGACAAAGGCTTAACCTCAACCAATGAGAGTTTAAACTTTATCGTTTCTTTCAAGGAAATAAATCAAAGGGAACACGTAGTTAATAATCGTTACGAATCTCTGCCTTGGAACCACTGTGCGACTTAGAATTGTTGAACTGTGAAAAATGGATAGTGGCAAAATTCGTCAACTTGCGTCGCATTTCGAAAGTTAGGGTGAAGTCATGTTTTTTTGGGTTGTTGCGCTTTCTTCTTTCTCATCAGATACCTGTGAATACTGCGGGCAGCTCTTTTTCCAGCTCCCATGGCGCTGATGACGGTAGCTGCGCCACTAACCACGTCTCCCCCTGCGTAGACTCTTTCCTTACTCGCTTTTCCAGTTTTTTCATTCACAACTATAGTGCCCGATTTTGTGGTCCTAAGGCCTCTAGTGGTCCGTTGAATGAGAGGGTTTGGAGTTTGTCCTATAGCTATCACGACGGTATCCACGCCCATGACAAACTCGGAACCTTTTATTGGAATAGGCCTTCTTCTTCCCGACTCGTCTGGTTCTCCAAGCTCCATGGCAATGCATTTCATTCCCTTTACCCAGCCACTTCCGTCGTCTAAGAATCTGACTGGGGCGGTGAGAAACTTAAATTTGATTCCTTCTTCCTCTGCGTTTTCTATTTCCTCTAGCCTAGCTGGCATCTCCTTCCGGGACCTTCGATAAACAATCCATACCTCCTCCGCTCCCAGCCTCAAAGCGCACCTCGCAGAATCCATGGCCACGTTACCCCCACCGATCACTGCAACCTTCTCACCAACTCTAATTGGGGTGTCGTAGTCCGGGAACATGTATGCCTTCATCAAGTTTATTCTAATCAAAAATTCGTTCGCAGAGTATATTCCGCCCAAGTTCTCTCCGGGTATCCTCATGAAGCGAGGAAGTCCTGCCCCAGTCCCGATGAAGACGGCGTCAAATCCGCGCTCAAACAAATCATCTATCGTGTATAACCTTCCAATCATATGGTCAGTTTTAACATCAACACCAAGCTTTTTGACGTAGTCAACCTCCGTTTGAACTATCTTTTTGGGGAGCCTAAACTCCGGGATTCCATACATAAGTACGCCGCCAGGGGCATGAAGCGCTTCGAATATGACAACTTCGTGACCCAGTTTGGCTAGATCGGCTGCTGCTGTCAGTCCTGCTGGTCCAGACCCCACAATCGCGACTTTCCCGCTTATGGACGACTTTGATTTGGGTGGAACCGTCACTCCTTTCTGAAGTTCATAGTCAGCTACAAACCTCTCTAACCTTCCAATAGACAAAGGCTCTCCTTTTTTTCCCAGCACACAGAACCTTTGGCATTGGGTTTCTTGTGGACAAACTCTGCCACAAATCGCGGGTAGGCTATTCTTTTCCTTCACTTTTCTAATAGCCTCTTCAAAGTTTTTTTCTCTGATCTCTTTGATGAACGCTGGTATGTCTAGTTCTACTGGGCAGCCTTGTATGCATTGGGGTTTAGGACATTGTATGCATCTTTCAGCTTCTGATAGGGCTTGCTTGATGGTGTAACCCAAAGCTACTTCGTTGAAGTTGTGAATGCGATCTTCGGGTCTCTGTTTTGGGATCGGAATGCTGTGCCTTTTCCTTTGTTTCTCTGACTTAGCCACGCTTGATTCCCCTCGATTTTTCGTATAGCTCTGCCACTTTTTTCTCCTCTGACAGATAGACCCCTAGTCGTCTAATAAGCTCATCAAAGTTGACGAGGTGTGCATCAAACTCTGGTCCGTCGAGGCAGGCAAACTTGGTTTCTTCGCCTATTGTTACCCTGCAGGCTCCACACATTCCCATTCCATCCATCATTATTGGATTCAAACTCACGATTGTCTTCGTGGAATGGGGCTTTGTCACGTTCGCGGTCGCTCTCATCATCAAGGGAGGACCTATCGCGTATACTATGTCAAAGTGGTATCCTTTTTCAATAAGCATTCTTAATACGTCACTAACGAAACCTTTGTGTCCCTTTGAGCCATCGTCCGTAGAGACAAACAGTTCGTCACTCAAGCTTTTCATCTCATTCTCTAGAATAAGCAGTTCCTCGGTTCTGGCTCCAATGATAGAAACCACCTGATTGCCTGCTTCTTTTAGCGCCTTGGCTATGGGGTAGGCAGCTGCTGTGCCAACACCCCCGCAGACAACAGCTACAGAACCATAATGTCTTATTTCACTTGGATTTCCCAAGGGGCCAACTACATCGAGTATTTCGTCCCCCACTTCAAGCGCACCAAGCTTTAGAGTTGACAGCCCGACCTCTAGAAAAATAATGGTTATCGTTCCTTTGTTCGGTTCCCATCCTGCAAGTGTTAAAGGGATTCTCTCCCCCTTCTCATCTATCCTGAGGATCACAAACTGACCTGGCTTGGCCTTCATGGCGACTTCTGGAGCATGTACTTCGATTAGGTCGATCTTCGGAGCAATTTCCATCTTTTGGAGTACTTCGTACATGCCTTTCCCCTTCTATTTCCCGTTCCCAAGTAGACGAAAGAGCAGCATCTCTTCTCCTCCGAAGGAGAGTAGTTCACTTCTTACCTTGGAACTTAAGTTTTTCTCTTAGTCCTCCCCAAACTTAGGAATCAAGCCTTGTAGTAGTAGTAAGGTCTTTTGACGTAGCCCAACGCTTCACTAGCAGCAATTATGGCTTCTCCCACAGCCGTTCCAATTTGCTTCACAGGGCCGTTAGTTACATCGCCAGCTGAGTATACTCCGTCAATGTTGGTTCTCTGGAGGTTGTCCACAATGATGTATCCCTCCTTGTCCACTTCTATCCCAGCCTCTTTGGCGATTCTACTGTTCGGAGCTTCACCGACCTGAACGAATACGCCGTCTACGTCGATTTCCATGGCTTCGCCAGTCTTGTTGTTTACTAAAACCACTTCCTTTACCTTGGCTTCTCCTCTGACCTCCTTGAGCTCCGTGTTCCACAGAATATCTACTCCTTGTGCAATCAAGTCCTTCACAAGCATCTCTTCAGCCCTCAGTTGATCTTTTCGGTGAGCCAACCTGACATGAGCCGCTATGTTTGCAAGATATCTGGCAGAAACCACGGCTGAGTTCCCACCACCCACCACGATTACGTCCTTTCCTTTAAAGAAGGCTCCGTCGCATAAGGTGCAATAGCTGACTCCCCTGCCTAGAAATTCTGTTTCACCGGGCACGCCGAGAGTCTTGTAGTAGCTTCCGAAAGCCATAATCACGGTCGAGGCGGTATAAACGGTTCTATTCGTCTTAACAACTTTCTTTTCACCTTCTAGGTCGAGTTCAACAACCTTTTCCAACTCGTTGATCTTTGCTCCAGCTTTTTTGCATTGTTCCGCCATTCTGTCGGCCAAGTCACGGCCACTGATGCTTTCAAAGCCAGGATAATTTTCCACTAGGGGCGTGTCAATGATTGCTCCTCCCGGAATTTTCTCTTCCAGAATAAGCGTTTCGAGTCCGCTGCGGGCTCCGTAAAGACCAGCCGTCAGACCTGCAGGGCCAGCACCTATTATTATCAAATCCCAATGCTCCATGGAAATCACCATACGGCAATTATTCGCATAGGCTTCTGAAATGTTATCTTCTGAACGTAGGGTAAAAAACTAACTATTTCAAGCTAGGTGGCTGAAACTAATTCAGTTCTTAGTCTTTCTTTGATTTTCGCTCGGTTTTCATCTGAGATGGGGCCGATCTTTGAAATTCTCGCGTTGAACGTTTCGAAGGTGTTTTGCACTTTGTTGTATTCTGGAAGCGTTGTAGAGAACGACATTAGGCGCAGAGGCTTGATGCCGTACTTTCTCAGTTCCTTCTTCATCTGGATGACATGTTCCCTCAGAGCCTCTTCGCTGAACACGCCGCCGTGGTCCTCGAGCAATATTACCCCGTCGGCTCCAGAAGCGAACGCCTGCAACACGTGTTTCAAGCCGACTCGTCCAGTGCTGGGAACGCCGATTATCTCGACGTTTGGAGGATAAGAAACTCTGCTTTGCCCTGCCAGGTCCGCAGACCCGTAAGCTATCTCCTTCTCCAGAAATGCCACAATCTTCGGAGCTTTGCCCCCTTCGCTTACCGCGCAGATTTGAGCCATCAACTGGGCTTCCGTGGAGTTCCTAAGGTCAATAGCTTCTCTTGGGCATCTTGGTACACACACTCCACATCCGATACATGAAATAGGGTTAATTTTCACACCCTCAGCCGACTTTTCCACTGCATCAACGGGACATACCTCTACGCAAATTTTGCAGTTGTCGCATTTCTCGGGGATTATGTAGGCTACTTCCGGCGAGACAGAAATCTCGCCTTTTCCTACGAAAGTTGCGACTCTCGAGGCGGTAGCCATTGCCTCGAGGGTGGTTTCCCTCACATCCTTGGGGCTTAGGGCACAACCTGCCACAAACACTCCATCGCGTTGGCTGTCCACCGGTCTGAGCTTATAGTGTCTTTCCAAGAGGAAACCGTCGGAGCCAACTTGGATGCCTAGCTTTTTGGCTAGCTCTTGGGTGTCTGAATTGGGAATGATACCTAAAGCGAGCACCACCAAGTCAAACTTTCCTTCAACTTGTGTTCCAAGAAGTGTGTCTTCAGCCTTCACCAATATCCCATCTTTTGATGGAGTGATCTCTCCAACTCGGCCTCTGACGTAGTGCACGTTGTGATCTTGAGAGGTGGCGTAGAATTCTTCGTATCCCTTTCCATCTGCCCTTATGTCCGTGTAAAAAATCCAAGGATCAGCATCCGGCACAACTTTTTGAAGCAACATAGCTTGCTTAATCGACGACATACATCCTATCTTGCAACAATGTTCCACTCCTCTGCCCTCATTCATGTTTCGACTGCCAGCGCAAAGTATGAAGGCCACTTTTTTCGCCACCTTTCCATCAGATGGCCTCCCTAATCCTTGCGGCAAGAGTCGCTCAAACTGTAGATTGGTTATGATGTCAGGATGTAAACCGTAGCTGAACTCCTCAAGGATTTTTGCGTCGACTTGCTGGAATCCCGTGCAAGCGACGACTGCGCCCACTTCTAGCTCAATGGTTTCTTCTTTCTGGTCGAAGTTGATGGCTTTGCCCTTGCAGACCTTTTGGCAAATTCTACAAACTCCCTTATTCAAGAACAAGCAGTGATCTTGATCTATCACGTACGTCCGGGGAACCGCCTGTTTGAAGGGGGTATGAATAGCCTTCCGCGGAAGCAATTCGACATCAAATTCGCTTGGAACATTGATAGGGCAGACTTTTTCGCACTCTCCACATGCTGTGCATGAGTCTTCCACAAATCTAGGGTGTTTCTTGATTAGGACTCTGTAGTTGCCAGGCGACCCTTCGACTGCTGCAGGTTCTGCCATGCTGATGATTTTTATTTTAGAATCTTGTGAGGCTGACACCATTTTTGGTGTCAAAATGCACTGGGAGCAATCGAGGGTTGGAAATGTCTTGCTTAGCTGAGCCATGTGACCGCCTATGCTTGGACTTTTCTCGATCAAGTATACTTGATAACCTTTATCCGCCAATTCTAAGGAAGTGATTATGCCTGCTATTCCTGCTCCGACTACGAGAACATTCTGGTTAACAGACATGCTTTTCGCTTCTAAGGGCTCAAGGTGTCGAGCTCTTGCCACCGCTGCGCGGATTAGGTCAATCGCCTTAGTTGTTCCTGCTTCTTTGTCGTCGTGAACCCAACTACATTGTTCCCTGATGTTTGCCATGTCTAGGAAATATTTGTTCAAACCAGCAGATTCTACGGTTCGCCTAAAAGTGTCAAGGTGCATCCGCGGTGAACATGAAGCCACTACTATTCTGTTGAGACCGTGCTTCTTTATTCCTTCCTTTATCATATCTTGACCAGGGTCGCTACACACGTATTCATATGTTTTCGCGATCTTCACTCCTTCTAGGTTTGCAGCGGCCTCTCTAACTTTTTCCACATCTATTGTATCGCTTATATTTCCTCCGCAGTGGCAAATGTACACTCCGATCTTGGGTTCTTGTTTCGCCATTTCAAGCCTCTCCATCGGGCATGTGGCTACTCAGCACCCCATTTTAGAGTGGTATTAGTGTAACTTTGAACTTTTAAACATCTCGATAGGAGACCTTTATGTCAATGACTTCTAAGAAGTACTCATTTATTAGTCGCGTTTGAAAGAATTTAATTTCCATCAACGGAGTTCGACTAGCCTTTGCGGGCGGAAATCAAGGTCAGCGGTATTGTTCAAGGCGTGGGCTTTCGTCCCTTCATCTATCGAATTGCGCTAAAGAATGGTCTGGTTGGCTACGTGCGAAACCGAGCAGATGCTCTCGTAGAAATCGTTGTTGAAGGCAAGAAAAACAGCGTCAGAAGGTTTCTTGACGACTTGAGAGATGAAAAGCCTCCTCTTGCTCGAATCTATGACTTGACAACGAATTATGGTGGAGACGAAGGTAACTTTGAAGAATTTACAGTCGTTAAAAGTTCCGAGGAGGTTGAACTCTCTGGATCCGTAATCCCCCCTGACGTGTCGATCTGCGACGAATGCATAAAAGAGCTCCGTGATCCAAAAAACCAACGTTACGACTATTTTTTCATCACGTGCACAAATTGCGGTCCTAGATACACTATAATAAAGAAGCTTCCTTACGACAGACTCAACACCACAATGCAAGATTTCAAGACGTGCGACTTCTGTTCTAAAGAATACAAAGATCCGCTAAATCGCAGGTTTCACGCTCAGACAGTGGCGTGTCCTAAGTGTGGTCCGAAGACTTATCTCACAACAAATACCGGTGATGACATGAAATGTAAGGATCCTATTAGAGAAGCAGGAAGGCTTCTGGAGGAAGGATACATTGTTGCTATTAAGGGAAACGGAGGCTTTCACGTTGCCACCGCCACCACCAAGTCAGAGCCCATTGCCAGATTGAGAAAAGTTAAACACAGAAACCAAAAACCCTTCGCGATTATGGCTCCCGACCTACCGACCGTGAAGTCCTTCGCTGAAGTCAGTCCAAGAGAGGCTGAACTTCTAACCTCCATAATCAAGCCAATTGTTCTACTGAAAAAAAGACATGATCATTATCTTTCAGATTTCATCTCTCCAGGTTTACACAACGTTGGTGTAATGCTTCCTTACACGGGCTTGCATGCTATGCTGTTTAACCAAGTAAACGAACCCGCCTTTGTCATGACTAGCGCAAACCCACCCAACGAACCGATTGTCATGGAAAACACTGAGGCTACAAGGAAGCTTGGTTCTGTGGTTGATTTCTTCCTTTTCCACAACAGAACCATCGCCCATAGGTGCGACGATTCGGTTGTTCGTTTCCATGGTGATGATCCGAGCATAATTCGCCGATCAAGGGGATACGCTCCTGAACCTATCCATCTGAAACTTTCCATAAACCGTTGTATTCTGGGGGTCGGCGCCGAACTTAACGTAACTTCCTGTCTGCTTTTCCAGAACAAGGCCTATGTTTCACAGCACATAGGGGATGTTGAGAACCTCGAGACGCTTCGATTTCTCAAAAACTCCATAGACCATTTGACAAAATTAACGAACACCAAAGCTGAAGTCATAGCTTGCGACCTTCATCCAAGATTCACCACATCAAAGCTGGCTCAAGACTTAGGGAACAAACTTGACTGTCCGATTTTTCCGGTTCAGCATCATCATGCTCACATAGCGTCTCTTATGGGCGAAAGGAACATCAACAAAATTGTCGGAATAGCTTGCGACGGCTTCGGCTATGGCTCAGACGGCGCCGCTTGGGGCGGTGAAATTCTCTACTGCAACCAAGAAGGTTTCCAACGTCTAGGGCATCTTGAAGAGCAACTCATGGTGGGAGGAGATCTAGCTACATTATTTCCACTAAGAATGGCTGCCGGAATACTTCATGGTGAGATAGACGTCGAAGAATGGCTGTTGTCGAACAGCGATCGTTTTCCGCATGGCAAAAGGGAAGTTGAGATGATCGTCAAACAACTGGAAAAAAGAGTTGGGCCCAAGACCACCAGTTGCGGAAGAGTGCTAGACGCTGTTTCAGCCATACTGGGCCTTTGTCACCAGCGAACGTATGAGGGTGAACCAGCAATGAAATTGGAGTCTGCCTCCTTGAAGGGAAAAGATGTGTTGAATCTAGAGCCGCGGCTCAAGGGGAACGTTATCGATACAACGCTTCTTGTTCAGGAAATCTTTAATCATAAAGACAATTATTCAGCAGCCGACTTGGCTTGCTCAGCCCAATCCTACGTCGGTAGGAGTTTGGCTCAGTTGGCCGTGGAAGAGGCGGGACGACTGAACGTTAAGCACATCGGTTTTTCTGGGGGCGTCGCCTACAACGAGAACATTACAGTGACGATTAGAAAATTTGTTGAGCGAAACGGTTTCGAATTTCTAGTTCACAACACGGTTCCACCTGGAGACGGAGGGATTTCCTTTGGCCAAGCCATCGTTGTGGGCTATCAAAAGCCCTAAACCAGAATCAATTTATTTCGGCCATTCAATTTATAGGTGATATCAAATGTGTCTTGCAATCCCGGCTAAAGTCTTAGGAGTTCAGGGAGATGTTGCAAGAGTCGATTTTGGGCAAGGGATTGTCCGTGACGTAAATGTCATGCTTGTGGAAGCCCATGTGGGAGAATACGTTTTGGTTCACGCCGGATACGCCATTCAAGTCATTGACCAGAAGGCGGCTGAGGAAACCCTTAGGCTGTGGGAAGAACTCTTGAAATATGATGAAGGTTGAGGGGCGTTTCATCGTGACGCATTTGAAAGAAGTTGTCAAGGCTGAGGCAGGAGAGATTTACGACATAGAGCTTGAAGTAGACCTCCTGAAAGCCAACGAAGAACTTGCAAGGAAAAATAGGGAGCTTCTGAAGAAACATGGCGTTACGACAATTGATGTTATGGGTTCTATTGGCGCTGGAAAAACCACCCTTATCGAAAAACTTGTTCAAGCGCTAAAGAAAAGATACAGAATTGCAGTTTTCAAAGGTGATTTAACCACAACCATAGATGCGGAGCTTATTGGACGACACGGGGTTGAAGTTGTTCCAATCAACACTGGAAAAGAATGCCATCTAGACGCCAATCTGGTGAGGAAGGCTCTCCAGAAAATTGACCTAGATGACATCGACCTCCTGTTCATCGAAAATGTTGGAAACCTCATCTGCCCAGCCGATTTTCCCTTGGGCTCCGAGAAACGTGTCGTAGTTGTGAGCGTCACAGAAGGCCCCTACATGGTTGTCAAGCACCCCTTCATTTTCTTGGACGCTGACGTAGGGGTTATAAATAAGAAGGATTTGGCTGAAGCCATGGGCGTGGACATTAAGAAGCTGCAAACAGACGTCAAAGAGATAAATCCCAACGTAAAGGTTGTACCGACTGACGGCAGAAGCGGAAAGGGCGTCAAAGAAGTGATTGATGCGCTGAGACTATAATCCAAACTTTAGTGGAGCCAGCTGAAAAATGCATGAGTTTTCTATGACAACGCAAATCGTGGAAAACGTTCTTCTCGAGGCTGAAAAACACAATGCAAAGAAGGTTACGGAAGTTCATCTGGTCATAGGAAAACTGACGTTTCTAGGCACCGAACAGGTTCGTTTCTCATACAACGTGCTGGTGGAGGGCACCATAATGGAGGGTTCAACGCTCCACATCGAGGAGAAGAACGGGGCTGTCAGATGCTCCAGCTGCGGCTACGAAGGAGACTTCATGTATGAAGACAATCCGACGTATCATGTCCCAATCCCCACGCTTCGTTGCCCAAAATGCAGAGGACCGCTTAAAACCGTTGGAGGAAGAGAATGCACAATAAAAAGTATAAAATTAGTCACGTGAGAAGGACAAAACAATAATGAGTGGAGAATCGAAATTCAGAGATCCAGCCTTGACAAAGAAGGTTGCGGATCACATTCGAAACTTGGCACCATCTCACGGCGTAAAATTCTGTCATGTGTGCGGAACCCACGAATGGACTATAACCCATTATGGACTTCGCTCCCTTCTTCCCGAATCCGTAGACGTGATCGCTGGACCGGGATGCCCAGTCTGCGTCCTTCCCGCAGCCGAAATCGATGAAGCAGTGTCCTTGGCTCTAGAAGGGGTGACAGTCGTAACCTTCGGCGACCTCCTTCGGGTTCCTGGATCCGAAACGTCTCTTCAAGAGGCAAGGGCTTCTGGTGGGGACGTCAGAATAGTGTATGGCCTACGAGATGCAGTGAAGATAGCTGATAAGGAGCCAAAAAAGAACTTTGTTTTTTTCGCCATTGGATTTGAAACCACGGCTCCGTCTACTGCCGTTGAAGTCCTAAACAATCCACCTGAAAATCTTAGTTTTCTCGTTTCTCATAGGTTGATTCCTCCAGCCATGGAATTGCTCTTAGGCGTAGGCGACTTGCACATAGACGGTTTCATAGCGCCCGGTCATGTTTCCACCATTATCGGAATGAAGCCGTATGAGATATTTGCTAGGGCTTACTATATGCCAACTGTTATAGCCGGATTTGAGCCCCTGGACGTTCTCTTCGCCATTTCCATGTTACTCCAGCAGATAAAGGACGGCGAAGCCAAGCTAGAGAACGAGTATAAACGTTCTGTCACGTGGGAAGGCAACATCAAGGCGCAGAAACGTATGGAACAGGTGTTCAATCGCGTGGATGGACATTGGAGGGGACTCGGAAAACTTCCCTTGTCAGCGCTGGCATTGAATGAAGTGTTCGCGGTATATGATGCAAGAAAAAAGTACGGCTTGAAAATTGAACGTTCCAGAGACCTGCTACCCGGCTGCCTCTGCCACCTAGTTATGATTGGAAAGATAAAGCCTCCCGAATGCTCCCTCTACATGAAAGCTTGCACGCCTCAGGCTCCGAAAGGAGCATGCATGGTCTCAATTGAGGGCACGTGCAGAATATGGGCCAGGCACAAGGTCTCAAGAGCCTAAACGAAAGCAAATCATCGCTTGGATGTGGACTACTGTTAGCAGATCCTCGGAACTGGATCCCCGATAGGAGGCGCCAAGATTCTTTTTCCACCTACCAAAGTTTCCAGAACAACTTCGTTAAAATCCACTGTCGCTTCTCCTATCGTTTGAGCATTTTTGCCCTCTGTTGTTTCTCTTAACGCCGCCTCTATTTCTTCAGCCTTCTGGGGCACGACTCCTATAATCACCTTGCCCTCGTTTCCAACCTCTAACGGGTCTATGCCCAGCATTTCGCAAGCCGCCTTCACGTCTCCTCGGATCGGTATCTTTTCTTCGCTTATCGATATCCCAACCTTTGACTTTTGGCTCCACTCATTTAACGAGTTGGACAGGCCACCTCGAGTCGGATCTTTCATGGCAACTATTCCACCAATCTTCAGCAACTTCCTTGTCAATTTATTTAGGGGAGTTACGTCAGACGTGATCTGGCTTCCAAAATCGTAGCCTTCCTGAGCTGACAAGACGGCTAATCCATGATCACCTATTGTGCCGGAAATGATGATTTTGTCACCTCTTCTCAGATTGGAGTCCAGAATCCAGCGAGAATCGAAAGGACGATGTTTCTTCACCTCAACGATGTTCGTTTCTAGCGCGTCGTTGCGTTTTCCTATTCCAGAAGTGTTGATAACGCATCCTCCTAGACCGCTCTTCTCAACGACCTTTGTGTCACCCGCAATAATGTATACTCCAGCTTCTCTGCAGGTTTTCTCCATGCTTTCCAAAATTCTCTCCAAATCTGCCATTGGCAGACCTTCCTCTAGCACAAAGCCAGACGTGAGGGCAAGGGGCTCGGCACCCATCATCGCTATGTCATTAACCGTGCCCGCAACAGCCAGCCTTCCAATGTCACCACCTGGAAAAAATATGGGCTTCACCGCATGGGAATCCGACTTCAAAACTATATCATTGATTACAGCGGAGTCGTCGAGAGCTTCCAGCGGAACCTCAGCATTGCTTCCGCCAAGATGTCTTAACACATACTTCCTGATCAGTTCATTCATGACCGTTCCGCCAGCTCCATGAGCCATAGTTATTCGTCTCATGACCAAGCTCTCCATAGAATTATTGGAGGGCAAGCATTCTTAAACACTGCCCAGAAATTCAAAGCCGAGTTCAATTGGATTAGAAGTTTGTTCCAAGTCAACCGGTTCTCTAAGACCTTGCAAGACAACATTTAATAAGGTTTATAACAGTTTAAACTGCCTAATTTACTTCCAAATGGATTCATCATGCAGTCGCTTGAGGTAGGGAATCAAAAACGCCAATGAAACTGCTGAAGAACGAAACAGAAAACGAACTTACGGTAGAGATGATTTTGCACGCAAAGCGGTACTCCCTTACTTTAGACAAGACCAGGTGCACGGGTTGCGGAATCTGCATGGAAATCTGCCCCAGAGAAGCCATTGAAATCAAGAAAGCCTCTAAGGCAAATGGAGAAAAGGCGAAGCCTCCCACCGTTGATATCAGCGAAGAAAAATGCCATTATTGTGGCATGTGCGACCCCATTTGTCCCTTCGGAGCACTTAAGGTGAAGGTCAACGGAGAACATGTGATTCCCGTAGTCAATAGTGAAAGCTTCCCCCCACTAATACGTGAAATCGAGGTTGACACAACCAAATGCGATCTCGATTGCGTGGACTGCGAGAAAGCCTGCCCACTAGAACTCATCAAGGTCAGCATACACACTCCCGAAGCAGAAGAAGATACAGACACAAAGTCCAGATCCAACAAAGAAAACCCTACAGTCACGGTGAACATAGAAAAAGACTTCTGCCCTTGCTGCCGATTATGTGAAACAAAGTGCCCCGAAGGCGCCATCCATGTAGAAAAGATATTTCACGGAAATCTTCGGATAAACCGTGAAAAATGCCCTGAAGGTTGCCAAGACTGTCTAGACGTCTGTCCGATTTCTGAAGCCTTATACGTCTCAGACGACGGAAAAGTGTACGTCAACGAGTTGTACTGCGTTTATTGTGGCGCTTGCAAGGTCGTTTGCCCAGAAGATGGAGCCCTAGAACTCAACAGAACCTACATACGTCACATGCCTGTCCGTTCTGGAGCGTGGAACAAGGCTCTCGAAAAACTAACTTCCACCAAAGCGATGACAAAGGAGCTACAAACCAAGAGCTCAACTAGGAAGAAGGAATCCGTTAAAAAAAGATTTCCATGGAGGATGGAGACTTAAAAAATGTCTGAGGAACCGCGGATCGGGGTTTTCGTTTGCCATTGCGGTCTCAACATCGCAGGCGTAATCGACATAAAAGAACTAATCGAGTACGCCCGCACGCTACCTAACGTTTTAGTAGCCATTGAAAACCGTTATACCTGTGCTGATCCAGGACAGGAGGAAATCAAAAAAGCAATAGCGGAGCACAAATTGAACAGAGTCGTCGTTGCGGCGTGTTCACCACGCATGCATGAGCCAACCTTCCGAAGATGCGTCGCCGAGGCTGGGTTAAATCCCTACCTTTTCGAAATGGCGAACATAAGAGAGTTTTCCTCATGGTGTCACCCAAACACCCCGAAGGAGGCAACTGACAAGGCCAAGGAAATTGTGAAAATGGCTGTTGCCAAGGCAAGGTTGCTTCAAAGCCTCGAAACGATGGAGGTTCCTGTGACAAACAAGACTCTCCTTCTAGGCGGAGGAATCGCTGGAATAAGCGCTGCGTTAGACCTCGCTAACATGGGTTTCAAGGTATACCTCGTTGAGAAAACTGAAAGCATAGGCGGTCACATGGCTCAACTGGACAAGACCTTTCCAACCCTCGACTGCTCCATATGCATCGAAGGCCCCAAGATGGTGGACGTCTCCCGTCATCCTAATATCGAAATAATATCGTACGCCGACCTCCTCAGCGTTGAAGGTTTTGTGGGAAACTTCAAGGTGAAGATTCGGAAAAACCCGAGGTACGTAATTGCTGAGAACTGCACGGGTTGTGGCGAGTGTCGGGATGTTTGTCCCATAGAGTTTCCTAACAAATGGGATATGAACATGGGCGTGAGGAAGGCAATTTCGGTTCCTTTCGATCAAGCTGTTCCCCTCGTGTACACTATCAACATGGATTACTGTATTGAATGCTACAAATGTGTGGACGCTTGTGGCGCACGTCAAGCCATCAATTTCGATCAGAAGCCTGAGGAAATCGAACTTGAAGTGGGAACAATCCTTGTTGCAACCGGATTTGACATTTACACACCTTACGATGACAGTCGATACGGCTACGGCAGATACGAAAACGTAATCACAGCCCTAGAATTTGAGAGACTCATTTTGGCGGCAGGACCAACCGGAGGCAAAGTTGTACGCAGCTCTGATGGAAAAAAGCCTAAGACTGTGGCTTTCATTCAGTGCGTCGGTTCGAGAGATGTGAACAAGTACGAGTATTGCTCAGGGTTTTGCTGCATGTATGCATTGAAAAACTCGATTCTGCTAAGAGAGAAATACCATGAAGATGTAGAGATTTACATCCTATACATGGATATGCGTGCAAATTTCAAAGGCTACGAAGAATTTTATAGAAGAGCTCGCGAACAAGGAATAAACTTCATTCGAGGAAGAGTATCTCAGATCAGCGAAATTCCGGAAACAAAAAACCTCCTCATTCGTGCGGAAGACATGATGCTCGGAGAACCCATCGAACTGGAAGCAGAGCTCGTGGTTCTGTGCACAGCGGCCATTCCGAGCAAAGCAACAGAAGAAGTATCCAGAATCCTAAACGTGACTAGAGGAACCGATGGGTTCTTTATGGAAAGCCATCCAAAGCTTAAACCGCTGGACACCGCAGTTGACGGAATCTTCCTAGCTGGAGCCTGTCAAGGACCGAAGGACATCCCTTACAGCGTGTCTCAGGGCAGCGGAGCTGCAGCACGAGCTGCCACCATCCTTTCTCAACCCACTTGGAAAATCGAACCCATCATTGCCGTGGTGGACCCAAACAATTGCCGAAACACCAACGCGAAATGTGGCATATGCGTGAAAGCATGTCCCTACGGTGCTCCCGCAGCTCCAGAGGGAAAACCTGCCGAGATTAATCCTGCCACGTGCCACGGCTGTGGCACCTGCGTTGCAGAATGTCCTGCAGACACAATCACTCAGATGCACTTTACCGATGCGCAAATAATGAACCAAATTCAAGCAGCCTTGGAAGATAACCCAGAAGAGAAAATACTTGGTTTCCTTTGCAACTGGTGTAGTTACGCAGGCGCTGACCTTGCTGGAACTAGCCGCCTTGAGTATCCACCTGTGCTTAGAGCTATACGAGTAATGTGTTCTGGAAGGGTAGACCGTGACTTTATCCTTGAAGCTTTCAGAAGAGGCGCAGGCATGGTCCTCGTGGCTGCTTGCCACTTGCCATACGACTGCCACTATATTTCTGGAAATGTATGGATGACAAAGCGCATGCAAGCCCTTAAAGGCATGCTGGAAAAACTTGGTCTTAGCCCAGAAAGGTTGAGAATTGACTATATTTCAGCAGCTGAAGGCTCAAAATTTGCTGAAGTAATAGCCGAAATGAATGAACAAATGGGAGCTCTGGGAAAAGACAGAATATTGGCTGAAAATGGGAAATTGGGACCAATAATAGAGAAGATGCTTGCGAAGAAACGAAAACTAGCTGCCCCTGCAATCTCCGCTAATCCTAGATGATTCCAAACTTTAACTTCAGTTTCTCTACTACGCCATTGCAAACCGCTAAAAAATCTATTCCGTTATGAGGGATGCAACCATGAATGTAATTTCCCCTTTTGCATGGTGGTGCACAACCGTAAACCTTGTTTGAGAGAACAAATTCACAAGAGCATGCCTGTCTCTTTCACCAATAACTTCATGTTATGCTGACGTTTTGTATTTGGAAGTATCTTTTTGCCAGAAATCTGATCCTTTCAGCGTTTCTCCCATTCTTGCCGATGGCAACCCCTTTGTCTTTAGGTTTCACGGAGACTACGGCGATGGTTTTTCCGTCTGGACGTTCGGATATGCGTATCTCATCCACCTTGGCGGGTTTCAGAGCGTTTCTGATAAATTGAGCGGGATTTTCTGAGTGTTCGATTACTTCATGTTTTTTCCCGGTCATTTTTTCTAGGAGACGTACGTTTTTTCCTCTTCTGCCTATAGCCATTCCTATGTTTCCTTCTTTTACGATGAAAATTATTCTGTTTAGGTCGTTATCGACTATGCAGTCTTTCGCTGTTGCGCCCGTTATGCTTTCGAATAGAGCTATGTAGCGCATCTCTCGGCTCGTGAATTTTATTCCGCTAGCCATTCTCTGCCTCCGCGAGCTTGAGGATGTCCGAATCTCCTTGTTCTCTTATGGTCAAGGCTGAAACCCTGAATGGTTTTCCACATACTGCGCCTAAGTCTATGCTAGTTCCTTTATAAATAGTCACCGGGATGTTAGAAAGCTTACAGTAATGTTCAATGTCTTCGCGAATCTTCTGGGGGCAATTTGATGCAACGATTATTAATTTAGCTCTTCTTGTCTTAGCGTTTTTTGCAGCGTTGTTGGTTCCAAACAAGATCTTTCCGGTTTTCACGGTGGTGGCAATGGCCTTGTTTATGTCGATCATTTTGTTTTCTCTCGATTGGTAGTTGCCATGTAAAGGTCCACTAAGCCTGTGCCGATGGGTATGGATTGCCCCACTATAACGTTTTCGGTTACTCCCTTCAGAGGATCACTTTCCCCTCTGATGGCCGCTTCAATGATGTTTGGAACCGTGATCTCGAAGGCTGCCCTTGCGAGAATGCTGGATTTTTCTCCACTGATTCCATGTCTCCCTATCTGTCTTACATCGCCAGTTGAGGTCATAATGTCAGAAACCAACATAACGTGGCGTATGTCCACGTCGAGTCCTTGCTCTTCAAGAACGCCCATGGCTTCTCTGGTTATCGCATTTCTTGCTGCCTCAACTCCGAGAGTTGTGGCAATTTCATGTATGTGATTAGTGGTTGTTCGTGTTGGGTCTATACCATAAACGTCAAGGACCCTCGGCAAGTTAGAGCCATCCGTTCGTATAACCCACTCACCCATCTCCTCGGTGACAAGAACCCTTCGGACACCTGGTATTCCTTTGACATGCTGTGCAGAGATCTTATCGAACAGTTTCTTCAGGGTCAATGACTTCTCGTGTTTGACGGTCAACTGGTTTTCTTCGACTTTTACGTCGTACTTCGGCAGTTGCAACAGATTCGGCAATTCTTCAACATCAACACCGCGTTCTTTCATCATGTTTGGGTCGAGTTTGACAATGACTTCTTCCCGTTCCGGATCTAGATATGGCTCGGTTTCTGCGATGTCCTCTATGTTTGTGCAGATGATATTGCGGGCGATTTCGGTGGCCTTTTCTTTACTTTTCCGATGCTCCTTGTCCAGATAAATGGTCATGATGGGAGTCGATGGTGTTCGTCGAGCGTCCACTATTTCTATGAGGCGGGGTAAGCCGAGAGTCACGTTCTGTTCTCTGACTCCAGCATAATGAAATGTTCGAAGCGTCATCTGAGTGCCAGGTTCACCAATAGACTGCGCGGCCACGATTCCAACGGCTTCCCCAGGCTCGACAAGAGCTCTTTTGTAGTTTTCTAATGTTAACCTGATTGCGTGGTCGACGCCTCCCTGACTAAGTTTGGCCTTGGCTATTTCAGACTTCAACTCTTTCACGAGAAGCGGCGTCAGCTGATCTTCGACCTCAAGAAGGCGTTCTTTGACATATTGTTTGGGGGCAGGTTTTTCCTTCTCCATAACGATCTTTATTTGTTCAATAAGGCGCCTAATGTTTACCGCTTTTCCATGATCGCTTTTGGCAGGGTCAACTCCGTCTTCTCCATATTTCAGTTGAACAATGTCGCCAATCGAGTTTCGAACGGTTCCGTCATACTCGATGCGCAGCTGTTCCAAGGCGTTGATGAGGCGTCTCTGCATGTAACCGCTTTGTTGTGTTCGCACGGCTGTGTCCACTAATCCTTCTCGTCCACCCATGGCGTGAAAGAAATACTCAATGGGATCTAGACCTTGCTGATAAGAAGAATAGACGAACCCCCGAGCTTTTGGGGAGGGGTCCCCTGCTCTAAAATGTGATAAAGCTCGGTCAACGTATCCGCGCATTATCCGTTTTCCTCTTACAGACTGTTGGCCGACACAAGCCGTCATTTGGCCTATGTTGAGGTTGGATCCTCGCGCTCCAGTTCTCGTCATAATCATTCCGGAATTGTCTATATCAAAGTCTTCATCGGCTACTTGTCCAGCTTTATCTCTAGCCCCAGCTAGTTCGTTCATTACGTAAATTTCAAAGGACTCGTCGAGGGTCTGGCCTGGAAGCCTTGGCAATGTGCCGTTTCGAAAAGCCATTATTAATCCTTCTATTCGTTCTTCAAATTTCCCTATTGTTTTGGTTATTTTCTTTTGAGCATTGCCAGATAATTCAAGTTCGTCGAAAGAAAAAGTGAAGCCCCGCATGCTCACAAAAAGCTTGAGAAGTTGACATATACAATTCAGGAATTGCCGTCCAGCTTGAGCGCCGTAATCCTTTATTATGCGATGAAGAAGGCTCTCCGATTGTTCAGCGCCTATGGAACGTCTATCGATCACGCCACATTTCAATTCCCCATTTTTGACGACCACGTAGGCATCATAGGGGCATTCTTCGCAGAGGCAACGTGAACAATTGCGACAAACAGTCGCCTTCAATACGTAATTCAGGTCTTTTGGAAGAAAGACGCTAAATATCTGTTTTCCAGTCCAAGAAGGCTCAGGTGCCTTGATTTCAGGTTCTGGAAGTGGTCCATCATAACCCGCTGCTACAAGTAGCCTGCAAACTTCTTCCTTTGTGAGAAAGTTGGATTTTCTGGTGAAAAGATAGGCAGCCGTAATGAAATCTCGAATTGCTCCTATGATTGGGCCTCCAAATCTTGGTGAGAGAATCTGATCTTGAACTTGCATCAGTAGACGCGCTTCCGTCTGCGCTTCTTCGCTTTGGGGCACGTGAAGATTCATTTCATCTCCGTCAAAATCAGCGTTGTATGGAGGACAAACACATAAGTGCAAGCGAAATGTCTTGTACGGTAGAACTCGAACATAATGCGCCATAATGGACATTCGGTGTAGAGACGGTTGTCTGTTGAAAATTGCTATGTCGCCATTCCCAAGGTGGCGCTCTACAATGAAACCAGGCTCTAAAACCTCGGCAACTTTTTCTCGTTCCACGACGAATTCCAATCTAACACGTTTGCCATCTTTTCTTACGACATAGAGAGCACCAGGATATTTTTCGGGGCCATTGATAACTAGCTTTCGCATTTCTTCAATGTTCCATGCTGTGGCCTTCTCGGGCATTGAAAGTCTCATAGCAATATCGAGCGGCACGCCAACTTCGCTGATATCAAGATTCGGGTCTGGGGAGATCACGGTGCGCGCTGAAAAGTCCACTCTTTTCCCGGAGAGATTACTTCTAAATCTCCCTTCCTTTCCTTTAAGGCGCTGCGATAGGGTTTTGAGCGCTCTTCCAGAGCGGTGTCTGGCAGGGGGAATTCCTGAAGCTTCATTGTTAAAGTATGTGGTTACATGATACTGCAGAAGCTCCGACAAATCTTGGATGATGAGCGTTGGGGCCCCTGCTTCCATGTTTTCCCTCAATCGTTGATTGATACGGATAATGTCGACGAGCTTATGGGTTAAGTCGTCTTCGGACCGGATTCCTGATTCTAGGGTTATTGAGGGTCTTACGTAAACTGGTGGAACCGGAAGAACCTGGAGAACCATCCATTCTGGTCGAGCGCTCTCTGGCTTAAAACCAAATAATTCAAGATCGTCGTCGGGTATCCGTTCGAGTCGCTCTCGAACCATACTTTGCGTTAATCTTTCCGCTCCCTCCTCCAAAATCTCGTAAAATGTTGTGGGTTTTGCGAATTCTATTTTGAATTGTTGGGCTCCACAATGAGGGCACTCTTTTTTCTTTGCCTCCTTTGACACTCTCTTGTAGAGGTCACCAGACACTGCTCCCATAAGCTTGCGGGTACGCCGAATTCTGGCCTTAATTTCGGCGATTCGGGCTTCAGATAATAAGACGCGTCCACAGTTTCTACACGTTGCCTGAAGAAGGCTGTAGATTATTTTGGCAAATTCAATGTGAATGATGGGAACCGCCAACTCAATGTGCCCAAAATGTCCGGGGCATCTTATGGCGGTGTTTCCACAGGTTTTGCATCGTTGTCTAGGCTCGAGGGTTCCTAACCTACCGTCCATGAGCCCTGATGTTATCGGGGCTCCGTCTTCGTCGTAGGTGTCGGCTGTTTGTATGTCCGCAACAGATAGCCGACGTAGGTCTTGTGGTGAGATTAACCCGAAATAGAGTTCATCTATAACCTTATGAACGGCTTCTTCCATCACCGTTTTCACGCTCTCACCTTTAATTTGAGGCGAGGGGCTATACAGAGGCTCGCCAGTTCTTGTAGAAGAAGCTTGAAGGCGTAGGAAACGATTACTGGAGAAATCTGGGCTTTTTCTTCACAAAGTCGACACATATACCTGCGTTGCTTAATATCATAATATGCGATGAAGCCACAATTTTCGCACACATAAAGAAGGTATTTATCGGATTCCTCAAGCAACCGATCTCTCAGCAGCATGGCAGCGCCATGTCCAATCAAACAGTCTCTCTCCATCTCGCCAAACCGCAATCCGCCTCCTCTTGCGCGCCCCTCAGTCGGTTGCCGGGTTAACATTTGAACTTGTCCTCGAGCTCTTGCGTGGATCTTGTCTGCAACCATGTGGTGGAGCTTTTGATAGTACACGATGCCCATGAAAATGTCGGCAACGAATTTTTCACCTGAAACGCCACTATAGAGGATTTCTCGGCCAGTATGGCTGAATCCGAGCTTGACCAGGTCATTTTTTAATTGTTCCGGATTCTCATTGGTAAAGGGTGTTCCATCAACAGGTTTGCCCCTCGCAGCGGCAACCTTTCCAGCCATGGATTCGAGGAACTGCCCGATAGTCATTCGTGACGGAATCGCGTGGGGGTTGACTATGATGTCGGGAACGACTCCCTCTGGAGTGAAGGGCATATCTTCCTGCGGCACAATCATTCCTATGACGCCTTTTTGTCCGTGGCGAGAGGCAAACTTGTCACCCAGTTCTGGGATGCGTTGGTCACGGACTCTGACCTTTACAAGCTTGCTTCCTTCACCTGTTTCTGTGATAAAGATGTCGTCTACAACGCCGGTTTCAGCTGGTCTCACATCAATTGATGTATCTCTCATGGTTGGACCTTTGACCTCAAACTCTTTGTATTCCTCGAGGAATCTGGGCGGACTCGTTCTTCCAATGAGAACGTCGCCGCCAGTTACCTCGGATTCTAGGCTGACGATGCCGTCTGGTTCGAGAAGGCGGTAATATTGTTCGCCTCGATATCCTCTGATCCCCGTCTCTGGTATGACAAATCGGTCTCTAAGACCGCCTAGATATTGTCGGCACTCAGCTGCATAGATCCGATAAAACGCGGAGCGTCCCAAACCGCGTTCGATGGAGGCTTTGTTGAAGATGAGAGCGTCTTCCATGTTGTAGCCCTCGAATGATATAATGGCAACAACACAGTTCTGACCTGAAGGTCGAAGCTCGTATCCTATTATATCCATTGGCTTCGTCTTGACCAAGGGTGTTTGTGGGTGGTGTAGAATGTGGGAACGGGAATCAACCCGATGGAGGAAGTTTGTTACGTGTATCCCGAGAGCTTGTTTGGCCATAGCCGCCTCGTAAGAGTTGCGTGGAGATTGATTGTGTTCCGGATAGGGTATGATGGAGGCGCATATTCCGAGAATGGTGTAGGGAGCAACCTCCAAATGGGTGTGTTCGGAGTTAACTTCATCAAAATCCATAGCGACAAACACATTTTCTTCTTCTTCTGCATCAATGTACTCGATTATGCCTTGTTTGGTGAGGTCATCCCAAGTCCATTCTTTGTATCGGATTTTTTCAATATGTTCTGGCTGTAATTTGGGTACTCCGTTTTCCACAACTATGAGAGGTCTGCGCACACGCCCTGTGTCGCAATTAACGTAGATTTCTTCCTTTTCGCCGTAGATGTTAGTGAAATGAGCGACATTAACTTCCGTAGATACTTCTCCCTTCCAACGTTTTCGCCTCAATTCAACTACTAACTCCTGAGGCGAAATGCAATAACCAATGAGACAACCGTCCACAAAGACTTTCGCGCCTGAAATCCGGAGTACCTCACTTGTTTCTTGAACTGGAACAACACCCGCTCGATAAAGGAATTGCTTCATTTTTTCAGGATCTACGCTCACTGAGGTGCAGGCGGCTAGAGCGAGATTCTTTACCAAACCGCAGTTTGATCCCTCTGGTGTTTCATTTGGACACAATCTTCCCCAGTGGGTCGGGTGCAGGTCTCTTGCTTCGAAGTTGGGCTGGCTGCGGCTGAGGGGGGACTGCAATCTTCGTAGGTGGCTCAGGGTGGAGACTTTGTTTGTTCGATCAAGAAGTTGAGTTATGCCGACGCGGCCTCGCCCCCAATTGCCTGTTGCAAGGGCGTGTTGAAGACGTTCAGTAATAATTCCAGGGCGGACAGCAGCTGAAACCGTAATCATCTGCCGTTTGAAGCCCATCCGTTCAAGCTGGTATTTTACGTCTCGACACAAGTTTCTGAAGGCAATTCTGAAAAGATCTGCGAGCAGAGGACCCGCGAGCTTTAGGCGCTTGTTCTTGAAGTGGTCTTTATCGTCTGGTTTGCTACTTCCTAGTTTCAGTTCGATAACTCGGCACGCCATCTCTCCGAGGAAAAGCGCTTTTTCTTCGCGTTTTTCTATTGTTCGGCCAATGTGAGGCAAAAAGTTTCGGTCAATAATGTTCTCGGCCTTTTGGATGCGGTATTCTTCCACTTGTCCATGGGCTACACGGTTCCCAATATACATTATGGCGTCTCTCATGGTGTCGAAACCCGCGGCCTTTTCAAAAGTGGCTTCAAGCTTGTTTTGCACGGTTTTTTCTGGAGAAACTGTTTCGGCGATTTCTTTGTCTGATTCCATTCCGAGCGCTCGCATTAAAATAATGAAGGGGATTTCTGTGGGTACACCTGGAATTGAAATGTAGAGGGCTCCATCAGACTTCATTCGCAGCTGAATTCTTGCTCTGAAGCCCACCGTTGTTGAGAAGATTTTGGCTTGATAAACGGGTTTTGTTCCACGCGTGTCCACGTCTATGAGGATCCTGTTTGGAGCCAGATCCTCCATGGCGACGACGACGCGTTCAGAACCGTTGACGATGAAGTACCCACCTGGATCGTTTGGGTCCTCTCCATGTTCAACTAGTTCTTCAGGGGTCAGCTGGGAGAGTACGCAGAGTTTGGATTTCAGCATAACCGGAAGGTCCCCTATCAGGACCAGTTCGGGTTCTTGCTCCCTTCCATCGATGATAGGGGTCATTTCCAAGGCCAGGGGCGCAGCGTAGGTAAGGTTTCGGAATCGCGCTTCCATGGGGAAGATTTCATGTTTTGTACCATCGACCTCAGTGATGTATGTTCCACTGATTTTTGATTGAGGATCTATTATCCACAGTTGACCAAGTTTAATTTTATAGGGCATCTCAGGGATTTCGATGTTGATTTCGCCAGTTTCGTCTACGACTTCTTGGATTCCATGGTCGATGAATTCATTGAAGGAATCCAAATGCTGTCTCACTAGGCCTTTCTCTTTGAAGAAGGATTTTTGGAGAAGAAGAATATCATCTTGGGAGATTTCCAAATCTGTCTAATTCCTCCATAAGTCTATGTGATAAAGTACGAAGATCGAACGGTTTGTTACGGTTATTTTCAAACGAGGAGTTTCCTCCACTGGGTCGGTGTCATCCGACTCGAAAAGCCGGGTCTCCCAAATTGCCTCAAGTTTTGCTGGAGGCTATCAACTCAGAGGCAAAGATTACTCTTATAAACATTACTATTCTGAGATAAACTAACTCTTTTAGGGTTAAAAGGAAGCCCTGCGAACCCTGCCACGACTCTTAACCGAAACAACACAGCCCGCAAACAAAGTTGATGGCGCCCTGGCCGGGATTTGAACCCGGGTCAGGCGGGCGACAGCCGCCTATACTAGACCGGACTATACTACCAGGGCATACATTTTCCTTTCTAGAAGGATTCTGAGATTTAAGGGTTGTTTTGAAGTTTTTGATTACCATATTTTGATTACCATTCCTTTGGTAAACAACTAGCAGTTGTTCCCTAGTTATTTTATGCCATCCGACTATTCTAGTTCCAGTCTTAGAGTTATAGCCTCGATAATGTCCCACTCTGAAACTATTGCCTCTTTGTTGAAGATATCCTTCTACCCCACAGACAGGACATTCTATTTTCATTATATCACCTCCTTTTCAGTTCATGTTAACAATGCGCGCGCGCGCCAAATTCTCTTATTTCAAGTCATACGTAATATAAGTGTTTTCATTTCAAGTTGAATTGATAATTTAAGGAGGAATGTTCTATTATTAATACAGTGAGAGAGATGGATAGTAGAATTAAAGAATTCATGATGAGAAAGATTTGGAAGATTCCTCTATACTTGATAACAGCCTTGGTTGGAGCTTCTATTACAACGGCTGCTGTAATGTTTAATCTCAGAATTCCAATTGAATTTTTTAGTCTTCCCCCCATCTACTATTATTTCGATTCCACCAGAAGAATACACCTTTCCCTAAGAAGACACCTAGGCTTCATGAAAAGAAAAGCCGTTGGGGAATGAAAAGGCAATTATCCGAAACTCTTGTGGAAAAAGGGGAAGTTGGGGCTGCTTCAGTTTGTTTGATATTCGTATTCAATGAAGACTCTAATCTCATGGAGGGTCACCACTGGAAGCGGGGATGGATTCAAATCGTAGAGTTGGAGCACATTGATACCCTGTTCTATTGCTCGAAGACTTGGATGGTTTTCTAAATGGGCTGAAACTGTCCTTGCCAAGTCAAAGTGGACTGCCCAACCATTGATGCTCAATGTCGCATTGTCATTTATTCCAATCTTAAATGAGATTGTGCCTCCTTGCCCTGCAAACGTAGAAGCAATTATGTTTACCCACAAACTTGTAATGTTCAAGTCTCCTTGACTTGCCAGTCCGATAGGAGAGAACACGAAGGGAAATTCAAGAGAGCGGTCAAACTGCACTCCAAGTTCGATTGGGTAGCTGTAACCATATAGTCGAGCAGACCAATCTAAGACATCTATCTCCACAGAATCTTTGTATATGTTGGGTTCTTTTCCTCTCTGTGCTTGTGCTATGTTGTTGTAAAGCAGACTTCCAAGTAAAACAGCGACTATTGCTGAGATAATTACCAAGTGTCTTTTCTTGATCATCCTATCACCTCCTTTCCCTTTTCTCGTTGTTCAATAAATCATCTCAAGTTGCACTAAAGATTTGAGGAGTAATAATAGCAGTTGGATGAACCCTATCAGACGACACAGAAAAAAGGGGGAAGTTGTGGCTGCTCTATCTTGGTTGATATTCATATTCAAATGAAATCAACCATTTATAGAAGTAGATGAAGGTTCAGTTTTAACTTTTGATTCAATTTTCTTTTCAGTCTCTGCATTTAGTTTCTTTCCGC
>CAYFXU010000006.1:0-27699 GCA_964347145.1 uncultured Candidatus Bathyarchaeia archaeon
TGATTAGGTTCTCAGAGTTTGACCAAAGTATTTATTCGACCTCTGTACTAATAATAATTAGGTTGGACGGGCTAGCCTTGGCTACTCTTTGGGTAGAATTGAGATGCCCTGATCACGGTTTGGAGCGTTTTAGGATAAAAGTTGTAAAAAGATTCAACATGAACCCCAACATAATAAAGCCTAAGTTTAGAAGTAGACGCAAGGCCAGCGGGCTAAGCCGTCTTTTAGTTGGAAGAGACGTCAGCAGCCGGGAAATTGAAAACTACTTGATCGATTATTTCCGTGAAAGAGGCTTGTGGAAATCAATTTTGAAAATGAAGCTGGAAGTATAAGCAAGGCCAAAAGCCTACGACTCAACCATGAGCGGATCGAGTTTGGCTATAGGTAGATCGTAATGAACTGTTCTTGTGGTATCTTAGATGTTTCTTCGGAAGTTATCCTGACTCTATAGGGAAACCCTTCATCAGTAAGAGAAATCTTTACACCCCGTTCATTGTTAAGCAAGACCGGTTTAGGGTCTCCCTGCGACATATCTCCCAACTCCTTAAATGGCTCCCAAGTAGGATCATCAGGCGTGTACGTTCCCAAATTGTGGACGATTACGTTATTAGCCCGTCCTCCAAAAGCCGTGAGATTGAAACCTAGCATATACAAATCTAGTTCAGTATCATTCTGGCTCAGGAAACCGTCGTACGCAACATCGGAAATCTCAAAATACTCTGCGCTTGGAGGTTTTGGTTCGCTTGAAGGATTTGGTTTACTTTCCAGAACTTGGTACAGCGCTGCTACTAATATGATTAAAGAGATCGCCGCAATAAACACCAGAACCAACGCCTGTCTGTTCGTCTTTCCTTTCCTTTTTCGTCTCTTCATCGTTTCACTACAACATGTAATGTCAAAAAGATTATATATCTTTATCTTCAAAACTGGCAATTCCAAATTAAAGGCAACATCTATGGCCCCTCGCATGCATATGCGCCCACACCAATCCTTTGGATGCTGACTTGTTCTACCCGTTGTTCCGCACTGATCCATGGTTGGCGTCGAAAGTATAGTGTTCAAGCCGACGCTGACATGCTTCCGGGGATGAAAGCATGCCCGTGAAATCCTTGTGTGCGCGCAACGTGAAAATTTAAATCGTGGAGATCTAACCTTTGCTAGGTTGCAGGACATTGCCCCCAGAGGTTGATCTTTTCGCAATCGTTCTCATGGAATCCTTCGGAGTGATCTGCTTCTTGATGGGATTTGTGCTTATAAAAGACTTTCAAAAGCTCAGTGGCAAAAGTGAGTCGCTACAGGAGGCTCTAGCAAAGACTGGGGAGCCAGGTGAAGCCTTCGAGGAAGAAACATGCTACAGTTACAGGTGGGTGATGAACCAATTGATGAAACCTAAGAAGGCTATAGCACCTAAAGTTTATTTCCCGCTGTTGATCTGGGCGGCCACAGGAGTCATAGCCCTTGCATTATTTGCTGTTTTTCTCAGCGCAGGATACAGCTTGCTGATAGCTCTAGTAGGCACTGCGGTTTTCTTCGAGACTGATGTTTTTGAAGCGCGCAGCTACGGCAAGGCGGTTCAGAAAATAACGCTAGATCAACTGAATAAAGAAGACCAAAGTTACATAGAGATCGCAAAGGAAGCCCTAAAATTCGGGAGCATCCGCTTCATCTTGGCGGGAGCTACTTTTGCCATAGCAGGACCATTCATCCCCGAAATTTTCGATGGACTATCTTACATTCTCGTGTCGTACACAAGAATCATATTCCAAGCAACAGAAACCGCGCAGAATGTCTCCAAAGCCCTTGCACTGCTCATCGCCCTGATCCTGCCTGCAATCCTTCTCTACCTACCAGAGTTGTTAGGACGAGTAATCTTTGCTAAGACCAAAGCCGCAATTCGAACAAGGAAAAAACCCAAAAATGAATAGTCCTTCAAAAACCAAAGGATTATTTTCTGGAACTATCATCCAGTCAAGCCGTGAAAAGAGAACGACGCCAACTGCTACGGAGCAGATCAACGAGTGAACCCATACGCAAGGTCTCAGAGCTCGAATACACATGAGACAATATTCTAGAAGTAAGAACCAAGAAGTAAATATATGAACATAATCAAAAGTTATCGAGGAGGAGCAAAAGACGAATGAAACAGAACCGAAGAAGAGACCCTTTCTTGAAGTCTTTGTATGCGCCCTCTTGCTTTCACTGATTTTCGTGGTGCCATTTTCAGGGTCGGTGAAAGCGTACCCCGATACATTGAGCGTTCCTTCAGACGATTACCCAACAATACAAGACGCCGTGAACGCTGCGAGTCCCGGCGACGTAATCTTGGTGGCTTCGGAAACGTACTACGAAAATCTGGTAATAAACACATCCTTGACACTTACTGGAGCTGGCGAAAGCACCACGTTTATTCACGGAGACCCGAAAGAGGCGGGAATCGAGATCATTGTAGACAACGTAAACATCAGCGGATTCACGATCCTGAACTGTGAGAACGGAATTAACATGTCCAGCAACGGAAACACGATAATCGACAATACAATAACCTCAAACATTCTTTATGGCATCTACGTAGAATTTTCTGATGACAATAAAATCATGGGCAACACCATAGTCTCAAACGATTTCGGCATATATCTAAGGGCTTCCTCAAAAAACCATGTCAACGACAACAAAATAGGAAACAACAACTACACAGGCATATACATAGAGAGCCAATCCAACAGCAATTTCATTAACAACAACACAATAACTACAAATCGCTTCTATGGCGTCACACTTGACAATTCTGCAAACAACATTATCCGCAACAACCAAATATCAAACAATGACGCTGGCATCGGCCTGTCAGAGGGCTCCAGCGGCAATGTCATCAGCGGCAACACAATATCAAACAATACGATATACGGCTTTGATATATTCCAATCTAGCGACAACACCTTTTACCAAAACAACATCGTCAACAACAAAGTCCAAGTAACACTTGACGCAGCGACGAACACTTGGGACAACGGTGCAGAGGGCAACTACTGGAGCGACTACAACGGAACAGATTCGAATGGAGACGGAATCGGAGAAACATCCTACCAGGGAATAGACAACTACCCCCTCATCGATCCTTGGAGCTTCTTCCGAGTGTTCAACATCACCACGGATGGAGAAACTCATGTCGTCACCACCTTCAGCAACTCAACCATAGCCAGCTTCAATTTCAATCAAACGCTACAGCAGATAAGCTTCAACGTCACTGGACCATCTGGTACGCTGGGCTTCTGCGACGTAACGATCCCTAGAAACCTTCTAGAGAGCGAACCTCCAAGCGTTTGGGCAGTTACTATAGACGGTATCAACTCAACCTTCTCCCCGACAGAGAACAGCACCCACACAACTCTTCAGTTCACCTATGGCCAAGCCACACGTGGCGTCCAGATAAGAGTAATCGAGCCCCAAAACGTCCCTCCCACAGCCGATTATACATATTCTCCAATTAACCCTACAATTTACGACACTGTCGACTTCGTCGACACATCACATGATCTTGATGGACAAATCGTTTCATGGCACTGGGAATTCGGTGATGGCAATGAGTCATTTATCCAAAACCCAAGATACAGACATGCAAGTGCTGGAGAATACGTCGTGACGTTGACGGTTGTAGATAATCGAAGCGCCGCAACCATGACCTCCAAGGTTGTAACTGTTAGAGAAGTGAGAACAACACTAACACTGGATGGTCCTTCAAAAGTGATCGAGGGAGAATTATTCACGATAACAGCGACGCTTAGAGACGAATACGAAAATCCTCTACCTCAAGCATTAATCGATTTTTACCTGTCTAACCTAGAAGGATGGGAAAACATAGCTTCCGCTGAGACTAACAGCAGCGGGATGGTCTCAATCACACATACATCACCGCAAGTAGCCGGCATCCGTCGGCTTAAGGCAACATTCCTTGGAACACAGATCTTCGCCGAATCAAGCAGCGCCTACACGATTGAAATCGCAAAGATCCCAGATGTCGCTCTCCCGGAAGCTGACGCTGGATCAGACCGAAGTGTGCACGTGAGAACACCCGTGATCTTCAACGCCAGTGGGTCCAGCGACAACGTAGGCGTTGTCAGCTATGAATGGGATTTCGGAGATGGAGCAACAGGCACCGGTGTCACAGTAACACACACATACGCTGAACCAGGAACATACACGGTTACGTTGACGGTTAGGGACGCGGCTGAGAACAGCGACACAGACACAATTATTGTGACAGTCAAAGAGGACTCTTCATTCTTCATGTGGATTGCGAGTGTCATTCTAGTCGTAGGGATCATAACGGCTATAGGACTTCTCCTCTGGAAACGTAAAAAGGCAGATAAATAGAGACCAGATTAGACAGCATTCCCCAACTATCCAAACGAGCACCTTCAAGTCTGCTCGCTCTTATGTGCACCTTTGACTTCTTCTCGAGCCTACTTCAACTGGAATCAACAAGGTTTTAAATTTGCATATCGCAGTTGTATCTAGGATTGAGCCTCAAATGGAGAACACCAGCAAGTTCAGAAGCCTAATTAGAGAAAATGTGTCTCTAACCTTCAAAGACATCGTCTATGTCGCCATTTTGACCGCTTTATTAATCTTCGTTTCATTCATCATACACGTGAGATCTGAACCCGGAACCTTGCCGGATTTTGTAGTCATCTACTTTGGTTTTCCTTTAGAATGGTTCAAAATCAGCGCACCCTTTCACTCCTGGTATGCATCTGTGGCTTCATTTGAGATTATATGGACTGGATTAGCGCTAGATGTCATCATATTTGTGTTTCTGTCAATCTTTCTGGTTCGCTTGGCCGAAGCAGTCGGCGATCGTATACCATGGCGTCCTTCGTAAAAAAATCGCGTCTAGAAGACAGCGCGCGCAACTTCTCTGGCGCGTCTGCTCAAATAGAATATCAAGCAGCCAAAATCCGATAACCCTTTAAAATGCCATTGGAATGCTTTCAATAAGGATCGAAAATGCAAAGAAACTGGACAAAGAAAAACGTGGATTTGACCTTGCTCACCGCACGCATAGCTGACTTCTTTAAGGAAAAAGACTTTGAGGCCGTGAAGGGGGAAACATCCACGGGCTATCAAATTCTTGGAGAAGACTCACCACATTTCAGGATACAAGGTTACGTAAGCGTGACTATCGAAGGAAAACCAGAAGATTTCACGGTGACGCTTGAACATTGCCGGGACAAGAAACGTTCTTGGTATTCGCCCTTCTTGTTAACCATGCTCGGTGGCGGATACCTCATGTCCCGTCGCCTAAAATCAGAAGAAGCTTGGACAAAACTGGAAAAAGAGCTCTGGAAACACGTGGAAAATGCCGTGTTAAACACAACAAACTCGGCAGAAACCTTAACTTAGACCACTAAACACGCACGCCATATTGCAGCCATCCAAATCTTGCGCGTCATACTTCTCTGCAGCTTCAACCTCGAAGCCCTTCACCCCTTGAACTCTCCGCGCGCGCCCACTTTTGGTTAACATTTATATTAGACCTCAGAAATTCTAAGAGGGTTGATACTCAAAAGCTCGATAGCTAATCTGTAGCTGGAGATTCAGGAACACATGAAAAGAAGGGAAAGCGGTTCTGTCATGCGTGTGATAGAAAAACTTTCCGAATCAAAATTCAGCGGCATCGCAATCCAGAAATTGGAACAAGTCGCAGCGAAAATGGGCGTAGAGGAAAGAGACCTTTTTCAACTCTACGTCAAGACAAAGAACAGCGGCGCTAGAGAAAAGTTCGCATCTACACCCTACAGTGAGAGGGTACTGATGTTACCTCAGTGCCTACGTTCCAGAGAATGCCCCGCTGAATTAGGAGACCACGGTTACGAATGCCAAGCATGCGGAAGATGCTCTTTAAAAGAGCTGATCCACATGGCAAAGACTCTGGGATATAAAGGCACATTCATTTTGCCAGGCGGCAGCATAGCAAAAAAAATACTCTTCGACGTGAAACCAAAAGCTTGCCTCGGAGTTGCCTGTTTTAAAGAACTCGTCTTGGGAAGCTTTCTCTGTGAGAAACTGGGGATCGTAGCCCAAGGCGTTGCCCTGCTACGAGACGGCTGTGTTAACACTCTCGTAGACTGGAAATCATTGAACAAGACTCTACGTCTCCGCCTAATGTGAGTCGCCAGTCAAAGAAACGGTCTTTCGATAAGTTGGCGAATTTTCCTTGGGGAAAACGGAACAAGAAAAGCGTCGGGAAGAAGACGCCCAAGCTCTGGTATGAGCCCCACAGCGTCGGTTCCCAATTTGCAGAGAATGACGTGTTCAAGCATCCCCAAGGATTCGATTTTAACGACATCGCGAAAGTGCTTCGACATCTTTACAACACGCCTAACGTCGGAGGAAAATGCACCTAGCACAACCAGTCGATCGAAACTGGAGCGAATCCATCGGTTTATTTGAGAAAGCTGTTCTTCCGACAGTTCAGCTTCAACCCGATTTTTTTGGATGCTAATGCTCTGTGCGATTTTGACTCTAAGCGGCAGATTGTCATACAAGCAATAAAGTTCAACCAGCCTTTGAAGCGGAAGCTTTTTTCCGTCGGCCAGTTGAGCCTGCAGTCTCTGCAACGGTAGAACAGCATCATAGGTTTCCGGAGAGAAGACTCCTATGTCCACATAAAGCTCCTTCTTGCTTTTTCCCGAAAAAACAATTCTTCCTCGCACGACGGAAAACTTTTTCAGGTTATGGAGAGAAACTGGTGCCAACCCCATTTCTCGTTCAAGGAAATGCAAAGCTGCGACTTCGTCCTCGCCGGAAACTTCCGCCTGAATCCATCCACGATTAGTTTCGCCGGCAACCCTCAATTTGACTTTTAGCCCTTTACACAAGGAAGAAAGGAGGCTTTCAAAGGTCTCGAGAGAAATGGAACCGTAAGCCTTTTCAAGCAATGTTACTGTCGGCATCCAAATCTCCTGTCAGAGATGAAAATTCCTCGTGCAACATCTTCACCCTTATAACCGAAGGATGGTTCTCCCCCAACTCTCTAGAGAGCTTTTTGATGGTTCGTTCAATCGGCACTCTTCGCAGTCCTTCAATCAGCTTGTCGGCATAGGTCACGATCTTTTCTTCTAAAGCGTTGGGAAGATAGCTCTTGATCGGCCAGCCAAGTTTTTTGGCTTCATCAAGGGTTATGCCTCCGCCGGCGTGACGCTCAATTATTGACACAACAGATTCTGGCAGGTTCAAGGATCTAGCAACCTCCACGCCCCTGATCACGTGGTCGACCGCATGCGTTTTGGAGCGACCAATGTCATGGAGAAGAGCGCCGGCTTCAACGAGTTTTATGTCAACGTTTAATCCCTTCTTCTTGCAAGCTTTGGCAATTCGCACCGCAAGATCTGCTACCGCCGTGCAATGTGCTATAACCCTGTTGGAACATCCACTTTGAGAAAGAATCCTCAGAGCCAACTGGGGAGACGGCAGTTCCTCACTCACCCAACTCCTTCCTCAACTGCTCAACTCTTCCGGCCAAGACGCTAACGATTTTGCCATTCTCGAAGTGCATCAACGGCTTGTTGCATGTGGGACATCGGAAAACGAGTTCCATGGCATCCTCGAAAGGAATTCGCCTACACTTTATTGTTTGACAGTAGTAAAAGTCGTGGTTCTGCTCGTATCTAAGCCTGGCTTCCAGCTTTTCGAGAACACGGTGCTTTTGGTTTAAAATGAACCCTTCAAGCTGATCCAATTGAAGCCTCCAATGGAAAATGAACCATCCTGTGGTTTTGTCACGAGACCTCCTCAAGCCCACAAGAGAGTGGTCATAAAGTTTGTAGAGAATCTTGCGAACAAAGTTCAATCGTATCCCAGTTTGAGTTGCGATCTGATCATCCGTTGTTTCACCGATTCCTTTCAGAACGTCGATGATTCTAACGGCCTCTAAACTGCCAAAGGCCTCAGCAACCTTTTCCAACGTTTTTTCATCTACGAAGGATAACATCGAGACGCCTCTGCTTGCACCTACTATTTGATATATGGAAAACAAAACTTAAATCTCTTACCAAATCGAGCCCTCGCGCAACCGACTAAGCTTCTGCCACTTTCTTTCCTCTAGCCTGAGGAATCACCTTTTTTTTCGCGCCCTCGAACTCCTTCGACAGTTCTCGACCTTCAAAAAATCGATCGAGAAAAACAGCCAAACTTGAAACTTCCGAATGAGGTTGATTCCCAACAGCCACGTTAAAGTCTGAAACTGTTTTGGAGAAGAAGCCCGATGGAACTTTCCTACTACCCACTATAACCAACAAGTCTTTCCTTGCAGTCTTGATCCTCTGTAGAACGTCGCTTTCTTGAATGTTTTCTCCGTAGGCGGTGAGATGAACCACGAGATCCTTTTTCGCCTTCCATTCTTTGACTACCCGTCTCCATGGAGATCCCATCTCAAAATGAAAGCAACCGCCCCACTGCTTTGTAACCTTTTCAACCGTTGTTTTGACTTTCTTATCCCTAACATCTGCCAAAATGAAACCGGATGCGCCTAAGGCTCGGGCAGTGAGAGCTACATGAGAGGTGAGTCTCTTATCTCTGTGTCTATGACCCCATCTTAGAACAACAACCTTCGGCAATTTTTGCCTCAGTGGGCTAGCTTTTGTAGCCTTGTGTGTTAACGGTTCCGCCAAGCTGTTCCACACGGCCTCGAACCTTGTCTGCAAAGCGGGGGATCGATTCAAAAAGGACTTTCATGCTCTCTCCTTCGTATTTCACTTCGTGAACATCACTGCGGCCGAAAAGCCATGAAACGAAGGACATGGTTTCGTCTGTTATCGGAAGAGAAAATGACGCCCGAACGTGACCTTCAAGGTGTGCCACAATCTCCTGCTTGAGCAAACCTATGTTGGTTCCATGCAGGGCGGATATGAGAACCGGACGTGGCGTAACATCTTTCAAAACCTCGGCCTTCCGTTGTATCTCATCGTCTCGCAACAAATCGATCTTGTTGAGCGCAGTAACGATGGCGATTCCAGTTGCCCCTATTTTTTGAATTGTTCCAAGACAGGAAGAGAGCTTTCTTTCAACGTCTTCGTCGGGTTCGCTTACATCAACAACGAGGAGAATCACATCTGAGAAGATTGTTTCTTCAAGGGTGGAGCGAAAGGCTTGGATGAGCGTTAACGGCAAACGATCGATAAAACCAACAGTGTCCGTTAATAACACGTTTCTTTTAGAAAGCCGCACCGCTCTCGTTGTTGTGGAAAGGGTGGTGAACAGGTTCGGATCTACTGGAACCATCTCTTCTGCGAGCATATTGAATAATGAACTTTTTCCAGCGTTTGTGTATCCAGCCAAGGAGATTGAAGAGAATCCTAGTTCGGCTCTACGAGCGCGATGTAGACGGCGCTTCTCTTGTTTCTTCTTCAGCTTTTCTTGAATTGAACGAATTCGCCGTCTCACGGTTTCATAGTAGAGGTCCACTTCATACTTCCCCAGCCCCATAAAACCAGGCTGCTCTTCCAACCTCGCCAATCTCACCCTCTCCTTCGCCCGCGACAATTCGTATCGCAGTCTGGCTAACTGAATTTGAAGATTCGCTTCGTAGGTTGAAGCTCTCTTAGCAAAGATTTCGAGGATGAGTTGAAAACGGTCAATTGCCTCTACACCTGTGGCTTTGGCCAAGTTGTAGGCTTGAACCGGCGTTAATTCATTGTCGAATATGGTTTTCTCGGCACCGTTTTTTCTGATCAACTCGGCGAGTTCCTGTGTTTTTCCGCTTCCAATTTGGTAACGAGGATCTTGATTTCTGACTTGTTCAAGGAAACACACAATCGTATATCCCGCTGCCTCGGCGAGGCTTTGTAGTTCATCTAGACTCGAAGGTTCGGAGGGAAGTCGTCTTTGAACTATGATCGCTTTCGTTCTTTGGCTGCCTCCATTTTCTTCTCCTTCAGGCGAACTACCTCACCCAAGGTGATTTCGCGGGGTCGAGGCGAAGCTATCGGCGGAGCCTTAGGTTCTAAGGGAGAAACAAGCAGTTTTACCTTAAGTGCATGTTCCAGTTTCTCCGCAAGGATAAGATCAGGAGTCATCTTGCCGCTCTCAATTTTACGAAGAACCGAAATTTTCTCTCCGATTTTTCTACCTAAATCCTCATGGCTCAATTCCAAGTGTTCTCTGGCTCGCCTTACTTTTATGCCAAAATCACCCACAACCTCCAGGTTTTCAGTCACCGTTGGACGTTGCTCTCTTCTAGGGATAGAAAGTCTCGGCTGAGGCTTTGCCATCTTTTTTGCGCGACGTTGAGGTTGAGCTTCCCAATAACCAGAGCCTAATTTGTCACACTCACTGCAGACGATCATCTTGGCTCCTTCGATTATTGACCTGTAGGTTTTACCTAGTATCCGACGGCCACAGACCTCGCACTGCACGAAAAGCCATCACCTAAACAATATTATCACAAGCCTATTCCTTATAGTTGTCGGAATTGTGAAACTCGGTCATTTCATGCACGCATGATGTGAGTTTCCGAGCGCGCAAACTTTAAAACAAAAATGACTAACAGAAAATGGCCAAGCGCCGGAAACGGAATGAAGGAGGAATTAAATGAACTATGAAACAATAATCTCGGAAAGGAAGAACGGCATCGCCACGTTAATACTGAACCGTCCCGAAAAATTGAACGCATTAAACAAAAAGATGACCGAGGAGCTGAAACATGCAATAGAAGAAATGGTCAAGGATAGGAGTGTCAGAACCTTAGTTATTACAGGAGCTGGTCGCGGATTCTGCAGTGGCGCAGACGTTAGCGAGATGGCACAAATGGCAGCTCCGGTAGAAATCAAATATTGGACTCAAATGGCCCATGAAATAATCCATGCTCTAACGGACTTGGAAAAACCCGTCATAGCCAAGGTGAACGGTGTTGCCGTAGGCATCGGATGCAGTCTAGCTTTGAGCGCCGACATAATCATTGCATCAGAAAATGCTCAGTTCAGCCTTATTTTCAGTCGGATAGGACTAATTCCTGATGGAGGATCATTGTTCCATCTGCCAAGGTTAGTGGGACCAGCTAAGGCAAAGGAACTTGTCTTTACCGCCAAGATGGTTGACGCTGAGGAGGCTGAAAGAATAGGTTTGATAAACAAGGCGGTACCAGCGGATGAGTTGGACAACGAAGTAATCACATTGGCAAAGCAGCTGGCGGAAGGCCCCACCGTAGCCTTTGGAATAGCCAAAAAAATAATGAATAAAGGATTGAGCATGGACTTAAGCTCAGTTCTAGAGTGCGAAGCTCTCGGACAAACTGTAGCAGGAACGACAGAGGATGCCCGAGAGGGAATTATCGCTTTTTTGGAAAAGAGAAGGGCCGAGTTCAAGGGAAGATAGAAAACATGAGCGAGAATATGAAACACCTCTGGAAAGCACATCAGAAAACTTTAGGTCTCACCAACACTGCACGCCCTATTCAATGGTGAAAGCATGGGGGATAAACGTAACGCCCTCCAGAAAATAAGAAGCGTAGCGGACTATCAATTTGGAGGAGGAGTGGGAAGAAAGCTTTTCCCACGTCACGTCAGAATCGTTTTCTCCAAGAGAACTGGGAGAATACGTCACGTATACTTGAGAGAAAAAATGTTAGCCACCCTTCGACCCACAGACGGACTCTTTTCCCTTACCATCACAGGAGCCAAGCGGATAATGGAGCACATGAGAACTCAACGATTATGGGTCAAGATTCAGGAAGAAGCCGAGCCTTTTGTTGTCGGGGGAAGAAGCGTCTTTGCAAAACATGTAATCGACGCAGATGAGGAGATAAGGCCTCAAGAAGAAGTGATTGTCGTGAACGAAAAAGGTGAGGTCTTGGCTGTGGGAAGAGCCATACTTTCTGGAAGGGAAATGAAGACGTTTAGAAGAGGAGTGGCTGTGCGAGTGCGGAGGGGTGTAGCGGAAGAAAGTTAAGAAACCACACCAAAATTAGTGTAGAAGGGAGGAGATTGAATTGCGGAGAAGAATAAGTCCAAGGGAAGCGAAGAGGATGATGCAACGTATGGGCCTAAGCATGGGAGAAATGCCCGACGTTCAGGAGGTTATCTTTAAAACTAGCAATAAAGAGATTGTTGTTGAAGGTCCTCAAGTCGCGATACTTGATCTTCATGGGCAAAAAATCTTCCAGGTAAGTGGAGAAAGAATTACCGAAAGAGCGGTTGAAAAGGACGTCGAAATAACTTTTCCCGAAGAGGACGTGAGGCTTGTTGCAGATCAAACTGGAAAAAGCATGGAGGAGGCGAAGAGAGCCCTTGAAGAGACTGGCGGCGATCTCGCTAAGGCGATACTTCTTCTTCAGACATAAGGCTGACTAATACTCGATGCGCTCTGCTGTCGTTATTTCTTTCAGATGTTTACGTCTTTCAATTCGTTGTGGAGGTCAGCTCCCTCAATGAGTTCTTCTGGAACGTGCTTTCCAGCAAAAACTAAATGCCCACAGCGCGCGCAGTTAATAAATTGCATGCATGTTTCCATCACCCTGCTTGGGGCTCCAGCTCGTATAACCATGCAGGTTGTGTGGGCGTAAACAATTAGCAGTCACAGACTCCGGGAGGCCTTGACAAACTTTTAAGCGGGGACCCATATCTCAAGTACTTGATAGACATCATGTCCCGCAAGAAAAAACGCAGCATAATAGACGAACTGTTTGGGAGCTCTTTGTTCACCCACAAGGAATCAAAGCACAATGAGTTTTCTGAAACTGGGTATTCAATAAGTGTGGTTCAAACTCCTGAAGGAACAAAGGTTAACGCAAAAGTTGGAAAAAATACAGACGTAAACGTGCTCAGAAAACAGCTTCAACAAAAATATCCAAACGCAAGGATAGAGATAGAAGGAGGCAAGACAGAACCACTAATACGCGAGATATCCACAAGGACTCTTGGACACGAAAACAAGGAAACCAACGAAACCAAAGCCTAATCTTCAGTGCACACTCATGCCCGAAACCTTTGTGTGTGTGCACACATGAAATAAGCGCAAAATGGGCTTATTTGCCCGGTATGCGCGCGCCGGTATGTCGCACCCTTAATATATGGGGTACAAGGTAGCAGTGGTTTTGAACTGTTTTCTGCGTACCCCGAAGGCGATTTCTATGAATTCCGGGATTACGGAGTAGACAAACTCTTGAGTTGGCAAACCAAACCTTAGACCAGTACATACAGGATCTACATATATGAAGAGCCTTCTATTCCCATGATAATAGACTGCATTTTTTGGGGCACCAAATTTCGGTCTATCCAAGATCTTGAAGGGCCATAGTTTGCAGGCTTGTGGCTTCGCATGTTGCAGACCGCAAAATGATGCGTTTGGAGTCTCATGTAAGAATGAGCAGGAACCATTAGCTCTTCTTCTCAAGAAAAACTGGTTTAGGCTGGGTGCAGTGTATTTAACTCCAAAATTTTTTACAATGTTTAACCATTCTGGAAACTTGAGAACTACATCGTAGCATCTACAACAAATTCCGCATGCGTTGCAGTGCCAAGAGTTGACTTGGCCCCATGGAACAGCTTGCATGTTCGCTCCGCGCGCAGTCCTAGTGGGACATCATCTTCTCTTCGTATTTCTTGAGGTGTCGTGTTGCTTCAGAGACATCCATGAATAGGTTGCTGACTCGTTCCACATCTTTAATGGCAACACCTTTGCGTTTGGCGTTTTTGGCGTTTTGAGCCGCCAAGCTTAGCAGCTGAACCGCGTATCGTAGCGAGGTCTTGGCTCCGACTTCTGTGATTTTTTCTAACGTTTTTTCATTAACCGCTATTTTCTCCTCTCTGGATCGTATTTTCAGGATTTCACGAATGCTGTCGGCATCGTAATCTTCAGTTCCGATGATCACTGACCGGTCGACTAGGTCGAGAGGGAAGCCCATTGGACTCTTGACGTCGGTACCTCGGATGGTGGTGACGCCTCGATTCGTGGCTAAAATGATGATTGGCACAAGCTCGCTTTCGATGGCTCTACCCAAGAAGCTGAATGCTTCTAGGTCTAGGAGATGTGAGTCATCGATAAACAAGACGCCTGGATGGATGAAACCTTTTTCTTCATCCACCATCTTTTTTACGGCCTCATCCACGGCTGTGCGGACTTCGGTGTCTATTTCTTTGGTTTCGGCGCCTCCAAAAAACATGGAGGCAAATCCTCCTCCAAATCTTTGACGGGCATTAATTTCGTCCATGTCTGCTAAGGTTAAAGTGTAAACAAACTCTTTCTCTCTAAGCACTTTTCCTTGAGGAAGAGGGACTTTTTTCCGAGTGTCTATGTCGTAGGTTTTTCCTTTTGTACTTTCCATGCTTATGCCGAGATTAACTACTCTTCCAGTTTCAGCGTCGATTTGTATCACGTATCCCTCTGACATGTTCTGCTGAATGACCTGTTGGGCTATCGTCGACCCTGCCTCGATGGTCTTCTCCTCATCCCGAGTTTTCAGTGTGAGTCTGATGCTTTCCGGAACTTTTTGGTAAGGATTGTAGGGATGAGAAGCGGTTCTTATGTCCATGCTGGTAAGTTCTCCCTCGTACACCTTACGCATCTCGTGAATCTCGACCCCGATGCATTTTCTTATGGCTTCGAAAAGGATCTCTGTTTTCTTGCGCTCGCTACTGTAGATTTCACTCCCAGTTATCTGGATGAACGGCACATTTTCGCCTAGTTCTTTTGAAATTGCGACGGCAATGGCTGTCTTTCCTGATCCAGGAGGGCCAGCAAGAATCACGGTTTTGCCGCTTAATTTTCCCTCTTTTATCATCTGAACAACAAGACCCGCAGCTTCTCTAGCTCTTTCCTGACCGACCATTCCGTCCTTTGTTCTGGCGGCTTTCAAGTTTTCTTCAAGTCCTAAACCCTTGATGTGGGTGTGGGCACCAATTCTTTGAAATCTGGTTGGTGGGCGCGTTGGCAGTTCTTTAATAGATGCCGTAAATATCACCTCTCAGGATACAGAATCGCAAGTAAAATGAAAAAAACCAAAATATAAACTTCACTTTTGTGCGCGCACATAGATAAACATAGCTCGTTATTTTCATCTACCTTCCATTTCCATCACACATAATTAGAATTGTTTGAGTATGTCTTGTTTCTCCATGATAGACGCGCAGTAATGACACCTTAGGCGGAGGGGCTCTTCGTTGTCCACGTAGAAAGTGGGTAGCACTGGTTCTGTGCTGTTTGAGATACAGGCCGGATTTGCGCACCTCACTATTTCACGTATAACCTTGGGTAGCTTGACCCGCTGCTTATCTGTGACCTTATAGTTTCTAATTATGTTGATGGTGGCGCGGGGAGCTAACAACGCTATTTTATCCACTTCCTCGGACTTCAGTTCTCTCCCTTCGATTTTGACCATGTCTTTCACCCCTAGCGTCTTGCTGGGAACATTCATGGCGACGGTTACAACACCGTTCACGCGACCTGTGATTCTCAGAATTTTTATTACATCCAACGCGTGGCCGCCTGTGATGTGATCTATCACGGTGCCGTCCTTGATTTTTGACACGCGCAAGGTCTTTTTGGTCAAGTTAACCATTCCTCACGATTCTGTATTGGAGTTACTGAGTAAAGAGTTTATTTATGACTTGTTAAAGTCTGTCTGGTGTCTATGTTGGAGTTTAAGGGACGAGACATTGTATCAATCAAGGATTTTGCTCGGGAAGAAATCGACTACATGTTACAGATTGCTGGTGCCATGGAACCCATCGCTAAACGTGGCTCCGACATGCTTCACGGCAAAACCCTAGCCACCCTCTTCTTTGAGCCCAGCACAAGAACCCGCCTGAGCTTCGAGGCTGCCATGCACAAACTTGGAGGAACCGCCATTGGTTTCGCTGAGCCGGAAATCACTTCGATCAAGAAGGGGGAGAATCTCGCCGACACTGTTCGGGTTGTTGAAAACTATGCGGATGTTATTGCGCTAAGGCATCCGCTGGAAGGAGCGGCTAGACTTGCCGCTGAGTTTGCTCATGTACCAGTCATCAATGCTGGTTCAGGAGCCGAGGAGCATCCGACCCAAGCTCTGTTGGATTTGTACACTATTTTGAAGGAGAAGGGACAAATCGATGGGCTTAACATCACTTTGATGGGAGACCTACGGTATGGGCGTACGGTTCATTCTTTGGCGTACGCGTTGTCCCTTTACAAGGTGAAGCTACGTCTGATTTCGCCGGATCTTCTCCGGATGCGAAGGGAAGTTTCAGACGTTATTAAAAAGAAGATAGCAATAGTGGAAAAAACTGGAATCGAGGAGGTTTTGCCTGAAACAGATGTGCTCTACGTGACAAGGATTCAGGAGGAGAGGTTTCCAGACCCAGCTGAATACGCCAAGGTTAGGGGAACCTACAAGATTGGTGCTGACACACTGAAGAATGCGAAGGAGGACATGATTATTATGCACCCGTTGCCAAGGGTGGATGAAATAGACGATGAGGTGGATGAAATGCCACATGCAAGGTATTTTCAGCAGGTTTGGAACGGAATCGTCATGAGAATGGCTCTCCTAGCTCTGATCCTAGGAGTAACAGAATAGTCTCAGCGTTTTCTCCCTGATGGTTCCGAAAGAAAATATCAGCAAAGTCATATAGCAGTCCTGTATCTGTCCATGAGCTCTTTCTTTTTTCCTTCGTTCCATCCGCTCACCGCTTGGTAGTAACCTGTTACCCTCGACCACCATTCCACCTGTGAGGCACCACAATGGGGGCACTGCTCGTAGATGGGCGACGTAACTCTTCCACAGTTGTTGCAGATGGTTAAGTCCTTCGTGTAGGCGTAGTAGCCTACGTGACTTTTGGTGGCTATTCTCTTAGTCAGTTTGTAAAGCCCTTCAGGGTCTGGAGAAGCGTCTCCAAGCCAGATGTGAAACATGTTCCCACCGTTCAGAAGTGGAAAGAACTTCTGTTCTATATCCATCTTTTCAAACAATCCGACCTTGGCGCCTACGTAGATGTGGGTTCCGTTGCTGTAGTAGACAGGAACATCCTTCGCTCCGTCAGCAAGCAGAGACTTGGCTTGTTCAACGTTTCCCTTGACAAGTTTCTCCGCTTGGTCTTGGTGAGCAGTTGTAAGCAGGTCGGCTATAGCAAACCTCTGGGCCGTGGATTCCGCTGGCGTTCTAGCCAAAGCCAGCTTCAGGCCACTCTTCTCTTCCAGCAGCTTCTTGTGCTTCTGCATTTCAAGAATCAGCTTTACGAGAATCTTTACAGCCTCCGGATGCTCATGAAGCTGGTAGCCTGTGTGCCACTGAGCCATCTCATTTCCGCCCACAAGACCTATCGTAAAAGCCAACTCACTGAAATCCACAGCCGGAGTTCCCTTCTCACCGGTTTTTGGGTCCAAGGGACGTTGGGTGGCGAAAGGTATCCGATTGTTATTTATCACAAGGTTCATCCATTTCTTTTTCGTCTTGAACACTTCAACGGCTAGATCCATCAGCCTACGGCCTTCTTCGAAGAGTCTCTCGTCGTCTCCGTTGGATCTGTAAGCCATTCTTGGAAGGTTTAGACTTACAACCTGCCAGCTTCCCATGGTAAAATGTCTTCCACCATTGAAATACAACTTGTCTTCGAAGTCTGGGCTGTCTTCGGGGGTCTCGACAAAACAGTAGGCGCAACATTGGTAGCATGAAACCCCTTTGCCATAGCCCCTATAAGCTGGCATAAGGTTGTCGAAGTAAGGTATTCCAAACTTTCCTACAACCTCATGAACATCTAGCCAGAACTCATCGTATTCGGGCTTGAAAAATTCGGGGCTCAGAGTATTTTCAAGTTTTGGAAAGTTGAAAGGCTTCCCCCAGTAGTCACCTTGACACGCGACGTCGTAAAGCGCCCTAAACATAAGACGAACTTCGTCCTCGTAGTCTCCGTAAACGTCTGGTCCAACCCGCCCACGCATCACTGCAGGAACCTTTCTCCACAGCTCTGGAACTCCCGGCTGAACCTGAATGTTGCTGAAAACCAGTTGCCCACCCCTAGCTACGTAGGCCTGAGTGTACTCGAAGAACATCATCTGCATGAGCTGTTTAACCCTCTCATAGCCCAGGCCTCTCATGTAGGGGGCAAGAAAAACTAAGAAATTGTAGAAGCCTTCGCCGCCAGCAAAGTTTGTCTGGGCGGAAGCCAGAATCTTAGCGGTGTGAAGAATCGCGACCTCTGGATGCTTAGCTGGACCCGCGATGCTGGTCCTCGTGCCAATTCCATCGGGCATCAACCCGTAGTAAAAGAAATAGCGGAGGTCCCAATCTTGGCAGAAAGGTCTCGTTCCAAAATATTCAAGATCGTGTATATGTAAATCTCCGGACAAGTGAGCATCAGCGATTTTCGGAGGCATTAGCAGTAGGTATTCTTCTCCGGAAACCCAGTCAGCCTTCCTCTTGTGAGAGGTTTCAGGGTTGGGTTGAAGATTCGCGTTTTCAGTTGCTTTGAATCCTTGCCCCATATCCATTAGGTAGGCGTCGTAAACCGGCGCTCCTACTCTAGTTAAAATATTCCTGTAGAGAGCGTACTCAGGCTTTTCTTGCGACTTGTCGAGTAAGATGTTGTTTACAAGCTCCCTTATGAGGGGGCCGCTCACGAATTTAAGCCTGAAGTCAAAGATTTTCTTTTCAACATTAACGGCTATTTCTTCCGCCTCTTCCTCATCTATCGGTTTCACTTCATAGAATTCCTTGGCGAGTCTTGTCTCCGTTAGGAGTTGTTTCACGACTGCGCTCCGATTCCACGGCACTATGAAACCGTCGCTTCTCCTGACCATCGGTCGAATTTCTTGAGTCAATTTAGCCTTATCCATTAAATGCCCTTCAAAATTTCCAAGATTTTGGTGTCAATCAGCCCGTCGCCGTCGAAAATTTGGCCATGTGTATAGACTGCTCCTTCAACCTCCAGAGCTGGTGCCGACGAAACCACAGCGTTTCTCATGACTAAATCTGTCATGACATCTACATCTTCCAGATTTTTTTCTTCAAAATCCGCTTTTTTGTTTTTTAGCCACTTTTTCAGAATTGCACATCTGGGGCACCCGCTAGATGTATAGACTACTATTTCTTTAAACCGTGTAGGACGCTCAAGGGAACTGACGGAATCTCTTGAAAAACCCATGAAAACACCTCGTAGATGGGTGAGATAAAGTCTTATACAAGATGATTCTGCTTTTAGATTTTTAGAACAAATTGTATAAAATTCTGTATAAAAACCTATCCTGAAATTAACATGTACGATACTCGCTTTCCTAGGGCGGAACGCTTGGCTGAAAACCATAAAGATGACGGCGAATGTTTTGCGGATACACGACTGAAGCAATCCAGCATATTAACTGATCCACACGACGGACACCTTGACAAAATACCAAAAAAAGTCTTTTGGCAACTTGCGCAATAGGCGAGATGCCGAGTGAAAACATAGAGGCCGACAGCGTATGTTCCAACGATTTCTTGCGTGGCAGACAAAAGTTCGCTGGGATCTTGTTCTGAATCTGCGAGCTGTATAGGGGAAAGGTGGCCTCCCGGAGCTAGCTTGTGAAATTTCTCCTCAACGCCTAGTCGTTCCCTCCAAGAAGCATCAGCCTCCAAGGGCAAGGCAACCATGTCCGTGTAGAAGGGTTGCTCTCTGGTGCCTTGAGCATGAACCTTTGCCCACCCGTATTTTTCTGCATCCAATTCCGCCAATCTTTTTGCGGCGCCAGCGTTGGGCACCATAGCTAGGGAAGCCCGAGTTTCAGGCTTCTTTGCATACCTCTGAACATTTTGGGAAAGATACTCTACGATTTTCTGAGCGAACTCCAGAGTCTGGCCATCTCGCTGCAGCCCTTTTCCTAAAAACGATTCCATGGTTTCATTCAACCCAACAAAGCTGACGAGACGGGATGCATTTTTTATTCTGAAGTAGGGGTCACGATCGACTCTCTGCGTGAGGAATGGGAGGAGGTTCTCACTCGCGCGTTGTTTGATCGTTCGATATTTTATCTCCAAGGCTCTTAACGCCATTTCCAGTTGTTCGTCCAATAATTCAAAAAAGGTAGATTGTTTTCCTCCAGCTTCGTATGCCACTTGGGGCAAATTTACTATCACGTTATCGATGTTTCCTGTTTGCAGGGTGTCTAGTTCCCAGTCTCCTTTCCAGTCGCTGGCGTATCTGCACCCTGTCGCAGTATAAGAGGCGTGTGTTTGTTCTTTGAAACAGAGATTTGCGAAATATGGGAGACCCGTTTCAGCCGCCAATCTATGGGACTCAAAGAGAAGAGATTCGCATTCTTTGTTTTTGAGCACCTCCGGCCGTATCTTTATGATTAAGCTTGGGTTGAAAACTGGTTTATGTGTGTCGTCTTCGAACATAATTTCGAGGAGTAGGGAGGCAAGACGGTGACTTTCCTCAGCAAAGTCCGCGTAACAACCCATTTTGCGCCCACCGGGTCCAATAGCCTCCTTTTCTTCTAGAAATTCAGGAACGAGAAATTCTAAACCAAGGGACGCACCTACAGGAAAGTCTTCGTTCGATAGGGACTGATTCAAATTCAAGACAAAGAGGAGCAAACACTTTCTGATTCTTTCATCCGGAAGACCTTGTGCAAAAGGTGCCAGAAAAATGTTGAAAAAATCCAACGCTTGTTCGCCAGATATCTCCGTGGCTGCGATTTTCAGAAGCTTGGAAGCTGTTATGAGCGCCGCTTCGAGACTTTTAGGCGGAAGGTAAGAGGGTTCCCAGAAGTCCATTCTTCCAAGCCTTGATCCTCGTTGAAGAAAAATGCGGAGGTCATGCATGAATTCGTTTGGTTTCAAAACCCAAGTGCCAAGGTTGTTGAGGTGCAGGGCTCCGGAGAGGTGGGCGTCGGCGATGTCTCTTGGAAGAACGCTAAGAAGGGTGTATTCTTCGATCACGGCGTCACCTGCTGCCTTATGAACTGCATCCACGCTTTGAGAAGCAGCACCCGTCGACATGATCAGTTGGGTGACATCGAAAACTGGGAGTCCCAGGCGTGTGAGTTTGTGGCGATATTCTTCGAGTCCTTTTTCAACCAGAATAGCGTTGACAATTTCCCGTATCAGAGGAGCGGTGAGGTATTTTGTTTTGAAATCCGACAGGCGTCTTTCTGTTTCTCGGGCGATTTTCTGAGCCAAGTCTACGGAAACGTTTGCCTCTTTTTCCAAAGATTCAACGATCTTGTTTCTGTCAAACTCTTCTATCGCCAAGCGTGAGGTTCGAACGAGCACTTTTCTTCTTTTCAGAAACCGTTGCTGAATCTCTTCTGTGAAGGCGATCATGGTTCTGCCGAGATCCGTGAGACTGTATTCCCTTGTTTCCACGTCGGGTTCTATTAGGTCAGCTTTGAGGAGGTATTTTAAGTGGTAGGCGAATCTACCTGCCTCTCTGCTTGGGTTGAGCTTCAAAATTTTCATTAGTTCTGTGTATGATTGCGGTCCCTTGTCGAGGAGGATGTTTAGGATTTGCATTCTTAAATGAGATGACGCGGCTTTGAGTACTCTTAGACCCGATTTTCGCCGTCGAGGCATGTTTTGTTCACCATGCTCAGCCTACTATAGTCTCGCTTAGTTTAAAAAATTAGAGGAGACTTGCAAAGGTTGCATGCCACGCGCGCCTCAACAGCATCTCGACATCCTTTTTCTCTTTATATGCACCCCACGAATTTCAGCGAAGTTGACATACGCGAAATTATCTTTTGAGAGAGAGAATCCTTATGTACACTTGTTGCATGAAAGATGTTTTAAGGGGGCCGTCGGCTAGCATGGTCTAGGCTCTGAGCCTCGGGCGCTCGGGACCCCGGTTCGAATCCGGGCGGCCCCACCAAACGCTATTTTTGGGAAAACTTTGGCTTTATAAACAAGATTTCAATCAATTCTCATGTGACAGTTTACTTAATCTTCGATCACACTCAAATTGAGTGCATGCTTATGGTTCAAATCTTACAAGCGCGTGTGTAGATTTTCTTGATGGCTTCTGAGAAACTAGCTCCCCGTCTCGTGTAGGCTCTTATTTCACTTTGCAACAGCTGAGTTCCTGATTGAACACCCCACCGATTAACATATTGTGTCAATAGTACACTGTAGAGCTCTTCAGCGCTGATGCCTGAGTCTGCCTCTATTCGCTTTTTTTCCCTCAGTGCCCTACTGACTGTTATTTCTACAGGTGCCTTTTTACTCCTGAACTTGCCGTAGGCTATTATACCTACTCCGCAAATCATAAAAAATATGCCAGCAAGTTTCACACCAATTAACGGAAAAAAGACTGATGCAAATACTCCAAAACCTATAGAGATTACGCCAGCTAGAATGATCTCGTCGGCCTTTTGTGCATGTCTCCTTCTCAAACAGGTTGGATCCAAATACAGAATAACCCTTACGCTTTCAGTTGTTAAGTGGTAAATGTGGAGGCATTCCCCGCAAAAGTTACTTCCACAATCGTTGCATATTCCAACTGCCAGTCTTTCAGGGTGACTGACGCATCTCAGTATCTTTCCACCCATCCAAGGCGGAACCAGAATAACACCGCCACAATAGGGACACTTCACCTGCACAGTGCCGTCTGGGATAAATCTTTTTTGCGGGGCACCGCAGAAGGGGCACAAAAAGGTTTTCAACTCTTCTTCATTTTCTTTCAATTCTGTTCAACAAGATAATTGTGGCGCAAAAAAATATTAACTTTATTAGTCCACTTTTTCAAAAACGACTGCAACACCAATCGGGATTTTTGACCCCGCGCGCGCGCACAGAAAGTATCAGAGAGATGAAAACCTTTAAAGCGAGGCGCAATAACCCACAGACATGAGTTTATTGTCCAGTAAGGGTGAGCAAGAATGAGTGAACGAGTTCACAAAAACTCTTCGTATCTGAACGCCAAATCGACTGTCGGAACCATGACCAGAGTAAAGGACGTAAATCCGACGAGTGGTATATGCCCCCTATGCATCAAAGATTGCCCCTTCCTGTGCGAAGTAGGGTTGTCCACTTTCAGGGGAAGGGAAGCCCTATACCCAGAGCCGATTCAATTTGGATACAGCACAGCCAGCGCTCTAAAAGACTTTCGCTTGGACTGGTCCGACTTGCACATTCAATCAGCTCTCTTTAAAGCAGAGGGAATAGAAGCAGACTCTGACCGAGCCTTGTTTCATAACGTAAACGTAGAAAGTAAGGTTGCGGACATTCCGCTGAAAATTCCCATCCTAACAGGGGCCTTTGGATCCACTGAAGTAGCCAGACTAAACTGGGAAGGCCTAGCTGCGGGCGCAGCCCTTTCAGGAGTCATCATCACCATCGGAGAAAACGTATGCGGAATGGATCGTGAATCAAAAATCACAAAGGGCAAGATAGCCTACTCGAAAGAACTGAAACGTAGAGTTGAAACCTTCCGAAGGTTCTGGGACGGAAAATACGGTGACATCGCCGTTCAAACAAACGTTGAAGATCAGAGACTGGGCGTAGACGTCTATGCCTTGTCGAAACTAGAAGTTAACATAATCGAGAGAAAATGGGGCCAAGGAGCCAAAGCCATAGGAGGAGAAGTTAGAATAAGAAACTTGGAAAAAGCTATAATGCTTAAAAACCGTGGATACTTCCTTTTCCCAGATCCCGAAGACAAATCAGTCCAAGAAGCTTTTAAAAATGGGATATTTCAATCTTTCGAGAGACACAGCCGAGTTGGCATCCCCACAGAAAAAGGATTTCTGGAAGACATTGACTGGCTGAGATCTCAAGGAGCCAAACACGTGATCCTAAAAACAGGAGCCTACAGACCATCAGCAGTAGCGTTCACAATGAAACTGGCCTCCGAAGCCAAAATTGAAGCGGTGACCTTCGATGGTGCCGGGGGCGGAACCGGGATGAGTCCGGTGCCAATGATGGATGAAATGAGCACTCCTACGGTTTACCTGGAGGCTCACGTTTTGAAATGTGCAGAAATTCTGAGAAAAAAAGGTAGACACGTACCTGAAATTGTAATGGCCGGGGGTTTCATAAAAGAGTCACAAATGTTCAAAACCATAGCAATGAGCAATTTCGGCAAAGGACCCTACGTAAAGGCTACGTTGATGGCGAGAGCACCCCTCCTCGCGGTCATGAAGTCGTCCTATTTCGTGGAGCTGTCCAAAAAAAGTAAACTGCCGAGAACGTTTGCAGAACGGTATGGCACGACCCCCGACAAGTTCTTTATCACAGCGCCTGAACTGAAGACAAAGTATGGAAAAAGATCCAAGGACATTCCTTGGGAAGCCGTCGGTCTCTACACATATCTAAACGAAAGGATCAAGGTTGGATTGATGCAGCTGATGGCTGGAGCAAGAAAATGGAAACTCGATCTGCTTGACAGAAACGACCTTGTTACACTGACGGAAAGGGCATCGAAAGTTACTGGAATCCCGCTGGCAGAAGACGCTGAGGAAGAAGCCATCGAAAGAATCCTAAGTTAACCTGTTTTTTCTCTTCTCATAATCTCTTCCGCGGCGATGACTCCCGAGGCAGAAGCTTGGACGAGCCCTCTACTTACCCCAGCTCCATCGCCTATCGTAAACAAGTTTTGAGTCTTCGTTTCTAGACAATCGCTTAATTCGAGTCTTGAAGAATAGAACTTGACTTCTATGCCGTACAACAGCGTGTCCTTTGAGTATATTCCTGGAGCAACCTGATCTAAAGCCTGAAGCATTTCACGGATGTCCGCTAGGTATCGGTAGGGTAAGGCAAAGCTGAGGTCGCCTGGCGTGGCATTTTTGAGCGTCGGAGTAACCAAGCTTCTTTTTATTCGCTCCTCTGTTGATCGACGTCCAACTTCGAAGTCGCCCAACCTTTGAATGATCACCCCTCCACTGAGAAGGTTCGTGAGCCTCGCAAGGTATTTCCCGTAGGCGATGGGTTCTCGGAAGGGTTCGGTGAAAGAGGTGCTAACCAAAATGGCGAAGTTGGTGTTTCCAGTTTTTCTCTCAGCGTAACTCTGACCGTTAACCGTTAACACGCCGTCGTACGACTCGGTGATCACCTCGCCGAGCGGCGCCACGCAAAACGTTCTCACTTGATCGTCAAAGGACTTAGAATAGTAAATAAACTTGGGTTCATACAGAGCCTCTGTGAGTTCCTTCATAATGGAGGCTTGGACTTCAACCCTAACGCCTACGTCCACAGGGTTGTTTAACGTCTTCAAACCCAAAGACTCAGCCTCAAACTTTAACCATTCAGCTCCACTTCTACCTGGGCCAACAATCACGTATTTTCCATGAAATTTTTCGCCTTTTGTGGTCTCAACTCCTTCAACCACACCTTTTTTGACCAGGAGGCTTTTCACATCTGTTTTGGTTCGGATGTCAATCCTGTCTCTGAGATGACGACGCATTTTGCGTAGTGTCTGGGCGCACTTTTCAGTGCCCATGTGGCGCACTTTTTGCCGAATAAGTCTCAACCCAGCGAAGGAAGCTCTTCTCTCTATCTCATCAATTTTGTCGGGGTCGACGCCATAAAGGTGTTTAATTGCCCCGAACTTCAGATATACGTCGTCGACATAATTAACGAGGTCGCTGAGTTTTTCCTTAGTGCAATACTCGTTTAGCCACCCACCAACCTCAACGGATAGTGTAAGTTTTCCATCGCTGTAGGCGCCGGCGCCACCCCACCCTGACAACAGTGAGCAGGGGTCGCAGTTTATGCATCCTAAACCTCTGTTCGCTGGACACTTGCGATGGTTGATATCTGGTCCTTTCTCCAGCATAAGGATACTCAATCCAGTTTTGTCACTCAATTCAAGAGCCGAGAAGATTCCGGCTGGACCAGTGCCCACGATTATGACGTCGAACTTCAAGAGAAACTCCCTCGGAAACCCAAAACTACATGTCACAGCTGTCATATATGTTTTGGCTGAAGGCTCAACTGAAGATTCTTTATTCATTGGTGGAGCGGTCAGGGAAGGTGCGTTGACAGACGGGAAGGATAGGTCTTTGAAGCAAATTTTTTAGGTTGAATCCAACTAAGATGAGGTCTCGAAGGAAGCCATTTGTCATGAAGGTTGGAATAGTTGGTTGCGGATATGTTTCTGGTTTCCATATTAATGCATGGAGAGATGTGGGAGCGTCTGTAGCCGCTGTCTGTGATCTAAATGAAAAAAGTGCTATGCAATTTGCGGAAAAATGGAGAATTCCTTCGTACTACACTAGTTTCTCTGAGATGCTCCAAGGCGATGACCTTTTTGCTGTTTCAATCTGTACTCCTCCTCAATTTCATGCAAACTTGGCGATAGAGGCTCTGGAGTCGGGGCGTCATGTGGTCGTTGAAAAACCCTTCACCGTGACAACTAAGGAGGCTGGTAAAGTGCTTGATACGCTTCAAGATTCATCGGCGCGGCTCACGATAATTCATAGTCAACTGTTTGAGCCATCAATGTTACGTGCAAGGAAGCGAATTAGGGCAGGTACCATAGGGCGAATCGTTGGAATGAACGTCGGGATTTTGCACAGCAACGATGAACCAATGGCGTCAGACAGAAATCATTGGTGTTATAGACTTCCAGGGGGGAGATTTGGAGAAAACTTACCTCACCCAGTATATCTTATTCAAGCCTTTCTAGGAAAACTGGAAGTCAAATCTGTTTTTGCTGACAAACTGGGGTCTTGCCCTTGGATGCCTTTCGATGAGTTGAGAGTAATCTTGGAGGCTGGTCAAAAAAGGTTTGGAACCGTGCATATCAGCTTTAATGCACCAGGATCACAGAGAACTGATGTCTATGCAGACATCTACGGCACTGGAGGTGCCTTGCAAGCTGGAATTTATCCTGTTAGCAGTCTTATTGTAACTAAGCCTGGACGTGGAATATGGCTTGCTGAGAATGTCACCCACCAAGTCAAGATAGGGTTTTCATACTTGAGCACTATCTTGGCTAAGCAGAAAGGCCCCCGAAGTTTTAGTGCTGCGCACGCGCTGATCATCAAGTCCTTTGTGGAAAGCATCTTTGGAAAGGGAGAACCTCTAGTCACCCCTGAAATGGGGTATGAAAGCGTGCATGTAGTTGAAGAGATATGTAGGCGAATAGGGAAGATGCCGATCTCTAGGAACAAACAATAAAACGTTAGGGGACTGAATTAGATCTTCCATAGGCTAGGTTGGCTGTTTTCTTTTCGCCAACAGAAATTGATGTAGTCTGGGGAAGTTACAGGTCAATTTTTGAACGGGAATGGCGAGGTTACGGATGGCTAGGTTGCCAACACCTTTAACTTCATAGCCTCTCTTCCGGAAGTCCGACACTTTCCACTTGCTGACATGAGCTTGAAATGGGTTGCGGTCAACATGGTGTTTAGGTTGTTTGAAGTAGTGAGAAGGAGTTGACACTATGATAATATCAGCAATCCGTTGAAGTTCATCTAGGAGTTTTTCACCGTATTCTTTTTGCAGATGCTCTATCACCTCTATGCATGTTGCAATTTTAAACTCTTGGCTTTTGAATGGCAATGGAGTTTGTCTCACATCCATGAGATAAACCTCGTCATATAGGTTGAACTTCCTACAGAAGTCAATGTAGGGTTGAAAAATGTCGATGCCAACCAATCTTGCTGGATTTCGGTAAATTCGCATGAGGGCGCCCACGATTCCCCTGCCGCAACCCACGTCAATCAAAGATTCAACATTTTTGGGTATTTCTTCGAGAACTTCGTGAAGGAAAGGACGAGTCCACGTGGCAGGAGTTTGCTGAGCGTCTTTCTCAAAAG
>CAYFXU010000006.1:27799-31200 GCA_964347145.1 uncultured Candidatus Bathyarchaeia archaeon
TACTGCACAATGATACTTGGTGACATGGGAGCCGAAGTCATTAAGATCGAAGAACCTGAATTAGGCGACTACATACGCTGGGTGCCACCTCTCATAAATGGTCAAAGTGTCTCTCATTTAATGCTGAACAGAAACAAGAAGAGCATGAAACTAAATCTAAAGTCTGAGAAGGGTAAAGAGGTTTTCTATAATCTGGTGGAAAGGTCCGACGTAGTTATAGAATGTTTCAGACCAGGCGTCGTCAAAAGACTCGGCATCGATTACGAGCCTGTCAGCAAAGTCAACCAACGCATAGTTTATTGTTCAATGTCTGGTTATGGTCAGGATGGTCCCTACAGAAACCTGCCAGGACATGATGTAAACTACATAGGCTATGGCGGGGTCCTTGGCATAACTGGCTCACCCGATGGCGCTCCTGCGATACCAGGCGTTCAAATTGCGGATTTGACCACTGGTCTTATGGCGGCTACGGCGATACTTGCTGCTCTTCTAAGTCGGGAAAGGATTGGGAGAGGACAATACATTGATGTGTCTTTTCTTGACGTGGTTGCTTCTCTGATAGTTTTGCCTGCAGCCTTTTATGTTGGTGATGGAAGATCTCCAAAGCGTGGTGGGTGGTTATTGAATGGGGGTTTTCCATGTTATAGCGTCTACGAGGTTGGGGATGGAAAGCACATAACCGTAGGATGTCTAGAAGAAGAATTTTGGGCTAACCTCTGTAGGGCATTGAAGGTGACAGACTTCGTCAAATACCAGTATACCACCGACGACGCTAAGCTAAAGGAGATGTTTCAAACCCTTAAGAAAATCTTCAAAACAAGAACTTTAGAGGAGTGGATTGAGTTTTTGTCAAAGGAAGATGTGCCGTGTGGACCTGTTTATGACATGGACGAGGTGTTCAGGGATCCTCAGATACTGCATAGGAAGATGGTTGTGGAAGTCGAGTATCCAATCGTGGGCAGAATCAAACAACTCGGAGCACCTGTGAAATTCTCTGAAACCCCTTGTGAGATTGTAAGCCCTCCTCCATTCTTTGGAGAACACACACAAGAAATTTTGAAGTGGCTTGGCTACGCCGAGACAGAAAGATTGGGCATGCAACAGGAAGGCGTCATTTAACTCTAAAGGCTCCACTACTAAAACGGTGATTACGAATTTAGGGTATGAGGCAACATTCGCCAATGGTCCTCTATCTAGTTTTAATCTTTGATGGCTTCGAGCAGGCTCATGACGTTCCACAGTTTCACTCTGGTGTATGGTGGCATGTTAGGATCCTGCAAGATGTCGTCAAGAATAGAAATGGCGCTGGACGCCCTGACGGCTGGAGTGTTTTCTGTCAGCTGTAGCGTTTCTATGGATTGCTTCGCAGCTCTCCTTATGTTGCGGGGAGTTGTGGTGTCTTCGGAAATTAGTCCAAGAACATTCATGGCTTCGTTTATTCTTTCCTCATATTCCTGCAATTTCTTTTTCCTGACCATTTAGAAACCTCCGACAACACTGCTTCAGGGAGACGCAACCTGTTTGTTCATATGTATAGGAGAAGCGCCAATTTATACTGTTTGCGGAACGTATCAGCCTTTGGGTAGTTTATGTTATCCAAAAAGCCCAAGAAGAGGGATGGGTGTATTTGACACCGAGAATATATTATCTACCTGCAACTAAGTCTAATCTGGGGTCTGCAATTGCGTAAGGAATCGAAGGACATTCAAAGCATGGCAGATATGCTTAGGCGGGGTGCCACCCTCACAGAGCGTTCCTGCCCGGCTTGTTCCTCCCCCCTCTTCAAACTGAGAAGCGGGGACCTCTGGTGCGCTGGGTGTCAAAAGCGTGTAGTAGTTGTGAGGGAAGGGAAGCAATCGACTGAAGCCGCGAGCTCGATGGCGTTCACCAGCCTAGAATCAACGATTCTAACGAAGATTCAAGAAATAGAAAAGGAAATCAGAGAAGAGAAGGAAGCTGAAAAACTGCAGAGACTTGCAACAACCCTCTCTACGCTACTTGATAATCTTGAAAAGATAAGAAGAATGAAAAGAACACGATAATCTTGGCAAAAGGCGTTCAGGTTGTTGGGGCGTTACGAAAATTTCCCCGAAATTATTCACGGTGTTGCTCGGTTCACGTGTGAATCCTCGATAAGAAGGGTTCAGGAAGCGATTCTCTCCGCGTTTCATCGTCTAAATCAGGAGGTTTGTGATTTGAGCATGTTATCGCCCCGCTTGCCACAGAAATGTGAGGTCAGTTTCGAGCTTGGAGCAGCTGAAGACTTCGATTTTAACTTTCTAGACAAGAAGGAACTGGACAGGTTTCAGATAAGCATAGTCAAGGAGCGGTTTCCAACGTTAGATTTTTTCTTCGTTGTTCGTTACCATGTTGTTGGTGATGGGAGGAAACGAGTTCCATTAAAGTTTGATTATCACTTGCTCCGCTTCATGTTCCAAGGAAACAGCGTGGAGCTGCGGATCTGCCATGAGCGGGGCACACAACGGGTTCCGATAGAAAACTTGGCCACTTTCATAGTGAAGCGCATAAACAAAGAACTATCCCAAAAGCGTCTGAAATCGCTGAACTTGAAGTATTTGAGAGCCATCTTCTAAAATGAACGTAGCGTTGCCTTCAACACAGTTTTATGCGCGCGAGCATACGTTTAGCTCACTTAGCGTGCGCTAATTTGCTGGTTGCATTTGCCGTTCCATCGGCATTTTGGTCTGTTTCGATGCGTTGCCTTGAAATCGCATGGTTTTGTGAACTTGCAGTTTGGAGGTTTAGATTTACGTTTTGACATTGTAGCTTAGCGTTGACTCTGACATTTAATATGGGTTATGAATTGCAAATCCGAATTCAAAATCCATCAAGGACATATCTAGGGGGCAAGCTAGCGGTTACAGCTAAGCTTCTTATACCATTGTTTCCTTTTTACAAGGCGGGAGAAGCTATGCCAGCAAAGAAGAGTTGGACGGAAAAGTTGGCAGATAGCAAGGATCTGCCGAAAGTAGAAAGAATTACAGACAAAATGAGCAAAAGATGGGGCACGGGCACGGTGGTCATCCCTGCCCCGGTTGAAGTCGACGAAATGATGAAAAAAGTTCCTGAGGGAAAGCTGGTTACAATGAATGAAATTCGCGCCGCTGTAGCGAAAAGACACAAGGCAACTATTGGCTGCCCGATGACAACTGGCATTTTTGCCTGGATTGCGGCCAACGCCGCTGAAGAACAAAGACAAGAGGGAAAGAAAGATGTTACCCCTTATTGGCGCACCCTAAAAACTGGGGGGGTGATAAACGCAAAATATCCAGGTGGAGTCGAAGGGCAGAAAAGCCTCTTGGAAAAAGAGGGACATGAAGTGATTCAGAAAGGAAAAAAATACATCGTTGCCGATTACGAAAAATCATTAATAAAGCTCT
>CAYFXU010000006.1:31300-39257 GCA_964347145.1 uncultured Candidatus Bathyarchaeia archaeon
GACTTCTACACTCTGCGTTACGTGCCACAAGGAGGAGAGAATATTATCTATCCGGTATTAAGGGCGCTTAAGAGGGATGGGTTGGTCATTAGAGAGGCGGAATTCTTGAAGAAGTACTTTGAAATTGATGTCTCCTATCGAAAAATGCTCAATGAAACATTGCGCGAATCTCTACTGGACGATTTGGTTATCAGTGCATTGAAGAAATGTGGATGTGAAGGGTGTTTCTCTAGGAAAAGCGTGGGAAAAGCCATAGACCGTGCATTAGTAACTAGAAAGCCAAGTTGGTATCCTGATGCCATAAAAACCCTTGTTACACTACGCGAAAGAGGATATAAACTGGGGCTAATATCCAATACTCATTGGCGCTTCCTTGAGCAAACAAAGAACAAATTCAAGATGTATTTTGACACTATCATTCTCTCCTATGAGCATGGCTATGCAAAACCTCACCCGTCGATTTTTCTAGTGGCGCTTGAAAGGTTGGGAGTCATGGCAAGCCGCTGCTTGCACGTAGGAGATGACCCAATAGCAGATGTTGAAGGAGCTAGAACTGTGGGGATGAAAACGGCGTTCATCAAGAGGAGAAACAAGAAGGCGAATGCAGATATAGAAATAGAACAATTAAGTGAGTTATTGAAGTTCCTGGAAACTGTGTGATTAGAGCCATTGAGTATTTCGTGCGAGTGTAAACGAACGATAAAAGATTTTGGAAAAGTAATCACGCCAAAAGAAATGGCAGAAGCCAAAAACGTGGTTGTTTAGTCAGACAGATCGTATACTGTCGCGGTTCTTCAAGAATTTGAGGACAATTGTGAAAATGTCTCTTGCCACCTCTTCTTTTCTTCTGTTTCCGTCAACAGGCACAAGTTTTCCATTCTCTACAAACTTCATGTAGACCTCTCGAACCCTCCGCTGAGTCTTCAGCTTTTCCATAACCGACCTCTTCCGCCTCATTCTTCTGACTACAACTTCTGGAGGCACATCAATGAATATTGCCAAATCAGGTGTAAGAGCCAAGCGATTAATTTCTTCAATCCACTTTAGATCCAAACCTGCGGCTCCCTGATAGGCTAAAGACGAGTAGACATACCTGTCAGAAACCACAATCTTCCCCTCTGTCAAAGCAGGTTTAATACCTTTCTCGACGTGATCAACACGGTCAACAGCAAAAAGAAGGGCTTCAACAACGGGCGGCACCCGCCTCTGTCTTTGCAGAACATACGTCCTTGTAAACCTGCCGATTTCACCTCGACTCGGCTCGGTGGTGTAGATACTGTCAAAACCCTTTCTTCTTAGGTTTCGTACAAGTCGGTGGGCATGAGTGGTTTTTCCGCTGGCGTCGAGGCCCTCGATGCATATGAAAAATCCTTTTTTCTTCACCAGTCAACCCGCCCACTGTCCACTATAAGATCGATTACCTTAATAATAATGCTCAGTAATGCTCAAGAATGAGAAGATTAGGAGAAACGTCACCATGCTTCAACATTGGGGCGAAATCAAAGATCCTGTTCATGGATACGTTTACGTTACACAAGCGGAGAAAGAGATTATTGACTCTTATCCCGTTCAAAGGCTCCATCGGCTGAGACAACTTGCTGGAGCAGAGTTTGTCTATCCAGGAGCTAACCACACGCGCTTCGAACACTCTATAGGCGTCATGTACCTAGCCGGCCGCCTCTCAGAAAACCCAAACCTTTCGCAGCATCTTTCCGAAGACGAGATTCAAACCATCAGAATGGCCGCCCTACTTCACGACGTAGGCCACGGTCCCTTCTCCCACGTCTTTGAACATCTCCTCGTAAAGTTTCTGAACAAAACCCACGAAGACATTACCACATGGATTATCCAAGAATCCGAACTAAGCGATATTATCAGCAGGCTCGGATATGACCCCAATGTGATCGGAAAACTAGCGGTTGGGGCGTTGTGCAGACCCGGCAAAGCTTTCATCGATCAGGTCATTCGAAGCGCCGTGGACGTGGATAAACTTGACTTCGTGGTCAGAGACACCTACCACACGGGCGCAGAATACGGGTACATAGACGTCTTCCGCCTCATCCACATGCTGGACATCTTAGACGAAAACCTTGCAGTTGACTTGGGAGCCCTCTCAGCCCTCGAATCCTTCATGCTAGCCAGACTGGAGTCATTTAAAAGTATATATTTCCACAGAGTTGGACGGGCCGCACAAATAATGATTGCCACGGCCATGGAACAGGCGAAGGACGAACTGGGTCTAGTAGACTTCCAGTCACCGGAGGAATATCTTTCCTTTAACGATTACACTGTTTGGACCATGCTGAGGAAATGCGAAAAATCCAGAAAAATCATGGAAGACTTGGAAAAACGTAAACTCCTTAAATGCGCCTACGACAGAACCTTCCACGTAAAAGAAAAAACCATAACCAGCATCTTCAGCGTCGAAGAAATCAGAAATCAAATGAGGAACCAAATTGCCATAGAAGCAGAAGTTGAAATTCAATCTGTTGTGATTGATGTCCCGACACTTCCTTCAGTGCCTTACCATCATTCTGTTTTACTAGAGCCAATGGAGGTCCCAGTTTTTCATAAAACACGAGAAGGAAAAAAGGTTCCTCAGCGGCTGGGAGAAATCTCCGGAGTGTTCGAAGTTCTCAAGGGATACATAAACATTCTACGCGTGTACACGGAAGAACAGTATCTTGAAAAGGTAGCCTCCGCTGCGGCGAAACTCCTCGGCGGAACCCCTTCCTCGGTGAGAATATCCTACTGAGATGAGAGAAGTTAGGAGTCACTGTGCCAAAAGAGGCGCCTCACTATTTCTGGATTTGACAAAGGGTTGGGCATGCGCGCGCGTGTCGCTCGCCTGTTGAAAAACAGGTGGACATGTCTTGCATAATTTTTTTCGCATTTGCGGGGAAGGAAAATCTAGGGATAGAGACGTGATGACGAATTCTGCGAAAGTAGACAATTAGCGGCCTACCTATAGCGGAGTCGACGTGACTTTGGCACGTTGAAACAATGCCTGAAATAACATGCTTTCCATAAAGCGGAGAAAAGTTAAAACGAAGGAATGGAATATTGCATGATGCTCCGGTTTGGGCTCCGGTAGAAGAAAGGAGATGACTCCTCTTCTGCTGAATATAGCCAGGTTAAACCTCTTTGGACCAAGTATTTCGGCCTTTCGACGCTTGCCTGAAGAAAGCCGAAGACCCGGGTTCGAATCCCGGCCGGAGCACCATTTTGTGAGGCTCCTGTTTAAATGTATTAGTGGTCTGACTTGGCTAGGCGAGTCATGGCTTTGGACAAATACGCTGGGTTATGTGTCCTTTTTTTCCTCGCAAATTTGTGTATTCTTTATTAGGAATAAGGCCCTTACGTCTATTTCTTTGGGTAGTGATGTTTATGGCAGAAGGGGAGGTTTACGACAGATTAAGGCAAAAAATCAGTTTATGGCCCATAAAGGTTCCGAGAACTAGAGAATCTATGGAGATGCTGAGGACACTGTTCACCGAGGAAGAGGCTGAATTCTTAACTCATTTTAAGGCTCCTTACCAAGACGCTGAAACAATGGATCAGATTATTGAAAGTACAGGAAAGCCTCGAGAAAAGGTTCAAGCAATTGTAGATCGTTTAGTTTCGAGGGGCCTGCTTTTCAGATTCACGAGCAGGAGAGACGACAATGTATACTACTCTCTGATGCCAATGATTCCGGGCATTTTTGAGTTCTATTTTGTTTCAGCTCGCGATTCCGATGAAAAACGAAAAGTCTCAAAACTTTTCGAAAAATATTATGTGAGCGGCGGTGGCATGGAAGGAGGCGCCTCCAACTATCCTTGGGCCCGAGTAATGCCCTTTGAAAAGACGATAACCCTTGACAAAGAAATAAGTGTAAAACACGAGATCTTACCCTTCGAAAAAATGTCTGAGTACATTACCACTTCTCGCAAGATAGCTCTCATGAATTGCGCCTGCAGAATACATAAGCAATGTGATCACCCATTGGAAACTTGTTTCGTCTTCGACTATTTCGCAGATTTCATGGTGGAGAGAGGGCACGCACGCTACGTAACCGTTAAAGAAGCACTAGAATTGCTAGAAGAAATGGAGAAAGCAGGCCTGGTTCATTCCACCACCAACGTTCAAACAAGACCACAGTTCATCTGCAATTGTTGTACCTGCGCCTGCGCCATCTTAAGAGGCATCTCCGAGTTACACAACCCTAGGGCTATCGCCAAATCAAACTTTCTTCCTGCGAGAGACGATGAGCTCTGCAATACGTGTAGGAAATGTATCCGCATTTGCCCCATGGAAGCAAACACATACCATGCCTCTCACGACAATGAGCCAGATAGAATCCTCTTCTTGGAAGAGAGATGCATAGGATGCGGGCTTTGCGCCTACAATTGCCCAAACAACGCCCTAAAACTAATCAAAGTAAAAGATGCAGTTCCAGAAAAGACCCCCAGAGAAGCCATGATGAGAGTCGAAGCAGAAAGAGTCCACTGAAGAACTGAAGCAGAAAGAGTAGTGAGACGATGTAGTATCGACCAGTCTCGGATATCAACAAACCTTTATACCTTCTAGGTGCATCAGTTTTCTTGGCGGCGGGTCTTAGGCGGGGGGCTAGGGGTCCCCTGAACCGTAAACCCTCTATAGGACGGGCTGAGAGCCTTGGCGAGGCGTCAAAGATCGTGAGGATTCCCCAGTCCTCTAACCGTGACTATCCGTCCCTTGGGGCTGGCGGTCGTGGAGCAACCTTCGTAGGGAGGCTGTTGACCGCGTCTGCCAGGCGAACCTGGCCAGGCCCGGGAGGGAGCAACCTAAGCTTGGACGTTCAGCGCTTGAGGGATCGCGGGTACGAGTAAAGAGGTTGAGGAATCTGACGAAAACTAGGCGTCGAACTAGGGTGACTCGCCGCCTTCCATCAAAAGTTTAATGACGGAGCCCTCTTGATCTCTGATAATATCTCTTGTCGCGCTTCTTTTCTCAGTAACTTGCCATAGTAGGTAACGATTCTTTCTTCAACCAACATGAGCATAAGACAAACGCCTGTGAAAATGACGTCGACAATCCAAAAGTCGCGGGAAAACAACGTCAAGAACGCGAAAAATAGGATCCCAGAAGCAGTGAAGATAATGAAGAATCCGGTTGAGAATATCAGAAATCTTTCCCATCTGAAGTTTTTGTGTAAATAGGCATGACCTAATTCATGCCACAGAGCATCCTCCAATTTCTTGTTTTCGGGTCGCAAGTAGATACCATTCTCTCTGCTGTTATAGTAGTTTGTCGTTCCCACCTTGACCTCAGGTAGCGTTCTAATAAATTCTTTGAGCCTTCTTTCGTCGAGAGACATCACCTATTCAGATGTCGCATGTCACGTTAAAGCTTATCACTATTTGGTAAGCTTGCGCGTGCTTGCTGACACGAGGCAGCAAAAGCTACACCAGGAACGCGCTTCGATGCCTTCAAAGAAGATTCCCACCGTCCATTCTGGACACTTTTCATCTCCTGAAAACCCATGTCAAGAACACCGACTTCCGTCATTAAGCGTAAATAGCATACCAAACTAGTGCGACATCTTTCCACAGAATTCAGCACACACTTCTTGGTTAGCCTCAAACCCTCATTCCAGTCTATGTCGTTTGCTTGGAACTATTCCTCTGCTATTTTGGTACAATCCGCTGTAACTTTTTCTCGCCGGACCTCCAAGTTTATGGAAAACTATCTGAACCATCGGCTCCCCTTGCCGTATTGTTATCTCCTTCTCTCCAACGTTATGAAGGTTGAGCGTTAGTTGCCCGCGAAATCCCGGGTCTACAACAGCGAAACTTCCGATGATGCCTTCTCTTGCAAGCGAAGAGCGTACGTGGAGAGAAGCCATTACTGCTGACCCCAATTCAACAGTTTCCAAGGTAGCTGTTAGTCTATACTGTTTCGGTTTTATGATTACATCGCTGAAAGACCTTAGGTCATAACCTGCAGGGTTGAGACAAGAGATTTCGAAGGGTGTCATCTTGATCTCTCCGCGCTTCAAATGTTCAAGTATTTCTTCGTCGGAAAGCACCGTCAACGGAGTTCACAGTCCTAGTAGAAAACGTCTCTGAAAAAGAGTTTTTCTTTGACTACTCTAAAAAACATGCAGTTCCTCCAGCATTTGGCACGCTTTGCAGAGTTCTCTAACTGTTGGCTCTCCACATATCCTGCAGTTCTTTAACTTTGCTTCTTCCGCGGTAGCTTCCAGCGCTGGTCTAATCCTCTCTATTGATCTGAAGATGGCGAACTTTGTTCCAGCGTGCTTTTCTTCCAAGCGGTTAAGCATAGTTCGTATGTCATTTCTTAGGGCTGTTTGGGCGTAGGGGCAGGGAATACTTTGAAACTCAATTCGTCTCAGATATGCGTAGAAAGCGATTTCTTTTTCCGGCACTTGGCAGAGGGGTTTCACGCGCTGTATAAGTTTTGGATGTATAACTGCTAACACGGGCTTCGCCCGAGCTATTCGTAAGACATCGCCGTGAATGATGTTGAGAAGTATGGTTTGGGTTTCATCGTCAAGACTGTGGGCCATGGCAAGTTTGTCCACGCCTGTCTCTCGAGCTGCTACGTTCAGGGTTCTTCTTCTCAGCACTCCACAGTATGAGCATGGTGTTAGCCCCTTCTCCGGCATCATTTTTACGATTTCGTCCAATTCGTATCCGTACATTTCCTTGAAGGAAGTCACTACGTGTTCTACGCCAAGCTTCTGACAGTTCTTCTTGGCGACTTTTAGCGCCTCGTCTCTGTAACCCTTTATTCCTTCATCAACCGTAACAGCGCTGAGAGCTGCGTCTGGGAAGGCCTTTTCAATCTTTGTTAATATGTGGAGGAGAGTTACGCTGTCTTTCCCACCAGACACCGCCACCATAATCTTGTCCTTCGATTCAAACATCTCGTATTCAGAAATCGTTCCTCGCACTTTGTTTTCTATAGATTTACAAAAGCATCTTCCACAAAGTTTCTCCCCTGAATAACGACGCATAAAAACGGCTTCTTTCCTTTTGCACAGGGTGCACGTTACCATTTTTTCACATCATCTCAGATCGGAGACAAACCGCTGCTTCCATCTCCCAAAGCTTTCAAGCAAGAATTAATCCTAGAATGTTCTTTCTTAAATCTTTGGTGAAATTGAAACGAAAAGTTTTTAATATTTAAAATTTCAATAATTTTGGAATAGGATTGTATGTCAGCCACAGACATCAACGAAATCTACGAGGAACTTCTACAAATCTATAATACCCAATACATAAACCCCAAAGAGATATTGTCTTACAAGATAATCGAGCTCATGAAGGAGGGAAGAAGTAGGGAAAATGCGATTCTGACACTCTATGAAAGGGAAGGAAAAATAGCACCAGCAGAAGTAGAGGTGCTAGAAGAAGATGCTATAAAAAAGAAGCAAGCGCTGGAAAAGGATATCAGAAAAAAGAAAGAAGACACCATTAGACAACAAATTAAGGACCATAAGAAAAGCCTGGAAAAGTTAGCTCTTCTCCTTTCTAAAGGTGAACTAGATGAGGAATCGTATAGAGCCGCGATCAAACCCCATGAAGAGAAAATAGCAAAGTTGGAAAAAGAAAAGAAAGATGAAGCAACCGTTAAGCTCAAACGAGAATCAGTTGAATTACCAGCTCCACCACCAACCGCACCCACAAAGAGGCTAGATCCAAAAATACTTTCAAAATATTTCATACATGGATTTGCGTTTTCCGTACTCTTTCTTGTCATGTTTCTAGTATGGGTTTTCGCCCTTGCTATTCTGGTAGTTTCCGGTGCAATAATAGGACTAATAATTGGTTTTGGTTTATTGGCACTCATTGTAGGATATCTCAACAGTGTAATAACTGATTATTTGTGGTTTACAACGAATAAGGAATTTTGGAATCTATTGTTTCACGGCTGTGTTTTGTTCGCAGTACTACTGGCTGTAGATGCTATC
>CAYFXU010000007.1:0-37584 GCA_964347145.1 uncultured Candidatus Bathyarchaeia archaeon
ATCCGGGGCCTTGAATGTCCAATGAATGGTTACTGTCACAACATCTACGTGGAACTTGTATACCCACCCTGTCGCATTCTCCATGTCGATTTGATCTGAGGCACTGAGAAAGCCGTCCGTGTTGTCTGTCCAGCCTATCAGATCCCACCAATTGCAGTAGGTTGGATACAGTTCATGCCACGTAGTGCCAATGGGATCCGTTATCCTTGCAGGAGTGAAGCTGACAGGTGGAGGGCCTGACATGTAAAATTGCGGTGGCGGTGAACCGTAGTGACCATCGTCCACAACGTCCACTGGGTGTTTGACGCCGTCAGGAGTCGTGTAGTAGGCGTCAAACAAATGCAGTAGTGAATATGCTGTGGCAGGATCCACTCCACTCTTCGTTTGCACAATAAAGAGAAACAAAGGTGCGGGACCGCCGCCTGCTCCTCTTCCCAACGTCGTAAAGCCCTGTATAGCCTCAGCAGGTCCAGCGATAGTGCCGGTCGCCACGTCTACTGAACCGCCTACCCATAACGTATAGTAGAACTGAGATGCCGCGTAATTGCCCAGAAAACTGTCGGGTCTTCCGTCCCAGTTATTGTCTGGCAGCGGAGCCGCCGTTACCACTGTTACAACGTTCGGATCGACGCGCAGACTCGCAGTAACTCCGACGATGCCTTCAGCTGTGTTAGCCCATGCAGCAGGGCTGTCGATAAACAGGTAGAGGGGGACGTTGTTTCCAGGTGGCGCTGGTGTAAATACGTTGCTTCCAGCCATGGGGTTCCAAAGGTAGAATCTTACGTAGTAGGGTGGTGGGTCCATGTGTGCTTGCGCTTGCATGCTTGTTGCAGCGATTGTTGTGATTGCCAAGATCAATGCTATTGAAATTATAGTCTTCCGTTTCACTCTTTTCACTTTCCTTTCTCTACTCGTAAATGTTATTTACGCGCGGCTAATTTAAAAGTTATGGTTCAAAGTTCTAGTTTTCTTTTCTCCGCCGGTTGCGCGTTCTGCGGCTACACGCTCTTCCCGTAGTTCCCAGCGAGGAGTATAAAGTCGTCGTAGTCAACGTCGCCGTCACGGTCAAAGTCTGCACGTTCATCATAGCCTGGCTGTCCGAGGCTCGACCCGTAAGCGCCTGCCAACACTATGAAGTCGTCGTAGTCAACGTCGCGGTCACCCTCAACGTCGCCGAAGAGTTTGTTGCTGAAGTACCCGTCTGCCTTGTCGTATGTGACGGTTCCACCTGCGCTGTCAAGCAGCATCGTTGGCAGAGTTCCGCTGACGCTCACGTTCAGGTGGGTCCAGCCGTAGTCAACGACGAGAAACTCAACTGTAACCAGTCGCCCGCTGCCGTTGATCCCAGGATACTCGCCCAAGATCGTTTCAGCGATCGTGGCGTAACCTGTGGCGTTGCTCGCGTCTAAAATGGGGTCGACGATTCGCGAGGTTCCGTTGGGGGAGGTGGTTCGGGCCAAGAAATCGCCATAAGAGACCATGCCGGTGAAGTTCAATATATTGGTGTTCCAGGTCACGTTAACCTGCCAGGCAAACAGGTCGGTGGCATCTGAAACGTTTACGTGAACCGTGAAGGTGTTGCCAATCTGATAACCCGGATCCATCAGGTAATCCTTAATGATCTTGTCAGGATCCACAAAAACCGTCGCTGTCGAGGTGGACTCCACGGCCGAGGGAGGGCTCTCAAAAGAGAGCCTTGGAACATCGACAATGCCCAGGCCAAGAACCAGCGGAACAACCAACAAAATCGACAACAGAGCCGCAATACTGATAAGTCTCCTTCTCCCTTCCACCTCTCTCACCCTATACACTCATTTTCCTATGTTCAATAAATACCTTATCGTATTATCTTCTATAAAGAAGGGACACAAATTGTCATCATGCGCGAAAGCTTCCCCCGACCGCTCTCGCCTCAAACGTTACGCGCGTCTTCACCGGTTTTCGACGCGTTCCGCTGGGTGACAGACCTCTACAGCCTGTCGCCGTTCAGGTTCGGAGTCCGGCTTGTAGTCTCAGACTCCTTCTGCTGTCTCGTAGACCTCGCCAGCCAAGGCTCAATCTGTTACGGCTAGCGTTCCGTCGTCTTTCACGTCACTCGGAATCACGCGGTCTTGCCGTAGTTTCCTGCGAGGATTATGAAGTCGTCGTAGTCAATGTTCTTGTCATGGTCGAAGTCCGCGCGTTGGTCGTAGGCTGCCTCGCCCTCACTAGACCCATAGGCGCCAGCCAATATAATGAAGTCGTCGTAGTCAACATCAACGTCACCATCAGCATCTCCTGGGATTGTTATGAAAACGAAGCCGTCAGTGAGGCTGTTGTCGCCTGTGTCCACTTCACCCCCCACGGCGGGTACTTCAGCCCTTATTGTGTAGTTCCCGTAGGCAAAGCCTGTTGTGTCCCATGAAGCCTGATATGTGAAGCTACGATTTTCGAAGCTTCCCGATCCGTTGAGCGCAAGAACTGTGGTGTCGACAAGGGTCAAGTTGGCGTAGACGTTGAGGGTAACGCTCTCATCCTCGGTTCCTTCATCTAGGACGGTGACGTTTATGCTTAAGACGTCGCCCTCAAACACCGCCGGGTACCCCGTGACGTCCTGGACATCGGTGATCTTTATGTCATGTGACGGGTCCACGTTGTAGAAGAAGCTGTCATCGTTCCCATAAGCGGTTGGAGCCGGTGACCCACCCTCCAAGTGGTCCCACAGACGCGTGTCGAAGAGGTCTATGAGGGAACTGCCTGTGCCCGTAACATTGAAACCAAGTCTGACCAGATATCCGTTGCCCGTTGGCCACGATTCGATAGGCAACGGGTCTGTAATCGAACAGCCGACCGTTATCTCTCCCTGGAGATTAGGTTCATCCCATGGAGGTGTGGATGGGATGGTTTCAAAGAAGGTTCCCCCTGCGTTACTGAGGAAGTCACCTTCGAGCTTATAGAAAAGCTTCACAACGTCGGGATCCCAGCGTACACGGATCTCCCAAGCAAATGTCGAGGGGGCATCACTGACGTATATGTCGATCGGGAACAGATGGCCAATAGGCTGGCCTGTGGCATCATATTCCGGAGGACTTGCATAGATGTTCGGTTCGGGCGGAGCTGAAGCTAAGTTCACCATAGCTACCGTAGTCATGCTGACGAGGAGTATCATCATGAGAGATGACCACAACAGTTTCTTATCCAAATTCATCATCTTTTCTCCCTTTCTCCCTTTCTCCCTTCCACCGAAAACTATCGTTCCAAACAATATAAGAGTTATGGAATTAAATTCTTGTAAATACTTCACTCAAACGTCAATTCAATGCCTAGGATTAAACGTGCCTTGAAGGTTAGGCCATGCGAGGAGGAGGGAGCTGTCTCCTTTGAACATCTTCTTGAAGAAACAGGTTCCTCAATCAGAAACTGTAAAGTTTTAATGATGACGTCGAAGCCGATCCTACATTAAACGTAGACTCTGCGTTAGAACACGGCTAACCTCCTATATTCGCTGAATCGGCGATCAAAACCCGATTTCACCGTAGTTCTTGCCGCATTCCGCCAGGTCAAGGACGTCCAAGACTTGGTCATCGTTCAGGTCGGCGTTGGGGTTGTAGCCGGAGTTTCCTTCAACTGTTCCATACGCGTCGCCAACCACCGCCAAATCACCAGCATCAACTTGTCCGTCGCCGTTCACGTCGCCATAGATGGTGACCGTAACCGCACCATTAACATAGACGTTGTCAGCGGAGTATATTTCGCCAGGAACCACGCTGGCCTCCGCGGTTATCGTATACCTGCCTTTGTCGACGACTGTTGTGTCCCATGAGAAGCCTAGCGTTGTCGAGGTTCCGTTGGCCAGGGTGATCGTTGTGGATCCAATTGTGGTCGTGTTGGCGTAGCAGTAGACATCAAAGGTCTCATTCTCGTCGCCTCGGTTTTCGACTCCAACATTGATGGAGACGATTTCACCAGGGTTTACGATTCCTGCAGATGAGGTGAGGTCGGTTATGGCCACGTCGTAGTTGTCGATCTCGCTTGAAGTCTTGTAGTATATGTCAAAATCTTCGTCCTTGTCTGCCGCCCACATCACCCAAATCTTTCTGTCACTGACTTGGGCAATCGACGAAGCTATGTCATTCGCCATCGAATCGCTTGTCAGTTGAGCGTCAGAAGACCAAGCTGAACAATTGTAAACCTTATAGTAAAGCTCGTCTTGATCTTCAGCCGGTCTGCCAGACTGCCAAACGACCCAGATCGACCCGTCCCTGGCTTCGGCAATTGATGGCACCATGTCAGAAGACGAATCGTCTGTCAGCTGATTGTGGGAGGACCAATTGGTTCCGTTGAAGGTTTTGTAGAACAACTCGTAGTTTCCGGTTCTGTTCGAGGACCAAACGACCCAGATCGATCCGTTCCTAGCCTGCACAACCGATGGATACTTGTCAGAGCCAGGATTGTCGGTAATCTGTGTCTCCGTTGACCAAGCCGAACCATCATAAGTCTCGTAAAATAGCTCATAATTTCCGGTTCTGCTCGAAGACCAGACCACCCAGATCAGTCCATTGCTGGCCTGCATGATCGACGGATCTTCGTCTTCGTTAAACTCAAAAGTGCGTTGTGTGTCAGGTGTCCAAGTTTCTCCGTTGTTAGACGAAGTTTTGTAGTAGATTTCGTAGTTTCCAGTTCTATGTGATGCCCAAGCCACCCAGATCGTTCCATTGCTGGCCTGCATGATCGACGGACTTGAATCAGCACTTGAAGCTACGGTGAGTCTCTTGTCAAGCGACCAGCTCAACCCGTAATCAGAGGAAGTTCTATAGAATAGTTCATCGTTCAAGTATCTATTCGAGACCCAAACGACCCATATAGTTCCATCGCCGGCTTGCATGATAGACGGGCTCAAATCCTGTTTTGAGTGTGTTGTAAATTGCGTTTCAGGTGACCATTGGACTGCTCTGATGACCGGCACGTCTATGATTAAAAAAGTCGTGGACAAAAGTGTCGCGATCAAGACGAAATCTAGTGCCCGTCTGTTTTTCATCTGATGTCAGCTCCCTGAACGATTGCTTACACAAAAAAGGGGGGGAGGGTAGTCTTTTGGCTTTGGAGTCAGGAGACAGCCTTGATTCTAAGCGTTCTGCTGAAGCCGTTCGGAATAGATGGAGCTAGTTCCCCGTAGAAAGAATAGGCAGTAACGTAGTAGACGCCAGCACTGGTCGCGGTCCACGTGGCGCTGAGTGTGGTCGTTCCCCCGGCTGTCAGGGATGCCGTGCCGGATGGAATGGTTGCTATCCAATAGCCCGCGCTGTCTCTGATCTCGAAGAAGGCTTGGACAATTGCGTCGAAGTTCCCAGCGTTCTCAAACATAGCTTCGAGCAGGTTTGCCGTTCCGACCGTTGTCTTGAGCCCTGTGCCAACTCCAGCCTTCCCATTGATCTTAAGTTTCCAGCCAGCCAAGCCCGCGTAGAAAAAGCTGGTCGCATCGACGAGGCCGTCTTCGTTGGGATAGTAGGTTGGAGCCGGGTACCCGGAGTCATCAACGTGGTCCCACAGACGCGTGTCGAAGAGATCCAAGTGTGCAGCTCCTGTAGCCTGAACAATAAACTCAAGGTTCACCAGGGTTCCATCGCCGCTCGCCCATGCGCCCTGAGGCAGGGCGGCTACAAGCGTGCAGGTGATTATTATCTCTCCCTCAACGTTAGCCTCATCTAACGGCGTGTAAGCCATGGTAGTGGTATACTTCGGGAAAGCGGGTGGAGGTGGAAATGGATTCGGTTCCCAGCGATGAAGCCAGTCGCCCTCAGCAACGCCGACCAGCTCTAGACGATCAGGATCCCAGCTCAGATAGATCTCCCAGGAATAGCTAGGTGGGGCGTCCGCGACGTTTATTGCACTCTCGAATTTCCCTTCTGGTGTTCCACTCAAATAGGCGGGACCAACCCAAAAGTGTGTTTCGGGGGAAGCCGAGACTGCGTTTAGCATTGTCATGCTAACGAGGAAAACCATAATGAGTGATGTATACAGCAGCGTCTTAGTTAATTTCATAGTCTTTCCTTTTCCTCCTTTCTCTTTTCTCTTTTCAGCATCTAGACATGACCTTACCGACATTTAAAAGTCTTATGGAGAAATCTTACATATGACAACAGCAGGTATAAAACCCGAAAAACCAAACGAAAATCAAAAAGAAAAGTCAAATGCCAGCCTTTCTAATGAAAACCTCTTCATCTTGCTCCTAAGCGTTTTTGCGACTGCGCTGACGGCTGATTCCCCTTGGACTAACTGTTCCACCCGAGGGTTTCTGGAACGTGTGGAAACATTGTAGTGAAAAATGTTTTCAATGCTTACAAGCCAGCTAAACAAGCCGACTATACCGAGGGCCCCAAGTGGAATACACTAAGCTTATCTTACGGTTCAAACTATCTACGAAGTGTTTCAACGTTGAACTGTTCAAAGTTGGAAGTTGATTTTTGGAAGCTCCTGCGTGTCTTTGGGAACAGGACTAGGGTAGAAATAGTGAGGTTGCTGTTACAATTTGAGATGATATCTTTATCAGACATTGCCAAAAAATTGGAAAGAGAGTATGGTCGGAGAATTACGCTTCCTGGACTGCTTAAGCACATAAGAGTGCTAGAGAATGCCGGGGTATTACAGCAAGAGTCAGGGGCTTTTCTGCCGACACCAGACGCTAGGAAAGCCATCTACTTATTGGAAGGAAAAGAAAGGGTTGAAAAAGTTTTGCGGCAACTAGAGGGTAACATAGGAGATCTTTTGTTGGCCGGAGCAATATTCAGTGAAACAGCTAAATTGGCACGAAAAGTTCATCGAGTAGGAGATAGACTGGTCAGGGAAGAAAGAGAACGTCTTGAATCTCTACTTGCCGAATGTGAATCAGAAAAAGTTTACAATCATCTTACAGGCGATGAAAAGAAAAAGGTAAAGCTTTGGAGAATGATGATGACGTTTCTAGAAGGTTATTCACCAGAATCCTCACAGCCTTGATCTCTGTTTGATTACCTCTTCAATGAAATCAACGACGTCTCTCTTTTCAGGTTCTGGCAGTCTACCGAGAAGCAGACCTGCTATCTCGTCAATGCTCGTTTTGAATTCGTTTTCCCGAATCTTGTCATAGGCCAAAAAAGCTTTGTCAGATCCAACTCCTCCGTAGGACTTGGAAACCTTTGGGTCTTCTCTTATTTGTGCTACACAGGGAATTTCAAGGAGGTCTTCAAGATCCTTAACGAAGGCTTCGGTGAACTTGCTAGGTGTCTTGATCCTGTTTAGTACAAAGCCAAGTGGAACACATTTAAGAAAGTATCTTCCCAACCGAATCGTGTCTATGGCTGATTCAACACATAGAACAAACTCGTCTTCTGTCAGGATAATGATGCAATATTCGCAAACGCCCAACGATAGAAAGGCGGCTTCACCCAAAGGAAACGGAACATCAATGAACATGAAGTCTGCCTTTAGGTTCATGAGTTTCCTTGCAAAATTGACTGGATCTATTTCAAAATAGCTTTGCAGAGAGACACCTGACGGTATTAGACATAAATTGTCAATTTCTGTGGAATACGTTGCCTTCTCGATTTTCATGTCTTTTTTTATTGCCTCGTCAAGTCTGAAACCTTTGGATGACGTGTCGACTCCAAGAATCACTTCTAGAGGGTGATTCGGGTCTCCCTCAACCAGAATCACTTTCTTGCCCTTCTCAGCCAAGGCAGCACCAACGTTCGCCGTAATGAGCGACTTGCCGACGCCGCCTTTTGAGACCGCAAAAGTTACTGATTTCATCGGACATCGAAAAGTCCTTTCCACGGCGCCCTAAAATGTAGGTGGATTCTTAACCGAGGGGCTAAAATTATGCATGATTGTTAATTGTTAACTTTTTCTTTGACGCCCATTTTCTGCATGAGATCTTCCAAGGTGCCGGCGGGTTGAATATGTATCCCGTATTTCTTTTTGAAATTATCAATCTTTTCTTTGCGTTCGATGACGTCTTTTGCAAAAAGCAAGCGCGCAAGTTCCGAATGATTGGCTGGAAGGCTTCCAAGTTCGTGTTGATACGTTTCGATGACTTTCTTCTGTTCTTTGAATTTTCTATAATATTTGAAGCTAACAAAAAGCAGAAAGGCTATGATTCCCGTTAATCCGAGTATTGTCCATTGAAGTAGTACAAGTTGTTCTAGATAGAGCGTGTGCATTATTGTTACTTCATGTCCTGAAAGGTCATTTGTGAAGTATAGCCATGTATGAGTTTTGTTCGTATAGACTATTTCGAAGGGTATGCGTGACTTGTGATCAACTCTGACTGCGTACGGAGGCTTAATCAAGGCATGGGCAATGCGGATTCGACAAAAACCTCTGCCTTCAGCATCATTCACTCTGAAACTCACTGCGTCAGTTCTAGTATCTGGATCAAGGTCGTAGTGAATATCAGAGATTTTAAAATTGGAAACGGCGTCAATTTTGTAGGACTGGTTTTCCTTTGCGATGTCGAACTGTAGGAAAGTAGCCATCAAAGGATAGCCATCTTGGTTGTCTTCTCCGATAGGGTACGGTGTGTCACCGATCCCATCTATATCCGCGTCGGTACCCTTGTAGTCGCTCCAATAATTGCCTTCAGCCCTATTGTCCCAAGAATTCACTGAATCGATGCTGCTTGCTGTTTCAATGTTCTTGATGAAGTTGTTGTGGCAAATCATGTTATCACTGGAGAAGGTGAGTCGGATTCCACTGTTGTCGTTTGAGGATACATTGTTGCAAGTGAGGGTGTTGTTGTTGCAGAAGAAGTCGAGTCGGATTCCGTATTGGTTGTTTGTGACGGCATTGCCAGTAACGATGTTGTTGCGAGAATAGTAGAGGTATATTCCATACTGGTTGTTTGAGGCGATGTTGCCGGAAAGGATGTTATTACTGGATCTCCAGATGTATATTCCATACTGGTTGTTCGAAACGATGTTGCCAGTAAGAATGTTTGTGTTAGATTCCCAAGCGTATATTCCATACTGGTTGTTTGAGGCGATGTTGCGAGTAAAGATGTTGTTGGCGGTTTGCCAGAGCCATATTCCACACTCGCCATTTTGTACGGTGAAGCCGCTGACAGTAATGTTGGAGGCTAGTGCGAAAATTATTATTCCCGTGCCGTTCCCATCAATATTGGTGTTGTGCTCGTTCTCTCCGATCAGCGATATCTTCTTATCTATAGTCAATCTTTCATAGTATGTTCCTGCTCGAACGAAAATAGTGTCTCCACCACTAGCGTTACCTATCGCCCACTGTATTCTAGTGTAGTTGTCTGGAACCCAGATGGTTCCAGACGTGGCGACGACAGATTTGTAATGCCCCTCCTGAACCATATTGAAAATCGCACATGTGAGAGGTGGATGGAGCTCCATAGAGAAAAAAACAAGAACAGTAACTGCCAAAACGGCGTATCTGTCCATTCCAACATCACGTCACATAGAGTAGCCCAGTTATTTATCGTTTCTCAACAGGAAATCGGCCTTAGTTGATTCCTGTCTTCTCCTCACCTCTCTTAGGTCCCCCTACCGGCAAGCCGATCTGCCTACCATCGCCTCGAAGGAAAAAGCCCGTCGGATGAGGGAGGGGTAGACTACAAAGACCTCTTGAAGCGAAATCATCGGTTTTCAAGGGCGACTTAGGATAGGAAAGTGTGTCTGTGTGTTCCTGTTTCTGAATATCAGTTCCAATTTGTATTCGTTGATGATTTTGCCTTCTTTTCCGTTGTAGGCGTTTACTTAGGAGATCAAGATTTTCTATTTGGTTAAATTTTTGCTCTGTAAGATTATTCCATAAGACTTTTAAATGCGGCGCAGTTCATCTCTAGATGCTGAAAAGAGAAAAGAGAAGGGAGGAATCAAAACGAAACTGAAACTATTCACTGGAATAATGGTAACGCTGCTTCTAATAAACGTGGTATTCTATGCTATTCCAATCAAAGCGCAATTTACCGATCCACCCCTCAAAGTAGGGATCTTTGGACCCATGCACTGGATACAGGGTCAAGGCATGGTCGAAGGGGCTACGATAGCGATGAACAAGCTCAATGCATTGGGCGGCATCGCAGGACATAAGGTTGAATTATACACCGCAAGCTCGCATCCCGACGCTGGAACAGATCCAACCTCTGCAATGGGCGCCGCAGCGGCGACAGAGCTGATGGGTTATGACGTGGATTATGTGCAGGGAGGCTTCAGAACCGAGTCCTGGTTTGGAGCGCGTGAGGTGCTGATGGACGAATTAAAGATCTCCTTCATTACCGGTTCAGCTACCAACGAATTGCTGGAAGAGGTGGGGACAAACTATGCAAGATACAAGTACCTGTTTAGGACTACGCCTATGAACTCAACCATGCTTTTCTACTACATAGCCATCTTTCTGAAGGTCGCCATGGCAACAAAACTGATGCCTCTATACACGGGGTATGCTTCCCCACTGAAGATTGCCGTTGTTTCAGAGTCACCCGTTTGGGCAGACGTAATACACGCCACCCTCTCGAATGCCGGTTTCTGGAACTTCGTGATGGGTATGAACGCGTACGGTGGAGTCGACGTGGTCTACCAAACTCGAATCCACCCAGTAGACCCCGCAGGGGTTCCAGCAGTACTGGCAGCCGTTCAAGCCTCTGGTGCTCGCCTCCTTATTGAGGTCATTTCAGGACCGGTAGGTCGAGCTTTCGCCATTGAATGGGCAAACGTGGAAGTTGACGCTGCCCTCGTGGGCATCGACGTGCCAGGACAGGAGATTCTTACGCACTGGACTGCGACAGGCGGAAAGTGCGAAACTGAGACCTTCCTCCTGACCGCTCCAGGAGGGGACGGTCCAGAAGAGGGAGCTCCCATAAATACAGATGGCCCTGTATTGACGCAAGACTTCTTCCGAGACTACTACAACACGTATGGACATGCCCCCATATACACTTCATACGGTGCATTTGACACGTTGATGGGAATGAGTGAGGCTATTGAAGAATGGGTGGGCATATACGGCGACTGGGGACCCGGACCACTGCATGCAGACCCAGACTACGATAAGCTGATACCTATACTTGAAGCAACTAATCGACACGGCATTGTTGGCTGGTTCAAATACACATCAATCCACGACATGTGGACCAACCCATTTGTGGACGCGGCCACATGGCCCACCGGCTATACGAGGGCTATGCAGGGCAGTTGGCAAGCTGGTAGACTGGAAGCTGTATTCCCCATGGATCAGACATACTCGAAAATCTGGAAGATTCCAAATTGGATGTATCCATACCCAACCGATGTCAATCAAGATGGAACGCGTAACATAGCCGACATAGCAATTGTGTCGTTTGCAATTGGTTCAGTACCTGGTGACCTACGATGGCAGCTCGTTGCTGACGTGAACGACGACGATACTGTCGACGGTAGTGACCTTACTCCTGTGGCCTTTGACTACGGTCAACCAATTCCAGTTCCTCTTGGATAGCGCCTCTTGAAAAAGGCGCTAGCTTCCTCTTTTTTTTGGCTCTATTCTAAACAAGATTATCTTTTTGGTTACCATTTAGAAAGATTTATATTTTCAGTCTCTAAAATGCGGATATCTTGGCGATCAACGTTGATTGAGAGGCTTATAGTAATTGGAGCAATGTCAGGTGCAGTGTACGCTTTACTGGCTCTTGGATTTACATTGATCTATGGCGTGGCGAGGGTGGTGAATTTCACTCACGGCGCGTTTTTCATGCTTGGGGCCTACATGTTTTACGCTTTTGGAGCCAGAGGCATTTTTCAATTGGATCCCCTTCCGGCCTTAATTCTCGCTGCAATTTTCGTCGGTGTCATGGGTGGCGTTACCTATCTGTTAACTATACATCCCATAATAGAGGATGAACTTGCAGTCCTAGTGTCCACGGTTGCCGTAGCTTTGATTATCCAGCAACTAATCGTCCTAGGATTCACCAACGCATTCGATAGCGCCTATCTTGCTGTTCCGCCCTTTCTGTCAGGACCATACTTCACACTCTTGGGCGTGAGGGTGGCAAGGTCACGAGTTATAGTCTCTGGGATCTCGCTGGTGTTGGTCGCCGCGGTAATGATATTTATCACGAAAGCAAAGATCGGGAAGGCAATGAGAGCAATAGCTCAAGACCGGGAAGCCGCGATGCTAATGGGGATCAACACAACAAGGATAGTCATGTTAACGATGGCCATCTCCACGTCATTGGGGGCAATAGCCGGCATTTTCATCGCCTCTTCTACCACTGGAACTGCAGAACCATCCATGTGGTTATCCCCACTGGTCTTGTCCTTTGCCATCGTTATTCTCGGTGGATTGGGCAGCATCAAAGGAACCCTTCTTGGAGCCTTTATTGTTGGATACGCTGAAAATGCCGTCGTGATTGGGCTTCCAAGAGGGAGTTATCTCGCAGGCGCAGTTGCCTTAGGGATTATGGTAATTGTTCTCTTGCTTAGGCCTAGGGGAATATTTGGAAAGCGCATAGAACTCGAGTGAGAATCAAGATGGTAGCAACCTACGTCAGGAGCATCTACAAAAGTTTTGTCATAAATATCATAGACGTCCCGGCAAGACTTTTGTCTCTTCTCTGTTTTCTTCTTCTCCTATTCTTTCCCGTAACGAGACCGAGCTCGCTCCTCCTGTTTATCATGACCACCGTGAATCTAATGGCCATTTTTGCCGCAAGTTGGGACCTCCTCGTAGGGCGTTGCGGACAAATGAGCCTCGGTCACGCTCTTTTCTTCGGAATCGGCGCATACACCACAGCCCTACTACATAAATACTACACGTTGCCACTATGGATAACGATACCTGCAGGCATGCTTATTGGAGTTTCAGTCGCTGTGCTCGTAGGCTTCCCCTGTCTAAGAGTTAAGGGTCCCTTCCTAGCCCTTGTAACAATGGCCATCCCTCTAATTTTCATCGGTCTACTTTTTTATTTTGGCGACATAACGGGAGGCGAAAATGGCATCTGGGGTCTCCCCAGCCTTTTCCCCAAAGAGTTTTTCATCGAAAGAGGCGTTGTCTATCTTGAGGCCCTGTACCAGCATAAGGTAGCAATGTACTATGTCACATTCATCTTGCTGTTTGCATCAGCAATTATATTATATAAGATCGCCAACTCGAAGATAGGGATCGTTTTCGTCTCTATTCTTGATGATGACTTGGCGTCCAAAGCCTGTGGAATTAACGTAACCAAATACAAGTTGATGGCTTTTGCCATAAGCGCTCTCTTTGCAAGCTTGGCAGGTGCCGTCAACGCCCATTTCATAACATCTATAGGTCCAATGGGAACGTTGTCTGTCACTCTCTCTTTCACTCCAGTCATCATGACGATCTTCGGAGGAATAGGGACGATTTATGGTCCAGTCGCAGCAGCCTACATCATAACGCTTCTTGACAGGTACGTCCTAAAGACTGTAGTAGAGGTTCCTGACATTTGGCATCCCCTCATTTTCATGACTGTTGTAGTCGTCTTTGTTATCTTGTGGCCAAGAGGCGTGGCGAGATTCGTAACCGACAAACTCGAAGACCTCGCAGAAGAGAGGGAGCTGGAGCAGAGGGGGCCACACATCTGGAAGAAATACAAAAGAAAGAAACAATCTAACCCTGAGGGTTAACTGTGCATCTACTAGAAGTTGAAAACCTTACCAAGCGTTTCGGAGGGCTAACAGCAGTAAACAACGTCAGCTTTCAAATCGATGAAGGAGAAATTGTCGGCTTAATAGGCCCCAACGGCGCCGGAAAGACCACACTGTTTCACCTGATAACCAGCTTCCTCAAGCCTGATTCAGGAACCATAAGATTTAGGGGAGAAGACATCACCGGACTTGCCCCTCACAAGGTCGTCAACAAGGGAATCGCAAGAACGTTTCAGGTCGTCAGACCATTCCGCCATCTACCTACAATCGCAAATGTCCTCGTGGCCCTTCAATCTCCAAGGGGGTCCAGGAAGATAGAATGGATCAAAACGCCTCTCCGAAAAGCCCTAGACCTGTTGGAGGATGTGGGTCTTTCGGAAATGATGATGGAACCGGCTGAAGTCCTTGCCCATGGAGACCTAAAACGACTGGAAATAGCCAGGGCTCTTGCCACCGAACCGGAGTTGCTACTATTGGACGAGCCGTTCGCTGGATTGAATCCAATTGAAACGGATCTTCTGACAAAATCCATTCGGTCAATGCATCTAGACGGCCACACCATGGTTATTGTTGAACACAAACTCCACGCGCTCATGAAGCTGGCAAAGAGAGTGATAGTGCTTCACCTCGGAGAGAAAATCGCCGAAGGAAAACCAGACGAAATAGTCCAAAACAAAAAGGTAATAGAAGTTTACATGGGAAAGGAGACGTGAAATGCTCGAGGTAAAAGACCTATCGGTCTACTATGATAGCGCCTTAGTCTTAGACAGCGTTAGCCTGACTGTGGAAGATGGGAAGTTCATCGCTGCCGTTGGACCAAACGGAGCTGGGAAGACAACATTGCTCCGAGCAATATCAGGACTATTAAAGGAGACCCCAGCGGGCGCAAGTGAGCATCCACGCATGTTAGGGTCCATAACATTTGATGGGAAAAGAATAGAAAAACTCAAAGCGTATCATATCGTCAAAAGAGGAGTAATTCATTGCCCAGAGAGACGAAGACCCTTTTTCGAAATGAGTGTTCTAGAGAATTTGGAGATAGGAGCCTACCTCCGCAAAGACAAGGAGGAAATCACGAAAGACCTGGAATGGGTCTATAAGTTGTTTCCTGTGCTTAAAGAAAGAGGAGGCCAAATGTCCGGAACTCTAAGCGGTGGCGAGCAACAAATGCTCGCTATCGGAAGGGCGTTAATGTCAAAACCCAAGCTTCTGCTAATCGATGAACCCTCGTTGGGGTTGGCGCCTAAACTGAAAGATAGCGTGTTTGAGGTCATCAAAGAAATCCAGCGTTCCGGAGTCACAATCTTGCTCGTTGAGCAAGACGTCCGCACAGCCCTTAGCCTAGCCGATAGAATCTACATACTTGCTCATGGAAGGATAGCAGCTGAAGGAACCAGCAAAGAGCTGATGAAAGACACCGACGTCAGACAGATATACCTAGGCTTATGAACTGTCTCACGCTTCACTTTTCATTGACCGACGCACAGATTAATATATTTGTTTCACATGTAGTCTCCATGAACCAAGATGACAAAAACACAGTCTGACGCGGCGCTTGCTGAATACGAAAAGAGACCTTGGCTCAAATGGTATCCTGAGGGCGTCCCCTCTGACCTTGACATCCCAGACAAAAATATAATAGAACTGGTAGACGAAGCCATCAAAAAACATGGCAAAAACACAGCCGTAATTTTCTACGGCAACAAAATAAGACACAAAGAGATACATGAACTTTCTCTCAGGTTTGCAACGGCTCTGCATGACTTGGGTGTCAAGAAGGGAGACATGGTTGCCATACTCCTTCCAAACTGCCCCCAATATATGGTCGCTTTCTTTGGAATTCTAAGATTGGGGGCGACAGTCACAACCGTGAGTCCTCTCTACACTCCCAGAGAAATCGAACATCAGCTCAAAGACAGCGGAGCCAAAATAATAATTGTTCTTGATCTGCTATACGAAAATGTTGAAAAAGTATGGGATGAAGTAGGCCTGAAACATGCGATTGTAACGAGTATAGCAGACTACATGCCTGGTACAGGACGCTTTTTCTCTCGTGCACGGGGTAAGACTCTTCAGGCGGAAATTTCAACCAGATCTGGAGTTCTTCAATTCCAAGATTTAGTTAAGAAGTACCCTCCAAATCCGCCCAAAGTCGAAATAAGCCCTGACGACCTAGCTTCGCTTCCCTACACCGGGGGAACAACAGGGTGGCCCAAAGGGGCGATGCTGACTCATCGCAACATCGTTTCCGTCCAGGAACAAATATGGCATATTTGGCCTGATCTAGAGGAAGGAAAAGAAGTCGGTCTGGCAATCCTGCCATTCTATCACATATACGGCCAGTCGGTTATCATGCTTAGTGGAGCGATCCGAGGCGGAAGCGGAGTAGTGTATCCCAGACCTGACATGGACGAAATTCTAGACTCGATTGACAAGTATGGAATAACAATATTCTACGGCGTTCCAACCCTTTACAAATACCTTGCAAATCACCCCAAAATCAAGAGAGCTAACATGAAGAAAGTGAAACGCTTTGTTTGCGGCGCTGATACTCTGCATGAAGAAACACGCAGAGACTGGGAAAGAGAAACAGGTAGAGAGATAGTGGAAGGCTACGGCTTGACTGAAACATCAGCCGTCGTGTCCACTAACCCTATTACCAAAAACAAGCCAGGAACGCTTGGCGTCCCAATACCTAATACCCACGCAGCAGTGGTTCAAATGGAGAAAACGGAGTTTCTCCCACCCGGGGAAGAAGGGGAATTGGTCGTAAGCGGACCTCAAGTGTTGCCTGGTTATTGGAAGAACCCTGAAGCAAACAAGAACACCTTTTTCGACGCAGGTGGTAGACGTTGGTTCAGAACAGGCGACGTAGTGTGGATGGACGAGGAAGGCTATTTCCATTTTGTTGAAAGGACAAAGGACGTAATCAAATATAAAGGCCTCCAGGTCTTTCCCCACGAAATAGAAGACCTACTATACAATCATCCGAAAATCAGAGAAGCAGCTGTCATCGGCGTCCCAGACAAAGAAGTTGGAGAGCGAGTTAAAGCAATAGTGGTTCTAGAAAGGGAATACAGAGGAAAAGTGACGGAACAAGATATCACAAATTACTTGGAAGACAAACTAGCTCATTACAAGATTCCAAAGATCGTAGAATTTAGAGGCGAGATCCCCAAAACAGATGTGATGAAAGTAGACCACAAGAGACTCAGAGCAGAGATTTTCAAATTAGAGGAAACGTAACCTGCCAAATTTGGCAGAAATGACCGGCGTGACATTGGGTTCTATCTATTCTATTCATGGTGTCGATTAGGCTACTTCCCAATTGCTGGCGGCTTTTGAGCTCTCAAGCAAGAGGGGTGGAGTTGGACTCAGAGGAATTTCACCAAGTCTTCGCGCTTTATTCTCGGTAGTTCTTTCTTGATTCCAGCGAGATATCTGGCTATGTCTTTTATCTTCTCGATGTTGTAAGTGCCGACCATCATAATTGTTTCCATGACTGGTGAACCTCCCCCATGGACACCAGCTACCTGAAATACTCCAGTGAGATCGGAAGCCAAGATGTTTTCAACGAGCCTGAATGCTCTATGTACATATTCAGGTGAAAGCTCTGGATTACGCATTATGTATTTGTTAAGCAAGTCACCGGTTTCTTCATTGTAGAAATCAGCCTCAAGAGGCAAAGTACAAGCAAGACCGCCAGCGAGGTCCGCAAGAATCTCGTATTCATGATATATGTTTTCTCCAGCCAGTCTTCTTCCAGCATTCGTATATACGGGGTCGGGAATGTAGGTTCCAGAGGGAGATTTTACAGCGTTGTGTGCGCTGGCTATTCCAGCCGCATACACAAGTTCGGATAAGCCAATGTACTTAGATAATTTGTCCCGAACATGGGTTGTCTTTTCAATGTTGTTGCATTCCGCGACTAAGGCGGCAGCGCCACCCAACACATCGGTCACTGCGGGTTTACAACCGGTATAACTATGCCTATGGTAGAGGGCGAATAGTAGAGCAAGAGCCCTTCCGTATTCCCATTCGCCGCACATGAATACTCTTTCCATAGGCACAAAGACATCGTCAAATATCGTTAGAGATTCTGCATCTCCAAAATTAACAATTGGAGCGTCCAGTTTTATCCTCTTGCGTGGATATGCCGGCCGAACCACAAGTTTGACTCCCTCTGTGTCGGCGGGAATCGCAAAGGCAATTGCCCAGTCGCCTTCTTCTTCAGTTAAAGTGCGAGTAGGAATCGCAATAATCTCATCTGCGTATGGTGCGATAGTGTTGTGTGCCTTGGCTCCGCGAACGACAATGCCGTCATCACGTTTTTCCACAACCCGCAAATAGAGGTCAGGGTCCTTCTGTTCATGCGGTCTCTTGATTCTGTCGCCCTTCACGTCTGTTTGGGCACAATTTCCAACTATGTCGTTTTCTTGAAAATATTTTAAGAAGTTGATGAACCGTTCATAGTAGTTCGTCTCATGCTTCATATCTATGAGTTTTGTAACAACGGAAAGGGCGTTCATTGAGTCTATGCCCATGCACCGTTGAATGCAGCCGCCACAACGTTGGCACAGTAGGCGAGTCATCTCCTGTTTTTTCAGTAGATCCTCTTTGCTCTGGTGGATGTGGCAGAAACGATTGACTTTTTCTCCCGTGATGTGAGATGTAGCAGTGCAGAGGTCTTCAAATTCAGTGTTATGTGCCATGTCAAACGTAACACTGACCACATTCATCCCTGGAACCAAGCGTTCGTCCACGTGTCCTACCTTTTCACCACCGATATACACGTTTTTCTTCATTTTTCTTAGTCTGTTGATGTAATCTTCCTTAGTCTTAATGGTCACAGTTGTCTCCTCCGTTTCCAAGATTCTTATCTAATGAATAGTGCTCATAATAAACTTTTATCGTGCTCGCGCAAGAATCAAATACGACTGACAATCAACATGAGACGCTAAGTAGCCTTTTCTCGAAATTCATAATACTGAATCAGCTTGCTGACGGCGTTGGCAGCGTCTTGTAGGGTTAGGTAGACCGGGATTCCACCTTCTAAGTAACTTTTCTGCTCTTCAAGGAAAACTTGCCAGGATGGGAGAGATTGGGATGAACGAAGGACAGCTACCACAGGCTTCCCAAGACTTTTCTTGATCATTATCAAGACTTTCGTTAGGTCCTGCAAGTTTCTTCTGTCCTCCGGCGTGCGGATGCGCCAATCGATGGTTAGGTGAACAATCAGAAAGTCGATTTTCGAATCAGAAGCAACCAACCTTAGGGTTTCTTCGTATTCTGGTACAGCAACTCGACGCCCCACGGGGCTGTCTACCGGATTCTTCACGCTTGTTCCAGCTACGGGAGTAATCTTCTGCAGCCCGGCCAGGGTGTCTCCCATGAAACGAGGAACCTTCAGGCCAGCGTGTTCACAGAAGTCAGCTGCAGCAACGCTCGCTCCACCTCCAATGCCAACAATTCCCGTCTTGCGACCCTTTGGGCAGGACATGTGAGAAAATGCCAGAGCAAGGTCAATCATCTCCCTTAAACTCTCAACCTGAATGGCTCCCGTTTGATTGAATAAGGCTTTCCAAATGGCTTCTGATCCAGCTAGGACACCAGTGTGGGAGGAAACAGCCCTCGTGCCAGCCTCAGTCAATCCTCCCTTCAAGATGATCACAGGCTTAGCCTTGGCAGTTTCCTTCAGGACGTTGACGAAACATCGGCCATCCCTAACTCCCTCGACATAAGCACAAATGATCTTGGTCTCAGGGTCCCAGGCGAAATACTCCATGAAATCGGTGCTGTCCAAGTCAGAGGCGTTGCCGTAGCTCACTAACTTGCTGAAACGAAGACCTCGAACTGTTCCCATTCGAGCGAAATCTCCGGTGTTGCCCCCGCTCTGAGAAATGAAACCCACACCTCCGCTTTCTTTGGATGGGAATACTTCGAAATTGGATAATCCGATCTTTGGATGATATATTCCCATGCAGTTGGGTCCGACAATGCGGACATTTCCCTTTCTGGCAACTTCGATGATTTGAGTCTCCAATCTTGTTCTGTTAGCCCTCCCGGTCTCGCTGAAGCCAGACGTGAAGATATGAACCACATTCACGCCCTTAGCTGCACAGTCTTCGGTGATCTTTGGCACTTCATGAGCCGGAACAGCGACGATAACATATTCAACCGGGACAGGAACATCCCTAACGTTACGGTAACCCTTGAATCCTAGTACATCGCTACCATCCAGGTTAATGGGATAGATGGTCCCATCAAACTTGAGGTCTACTAGACCCTTAAAAAAATGGTAACCAGCCTTATTTGGATCTGGTGAAGCCCCGATGACCGCAATGGACCTAGGATTGAAAACTTCATCCAACTCATGTCGTTCTTTGATAATCGTCTCCTCCTGGGATGTTAGAAGGCTTAATGACAATTTTTCACTGATAAATTCTTTTCCTAAAAGTCTACTGATGCGGGATACCGTTCAAAACTCTTAAGTGAATGCGCTTGTTCTAGGTGTATATTCTGAATTAAAGGTGAATTGCTATGAGAAAAGTTGCGATTATCGGTGTTGGAAACTCGAAGTTCGGAAATAGACAAGACGTCAACATCTCAGAGCTTTCATTTGAAGCGGCAAAGCCGGCTTTTCAAGACGCCAATATAACTGGGAACGACATTCCATTCGTGGCCCTTGGAAGTGCTGGAGGATGGTACGAGGAGACTCTTCCCGCGGTGGTTGTGGGTGAATACTGCGGACTAACAGGAGCCGGGTTAATCCGCTGCGAAGCCGCCTGCGCGTCAGGCAGCTCTGCCTTCACCACAGCCTACTTCGACGTCGCAAGCGGCCACGATGACATCGCTTTGGCCTTAGGTGTCGAGAAAATGAGGGAAGTTGACACTCCCACAATAATGGAACTCATAGGGAGAGCTGGATTTTACCTTTGGGAGTTTCACAACTTCGGAATTACATTCCCAGGCTATTATGCGTTACACGCGACAGCCCACATGGCAAGGTATGGAACAACCGAAGAGGACCTGGCGCTAGTTAGCGTAAAAAATCATAAGTACGCCAACATGAATCCTGTCGCCCACTTCCACCGAGAGATAACTGTCAAAGACGCGTTGGAAGCACCTGTTATAGCTTGGCCGCTTAAACTATACGACTGTTGTCCAATAACTGACGGAGCAGCTGCCGTAGTTCTGGCTTCCGAGGAAAAGGTGAAGGAGCTAAAGATTGATACGCCAGTTTGGATTGAGGGCATAGGTTACTCATCCGGCACAGCTAACTTAACCAACAGAGAAAGCTACGTGGGCCTCACAGCAGCCGTTCTTGCATCAAAGAGAGCTTTCAAAGATGCAGGGGTCGGGCCAGAGGATATTGAAGTTGCCAATGTGCATGACTGCTTTACAATCGCCGAGATAATGGCTTATGAAGATATAGGCTTTTGTAAGAAGGGCGAGGGACCAAAGTTGATTCGAGAGGGCCAAACCGAAATAGGAGGCAAGATACCTGTTAATGTAGATGGTGGCTTAAAAGCAAAAGGCCACCCTATTGGAGCAACAGGATGCTCCATGATTTATGAGTTAACGAAGCAGCTCAGGGAAGAAGCAGAACCGAGGCAAAGGCAAGTTCCACTGCAAAACTACATAGCTTTGGCTCACAACGTTGGCGGAACCGGTCACTACTGCTACGTAACAATCCTTAGAAGGTGAGGAAGGTGGCAGGCAAACCTCCCACGATAAAGTCGAAACCCCTAACTCTAACGTATTATATACCAACATCTAGGACTCAAAAGTTCTGGGAAGGGATCAAGGAAGGAAAATTCTACACAACAAAATGCAGGAGGTGTGGAAGGCCATTTTTCCCTCCAGTCGCGGATTGCCCCACCTGCCTTTCATCCGAAATGGAATGGATCGAGTTAGGCAACATAGGTGAACTTGAAACTTTCACTCATATTCCTGTTATGCCCGCGACCTTCCAACGTCACGAGCCCTATACCGTTGCTATTGCACGATTAAAAGAAGGGGTTAGAGTACTTGCTTGGCTCAAAGCCGTCAAGCTGGAGGACATCCAAGTCGGAATGAAGGTCAAGCTGGTGCCTAGAGTTACGGCTGAAGGCATGTTGACCTACGAGTTAACACCAGTCTAAACTTCGTCGGCTGCTTATAAACCAAAGAGTTTCACGGCGTTTAGGCCAAGAACCTCCGCTTTTTCCTGCTCTGTCAGACAGCTAGAACCCTTCACTTGGGCAACCATAGACTCTATGCTGACTCCGCCTACGGCCGGGTAATCAGAGCCGAAGAGAACCCGATCAAAGCCGATAGTTCTTCTGATCTTGTCAACAAGTTTCCCGTATGTAACCACATAAGGCACAGCGGCAATATCAAACCAAACGTTATCTTTTTTCCTTCCCAATTCCAAGGCTTCGTCTATCCAGACTCCTGGCACTCTAGCACTATAGCAACCCATGTGCGCTACGATGACCTTCACCTTTTGAAAATCCTCAATCACCGATTTCAAATATTTCGGGTTCGCATCCTGAGAAAAATGTGGCTGCTCCCAGATGTAAGGATCGCATCCCGTGTGACAGGTAACAATTCTTCCGTTTTTCTCGCAATACTCAAACAATTCCTCCATGTTTTTCCTAGCAGAAGAAGGGTTAAAGAACTGAAGCGTGGGGATAAGTTTGATTCCCTTCAAGTTAAGACGGTCTATCTCCTGTATCTTTTCTCTCACATAGACTTGGTTCTTAGACAAATTGACGGATCCGAAGCCAACAAATCTGTCAGGATGCCTTTTCACAAACCCAGCGATTTGTTCATTATCGATTTTCGCTACGCCGAGGATGCCTTTCAACTCCTCCATAACCGTCCCTACATCGAAAAAATACATGTCAAAAAGACGGTTACGAATCATCTCTCTTATGTCGGGGCTGTCAAGATCATTAGGCTCCACATCCAACGCCAACAGGACTGCGACGTCTACACCAGCTTTATCCATTTCCGTTAGCAGTTGGTCGTCTGTCATTGGTGTGAATGGATGAACGTGTACATCCACAACGTTCAAGGTCACCTGCGTCAACTCCTTCTTCGATTTTCTACTTTCAACATATTTTCATAACGACAAGCCTTGTCTGAAGGTTAGGGTCAACCACTATTAGAAGCTTTCAAACTCGATACGCTATTGGGAGTCTGAAACGAAGGCACTTTGGATCCTACAATATTTGCTCAGTGCGAGCTATGGGCTGTTTGTGGCACCCACAACGGCCACGCTCTTAGGTTCCAAAAAAGAAGGAAATATCGCTTGTTCTATGTGCGCGCGCGAGATTAGAGGCATAACTATCAACCGTCTAACATGAACCCATGGAAGAATGCTTCAACTAATTTGAACATGCCGGCTCAGCTCCAAATCTGTAGAAGTTTATTTAGCCTTTGAATCCCTGAGTTTATAAACTAAAAAGCAACTTTGTACTTCTAGAATTGTGAGTAAATAAGTTTGACTAAGGTCTCCAAGATCACAGAGCAAATGTAAACATACACACGTGATTGTCTATGTCTATCACAAAAATAAAGAAGAGAGATGGAAGAGTCGTCGATTTCGATCCCAGCAGAATCAGAGACGCTATTCACAAGGCTTTCATTGCCGTTGAACTTGAGGATGGAGAAAGGGCTGAAAGCGTAACGAGGAAAGTTGTCAAACTCTTGGAGGAGAAGTTTAGGGAGAAGATTCCGTCGGTTGAAGATACACAGGATATTGTCATAGAACTTCTGAAGAGAGATGGCTACGAAAGAGTTGCAGAGGAATATCAAGATTACAGGAAAAAGAAAGAAACGATAAGAGAGCTAAAAGGTAAACTAGGAATAATAGAGCCTAAATTCACAGTTAACGCTCTAGAAGTTTTGAGGAAAAGATACCTTTTGCGAGATGAGACGGAAAGAATTGTGGAGACTCCGGCTCAATTGTTTTTGAGAGTTGCCAAAGCAGTGGCGACGGTCGACGAAGAATATGGCGCAGAATCGAAGGAAAGCGAAAAGATTTTCTATAGTATGATGGCGAAGCTGGAAGTCATTCCCAACTCTCCAATTCTTTTCAATTCAGGAACAGAGATAGGCCAGTTATCTGCATGTTTCGTCCTACCTGTTGATGATTCCCTGAAAAGCATTTTCGCCGCAGTAAAAAATATGGCTCTAATCGAGCAGACTGGCGGAGGAGTTGGCTTTGATTTCTCTAGACTAAGACCCAACGGAGACATAGTTAGATCAACCAAGGGAGTAGCATCCGGTCCTGTGAGTTTCATGCGAGTTTTTGACACTGCCACGGAAGTCATAAAGGCTGGTGGAAGAAGGAGAGGCGCTATGATGGGAATTTTGAGGGTTGATCACCCTGACATCCTTGAGTTCATAACTTCCAAACAAGAGTCGGGGTTTCTTTCAAACTTCAACATTTCAGTTGCTGTCACTGACGATTTTATGAAAACCCTTGAGGAAGATGGGAAATATTGGCTAGTTAACCCCAGAAATAAGGAAAAAGTGAGAAAACTTAAAGCCAAAGACGTTTGGGATTTGATGGCAAAATCCGCTTGGACTAGTGGAGATCCAGGCGTTATTTTTATTGATGAAATTAACAGATATAACCCAACTCCTGAAATTGGAAGAATTGAGTCGACCAACCCTTGCGGCGAACAGCCTCTACTTCCCTACGAATCCTGCAACTTAGGTTCAATAAACCTTTCCAGGATGGTCGAGGACGGAAAAATAGAGTGGGAAAAACTCAGAAAGACGGTGAGAAACGCCGTTCACTTTCTTGACAATGCTATAGACGCAAACAAGTATCCTCTGAAAGAAATAGAGGCAATAACAAAAGCCAACAGAAAAATAGGATTGGGCGTCATGGGATTTGCAGATATGCTTATCAAAGTGGGCGTTCCCTACAACTCTGAAGAAGCTTTACAACTCGCTGAAAATCTAATGAAATTCATCGGAGAAGAAGCTCACAAGAAATCTGTGGAGATCGGTGAAGAAAGAGGTTCTTTCCCGAACTTTGAAAAAAGCATTTGGAAAGACAAGTGTAACGCCATGAGAAACGCCGCAGTGACAACGATAGCGCCAACAGGAAGCATAAGCATAATTGCGGGCTGCTCTTCCGGAATTGAACCAATATTTGCGATTTCCTTTATAAGAAAGGTTCTAGGCGGAACAAGGCTTTTTGAAACTAACCCCTTGTTCGAAATAGTAGCGAAGAACAGAGGATTCTATGGTGCGAGACTTCTCGAAGAAATAGCAGAGACAGGCTCGATCCAGAAAATTAAGGGGGTACCAGAGGACATCAAGAGACTTTTTGTTACAGCCCTTGATATTGAACCTGAATGGCATGTTAGAATGCAAGCAGCATTCCAAAGGCACACAGACAACGCTGTTTCCAAAACAGTTAACTTGCCAAACAAGGCAGTTATTGAAGACGTTGAAAAGGTTTTCAAACTCGCTTGGAGGCTCAAATGTAAAGGAGTCACCGCGTTCAGATACGGAAGCAAGCCAGAGCAAGTTCTTTACATAGGAGAAATAAAAACCAACGAGCGACAATTCGTGACTGCAGAATCAGAGTATGCCGGTGGATGTCCAACCAAAACTTGTCCATTTCCAGATTAACTTGAGAAATCGAGCACATGTCTGAAATTTGTGAAAAAGCCAAATAGAATTGTGCGCCGAAACATATTGACAAACAAGTCTCAGAAGCGGTGAACCTATCCCCAGGCGTTGCTGCAGACGACGTTCGACACACATGGGAGGTAACTTGAAAGTTGAACCGAAGAGCACAACTGTTTACGTGTGGAAGCAAGAAAAAAACAGATTCTGTTCGTAGACCCATAACTAGCCAAGGAAAAGGTTACAGAAAAACATGCGCGCGCGCAGTGCAGATTTCGAGCATTCAAGCGACTGTCCAACAAGTGACTGCCCTTTCTAATCATCAAACATCCGCGTTTAGTTGAAATAGGCTACGCCATTCCTTCTGCTTGGTGAGGTTGGCAAGAGCTTCAGCGTAGATTTTTACTCTTAGGGACTCAGCATCCTTCGGCGTAACATCTTTTGTGTGCTGTTGCCCGACGATTTTGAGCTGTTTTAACATTGCTATTGCCAATTTTTCAAGATTTTTTGATGAGATCTCAGAAACATGATGGTACAATTGGAAGACACTGAACATTCCCCTCAGATGTTCCAATTGCGTTCGGATAAAGTATCTTTGAACGTCCCGCGGTATGCGAGCAGGGTCGATTATGAACAAAACTGCTATGGGAGTGTAATATTTCTGCAGGATACCATGCTCCTCCGCCTCAACCTTGTCTATGTATATGAGCCCTGCATCCATGAGCAGATGTAGGTGATAGCCGACGGCGGCTTTCGTGATACCTAGCTGTTCAGAGAGTTGAGTTTCCGTCATCGGATATTTACTCAGCAAACGCAGAATCTCTGTTCGCGTGAAGTCGGCTAGCAGACTGATACTTTCAGGATCATACACGATGCGGACGGCTTTTTTGGATTCAAACGTAGTCTACACCCCTCTACTATGCACCTCAATGCTTAGTTATAAGTATAGTCGGTATAACTTATTAAACCGTTAATAATGTTTAAATAATTGAGATCAAATAACGCCAATCGAGTTTCAGGAAGTATTCTAGTTGGTCCTTGGGACGACAATTGCAATCATAGCTCTCATTGTAGGAATTGCGCTTTTGACCTATTCCAGCGACAAGGCAGTTGAACACTCGATAAGAATCGCCTCAGCGTTGGGTGCCCCTCCGCTTTTAATAGGTCTTGTGCTGGTGTCCCTAGGCACAGATTTGCCAGAGATCGCCAACTCAATCGCCTCATGCGCTGCAGGTCACGCAAATATAGATGTAGGGGACTCCCTTGGATCTGTCCTTACCCAGATAACCTTGGTTTTAGGTCTTCTTCCATTCTTGGGCGGAATGTTCAAAGTGGACAGGAGAGAGGTGTTAGTCATGGGAGCCTTCGAGGTTTTAGCGCTCATACTTGCGGTGTCAATAGCTGAGAAGGGGTACTTTACGAGGATAAACGCCGTTTTCTTGGTGGCTAGCTGGCCAGTCTTCATGCTACTAACTAGGAAGGTCACGGCAAAAAATGCTAAGGAAAATGAAGAAGTAGTAGCACCTACAGATCGACGGTACTCATACGACCTCATGGTTGCAATCCTTGGGTTCGTAGGTGTTGGGATCGGAGCCTATTTTGTGGTGCAATCTGTGATTACACTGTCGGCAGGTGTTCCGCATCTGGAGTATTTCATCAGTTTCTTCGTGCTCGCGATCGGGACATCTCTTCCAGAACTTGTGGTTGACTTATCAGCTATCCGAAAGAAACAGTACGAGCTTGCTATAGGAGACGCTATAGGAAGCTGTATTGTCGATGCTTCTGTTTCCATTGGGATCGGGCAGGTCTTCTTCCCACAAGCAGTTTCTGGCGAGCTCGCCAGCATCACGGGCTTGTATGCGATATTTGGTTCCATCGTAGTAATATTGACGCTTGCAATGAGAGAAAAAGTCGACAGGAAGGCAGGAGTATTATTCATCTTTTTATACTTACTTTCCTTTACGCTACTACGTTTCTAAACAAAAGTTCCGAGCATCTTATGTTTTATATTCCGTCACGTCACAGTGCAAAGGGCTCTACGTGAGATTTGCGCGCGCACAACACTTTCCGAGACGTGAACGATGATTTGCTACGAATTAGGCGAGAACTTTTTTAGTGATTTGCTCTTTTTTGGCAGTACCTTCCAGGTCAATTGTTGGAGAAGGAGCACGCAACATTGAAAAAAGTTGGGAGGTTAGGTCTTGGCGGCTGTTTTCTCTAGCGCAACGACGCCGGGCAACTGCTTTCCCATGAGAAACTCTATCAGGGCGCCTCCGGCAGTGCTTATGTAGGACATTTTGCCTGCCAACCCGAGTTCTTCTACAGCAGCAACTGTGTGTCCTCCGCCAACCAACGAAAACGCCTTGGCAGCCGCTGCAGTCTCAAAGACTTTCTTGGTTCCCAACATGAATTCTTTGTTTTCGTAGACTCCCATGGGCCCACTAATCACGATGGATTTGGCTTTTTGCAGCAGTTCACTGTATTTTCGAGCGGTTTCTGTCCCGATGTCGTAGATGGCATTGTCTGTGGGAAGGTCATCAACTGCGATTTCCTTCCTCTTTTGCCCCACATCAATGGCTACGTCCAAGGGAACCATAATTGCCGCTGGATAGTTCTTCATCAGCTCTTTTATTCCAGGCACTAGACCCATCAAATCCTTCTTTTCCAAAAATTGCATGTTCGGTCTACCGAGGTCAATGTCCTTGGCTACGAGAAAAATGTGACCTATGACTCCGCCGGTCAAGACGTAATCTGCAATGTTGTTCTTAAGCACATAGCGGGATATCTCCAAAGAGTCATCGCCTTTCGCTCCTCCCATCACGAAAGCACAGGGCTTTTCCGGAGCTTCCAAGACCTTCTTCAAGGCTTTGAGTTCTCTCTCCATTATTCGACCGGCAACGCTGGGTAAAACTGCTGTGAATCCGACGATTGATATGTGGGCGCGGTGGGCGGCTGCGAAGGCGTCGTTAACAAAAACGTCGGCCAGCGGAGCCAGCTTCTTCACAAATTCTGACTTTGCATGATCCTCGGGGGATCCCTTATTTCGTTCATCTGCGAAGGTTCGAACGTTCTCCAAAACAAGAACCTCCCCGCTCTTCATTTCCTTGATAGCTTTTTGAGCCTTTTCTCCGAAAATCTCGTCCACGTATTTCACTGGCTTCCCCAAGATTTTGCCGAGAATTTCGGCGTGTTGCTTGAGCGGGATGAAGTCTGGTTCCCCTGGTCTGCCTTGATGCGCCAAAACCACAGTTTTTGCACCCTTCTTGACCAGCTCTCTGATTGTTGTTTCTCCGTGTGCTCGAATTCTTGTATCATCAAGAACTTTCTTGGTTTCAGGATCAACTGGTGAGTTGAAGTCTACTCTGACTAGAGCGGTCTTGCCTACAAGATTGAAGTCGTCTATTGTTAAGAATTTGGGCATCCTCTCACCTCATTAAAGGAAAGTAAGCGTTCGGAGTTTGGAATTATTTGGCGGTTTGCTGGGTCACGCGGCCATCTTGCAGATTCTTTCGATCATGCGAACCATTTTGACTGAGTAGCCCCACTCGTTGTCGTACCATGCAAGCACTTTAGCTAGGTTTCCGATGACCATAGTGGATGGGCCGTCTACAATGGCGGAGTATGGATTGTGGACTAGATCTGATGACACCAGTGGGTCTTCACTGTAGTCTAAGATTCCTTTCAGTTCTTTTTTGGCGGCCTCTTTGAATGCTACGTTGACTTCTTCTTTGCTAACTTCTTTTTTCAGGGTTGCTACGAAATCAACTATGGAGACGTCTGGTATTGGAACGCGCAAAGCCATCCCGTTCATTCTCCCTTCAAGCTCGGGAAGCGCCAAGGTGGCGGCTACCGCTGCGCCAGTTGTTGTTGGTATCATGTTGAAAGCTGCTGATCTGGCTCGTCTCAGGTCTCTGTGTTGCATGTCGAGTAGTCTTTGATCGTTGGTTACTGCGTGAACTGTGGTCATGAGACCTGCTTTGATGCCGAACTTATCGTTTAGCACTTTGGCCACGGGCGCTACACAATTTGTAGTGCATGAAGCCAAGGAAACTATATTGTGCCTCTTCGGGTCGTATTTGTCGTCGTTTACACCATAGACCACTGTCAAGTCGGCGCTTTTGGCTGGGCTCATTGGCGCGGAAACCAGTACTTTCTTGGCTCCCGCCTGCAGGTGTTTTGAGGCGTCTTCTCTTTTTCTGAATCGTCCCGTCGACTCTACTGCGACATAGACGCCCATTTCTTTCCAAGGTAGTTTTGCTGGATCTGGCTGGGCCAGAACCTTCAGCTCTTTCCCGTCGACAACGAGAACGTCTTCCTTGACTTTTGCGTCGAACGGTGTTCGACCGTGCACGGTGTCGTTTCTTAGCAGGTGTGCCAGGGTTTTGGCGTCAGTTAGGTCGTTAACCGCCACGAAGTTTATGTCCGCTTTGGTTTCAAGAGCCGCTCTGTATAGGAGCCGTCCTATTCTTCCGAACCCATTTATCGCTACATTTAGTTCCATTTGTCGATCACCTTCATCAGATTGTCAACTTTAATTGCATTTCGACATATTAATTTTATTGCATGTGCTAGGAACTTGCAAAAACAACCGCACTGGGTCTCTTACATTCGTCGCTAGGATATCTTTTTGAGAAGCTTGTCGGTCTTTATCTTGTGGGTTTGAAGCGCCAGTTCCTCCGGGTTTATTCCTAGGGTCAAGGCTAAAAGTTCTGAATAATGGAGCACCGGCATATCGTAGGTCTCCTGAAACTTCGCTTTTATTTGCATCTGCCCAATATCCAGTGCGACAAAGCAGAATGGGCAAAGGGTTACAATGCAGTCTGCACCAGCTTTGGTTGCGTTCACGATTTTTTCTCTGGCAAGGTTGAGGGCGAGATCATCTGAATAGCCCCTCAAGAGCCCCCCACAACATTTCAGTTTGTTTCGATATTCAACAATTTCCGCACCCAAAACCTTGATTAAGTCTTCAAGAAGGCTTGGGCGTTCCGGATCGTCGAGTCTCAGAAGCTCGCTTGGTCTGAGCGCGTGGCAACCATAGAACGGTGCTACTTTTAGACTCCCTGAGGATTTTGAGACATTTTGCTTTAGACGCTCCAGTCCTACATCATCCATCAAGACTTGGAGAAAGTGCTTCACTTCTTTGCTACCTTGAAACTCTTTTCCGGCCTTGGACAAGATAGTGTTTATTTTTGTCTTCAGTTTTTTGTCCGTCTTCAGCATGGCGTTTGTCATGGCAAGAGATTCAAAGCAGCCGCTACATAATGTAACGATGTTCAGGTCAGCTTCTTCGGCCAGGGAAATGTTGTATGCGGCCACGGCTATGCTTGTTTCAAAATCTATGGACTGTATTGGTGGAGGACAACAGCACGTCATTTGGGGCAGATCAACAAAGTCGATTCCAAGTTTAGCTAGAGCCTTTCTTGCGGACAACTCATAGTTTGGTTGACGAGCTGGTATGGTGCAGCCTAGGAATAGAGCGTAGCTTGTCATGATTCTTCCTCTTTCTTCTGTTGCAGCTTATCAAAGCCGGTAGTGGAAAGAATCTTTCTTAGCGCATCCACGCCCGTTGGTTGCAGAGGCGGTAGACCGAGGCCTGGTCTTTTGTTTTCCACGAATTTGGAGACCCCAACTATTCGACCGTCTTTCAATATGGCTGATGCAAATTCTGAATAAATGTTTGGGATGTACCCCTCTTTGAAGGCGATGTTTCTCAGTGCATATATCACGTCAGCTATTTCAACCTTTTGAGGACATCTTTCTTGGCAGTTGTAACAGGAGCAACATAGCCACATGGCGCCGCCTGAAATCACTTCATCTTTTTCTCCTAGGAGGGATAGTCTGATGACTTCTCTGGGATTGAAACGCTCAGTGATTTTGGTCACCGGACAACTGCTGGCGCAGGTTCCACATTGGTAACATGAAGTTATGGTTTCGCCGCCTAAACGACTTTTTACTATACTAGAGAATTCTTGGGCCGCGACTTTCTTTTCTTTCCCCGGATTCATTCTAGTTTCACGCTCATCTTACTAAGAAGCGCCCATTAATTTCAGTGAACCAAGCTTCTCTAATCGCTCAGTCATCATTTGCGCGGCTTCGGCAAACTTGTCTCCTTCGATGAATACCATGTTAAACATCTCCAACCTCTCTGGCTCTATACCATATTCCTTCAGTAATAGCCGAGCAAGTTCCACCTTCTTTTCAGCTTTCGGACTGCCGACTTCGTAGTGGCAACCGTTACTTTTGCATGCGACAACCATCACTCCTTGGGCACCCGCTTTAAAGGCCTCTAGAAACTGGTGAACTTGCAGGATGCCAGTGCAAGGAACCTTCATGACCCTGACGTTGGCTGGATACTGCATCATAGCCATACCTGAAGAGTCTACGGCGGTGTGGCCACATTCTGAACAGCAGATGGCTAGAACGAGGGGCTTCGATGTTCCATTTAGGGACATGAGCGCCTGCATCTGGGCCAGCATTTGGTTTGGCCTCGAATGCCTAAGCTCGATAGCGTTGAGGGGACAAGTTCCCACGCAGACACCACATCCTTCACAAAGGAGATCAGATACTTGGGCCACAAAATGTTCTTCAGTAGTTGGTTCCAAGCTTATCGCACCGTAAGGGCAGGTGACCGGACAGAACTCACAATCACCGCAATAGTCTTCGTTGATTATAGCTGTTCTTTGATCCTTAGCTATCTTGCCCGTAGACAAGAATTTCGCCGTCTTTATGGATGCTGAGTGCGCATGTAGAGAAGTTGTCGGTGCGTCCTTGGGGAAGGTTGCTCCTCCGCAGAGGTATATGCCTCTCAGCTTCGTCTCAGTTGGTCTCAGTTTGGCGTTGTATTCCTTGAAGAAGCCATCTTCATCCAACTCGAGACCCAGAAGCTCGGCAAGCTCCTTGGTGCCTTCAGCTGGTACCATAGCAGGAGCCAACACCACTAAGTCAGCGTCTAATTCTAGGATTCTTTTTAGAAGTTCGTCTTCAACGTCGACGATTAGTTTGTTAGTCTCTGGGTCCCGTGAGATTTCGCTTGGTCTGCCTTTGACAAACTTTACTCCCATTTCTCTGGCTCGTTCGTAGTAGTCTTCATGCTCCCTTCCGGTGGTTCTTATATCTATGTAGCATATAGTGACATCTGTATCTGGATAGGCAGATTTTATTAACGAGGCATGTTTGAGCGAAATCATGCAGCAGATGCTTGAGCAATATGGATTCCATCGCCTATCTCTTGAGCCAACACATTGTATCATAACAATCTTCTTGGCAGGCTTGTGATCTGAGGGTCTAACAATCACGCCGCCAGTTGGACCGAAGCCGTCGATCATCCTAGCGAGCTCAAGATTGGTTATGACGTCTGGGTAGTCGTCGTAGTGATACTCTTTTATGATGCTGGAATCCCACTCCTGGAAGCCCGTGGCAACTATTATGCTGCCTACGTTTATGGTTGTTTGCTCGCTCTTCCGATCCAATTTTACGGCTTTGGTGGGGCAAATTTTCACGCATTTGGCACAATCGCTGAATTTGCAGACGCTTTCGTCGATGACGTAAACAGGTGGATGAACATTCGGAATCCTCATGTAAATGGCTTTGCGGGTTTTCAGTTTCGCGTTGTACTCGTCAGGTACTTCCACGGGGCAAACAGTGGTGCACAAATCACAAGCAACGCATTTCAGTTCGTCAACGTATCCCGGTTTCTTCACTATTGTGACTTTATAATTTCCAGGGACCCCTTCAACGCCCATAACTTTTGAATTCGTAAGTATGTTCAAGTTGGGAATTTCGCTGAAACCGGAACGGTAAACGCACTTCCGTGAGGTGTGGGTGATGGTTTTGACGTCTGAGGCGGGAGACTGTATGCAGATGGCGCAATCGTCCGTTGGGAAGAATCGACCGGCACGAGCAGCCAAGCCCCCGAGAAACGGTGCCTTTTCAACCAGGTTTACTTCGAATCCCAAGTCCGCCAAATCCACGGCCGTCTGCATGCCCCCTATTCCTCCGCCTATGATCAAGGCAGATTTAAAGGCTGGAAACTCTAATTTCTCTATGGGTTCAAGAAGCTTGGCGCGTTCGATGGCGGCTAGAAGCATGGCTTTGGCTTTTTCTGTGGCTTCTTTGGGTGTTTCTCGATGAGGCCATGCGCAGTGATCTTTGAGGTCGATGACTTCCACCAAATATGGATTGAGCCCTGCATCTTCAACTGCTTGGACGATGTTCACTTCGCTCAGCTTCGGGAGGCTCTCCGCAACGACAATTCTGTTTATTTTTCCACCTCTAACAGCATCCAGAATGGCCTGTAAGCCTTTACCCCGCCAAAACTCACTGTTTCTCTTGACTAGAACCACGCCCGAAACTTTTTTCACATATTTGGTTAGGGCCTCAAAGTCCAAGATTTCAGAGAGCTGTTTCCCACCGTCAGACAGAAAAACTCCGACTTTAACTTCATCCATCTTTAATCCCTCACCTTCTTATCGTTTTCAACAGCCGCTTTTCGTTGTCGTAAATCTTAACTTCCAAGGGCATCTCACCGATGGCGAAGTGGGTAGCGCAGGCGAAGCATGGGTCGTAAGCTCTGAAAGCCATCTCCACCATGTTCAGCAGTCCGTCGCTGACCTTGCCGTTGTGTATGAGGCCTTTTGCAGCGTTTCTCACGGACATGCAAATGCTCGGTGCGTTGTTGACAGTTGCTACTATCAGATTGACTTTCTTGGCCAAGGCTTTTTCATCCAATACGTAATGATGAATCAAGGTGCCCCTGGCAGCCTCGACTATTCCGACTCCTTCACCCGGTCTTCCGGGTTTATTTCTGATATCCTTGCTTGTTATTTCCTTGTCCGTAACCAATTCTAAGGCCCTTTCGGTTGCGTACATGAGTTCTATCAGCCGGGCCCAGTGGAAAGCCAAGGTTGCATGAACGGGTTTTCCGCCGAGAGTCTTGTACATCCTTTCGTACTCTTCTTGGGCTATGGGTGTTGCCATGCCTTCGGCGGCGTTCAGTCTTCCGAGAGTGCCAACTCTGTAGATGCCACTGTCGGGGCCTGCCACTAAACCTTTCCATCCAACCTTCTTGAGGTAGGGGAGCTTGACGTAGGTCCATGGTTCAACGTGTTCTTCGATGACGTCTAGATACTGCGAGGGTGGAAACTTTACGAATTCATTTCCTTTTGGATCAACTACCCGGACGTCGCCGTCGTAGAAGTTCACTTTGTCGTTTTTGTCAACGGTTCCCATATAGTAGGTCTCTAAGGTGTAAGGCTCACTCTTGATCAGATTCACGTAGTCAACGTTTTTGAGAACAACATCGTCGAAGATTTTCAGAGAGAACTTTGCGAACTCGACGCAGCTTCTAACCATTTTTTCGATCTCCTGCCTTTCCTCCTCAGACAAAGCCTTTGACATGCCGCCTGGCAAGGCGCTCACCGGATGAGTTGGCCTGCCTCCGATTATACCAGTCATCTTCTGTCCGTAGGCCCTGTGTTTAATCACTTCTTTGGCAATATCTAGACCGACCTTTTCTATCACTCCAAGAATGTTTCTTTTCGCGGCTGGAGCCTCTGGGCCCACTACGAAGTCCGGAGCTGCCAAAAAGTAGAAGTTCAAAATGTGATCGTAGATGTAGTAGCAACAATACTCCAGCTCTCTTAATTTCTTGGCTGTTTCAGTCGGTTCCACGTTGAATGCCGCGTCGCACGCCTTTGCGCCCGCCATGTGGTGGGCAACTGGGCAGACTCCGCAGATTCTTGTGGTTATTATAGGTAGGTCTTCTGCCCTTCTTCCTTCGCAGAACCGTTCAAATCCTCTCAGTTCTGGGACTTGGAAGTAGGCGTTTTCCACGTTTCCCTCATCGTTTAGGAATATGGTGATTTTCCCATGGCCTTCCAGTCTCGTAATTGGGTCTATGACTATTCTTTTCATTTCATCACCTTCCTTCGGAGAATGGAACGAGCAAGAGAATACTTGTAGAAGGTTCCGATTGGATCCACAACTTGATTGATGACTTCCGGGCTAGTGGCAATGGATGCAAGCGCGCTGATGGCAGCGGCACCTTGATCTGTCACGCGAGGACCGGGACCATCGCATCCCGTACAAGGTATGTTCACGGTTGGACACTGGGCGCCACAGCCTGCTCGTGTCGCCGGCCCCATGCAAATCACTCCTTGATCCCAAAAACACGTTTTCAGGTCGTCTTCGATTTCGTAAATTCTCTTTATTTCAGGGAGTTGTCTTTCCTTTTTTTCTCTTGGGCATTCATCACATATTGACTTGTTTGGCATTAGGACCGATCCTTTTGGAGGTAACTCGTTCCTGAATATGGCCTCAACGGCTTGGGTTATGAGGAGAATCGGTGGCGGGCAACCCGAGAGAAAGTAGTCCACGTCTACGGTCTGGGCTAGAGTTTTCACAGTGTCGTAGAACTCAGGTAATTCGAGCTCTCCTTCTTTAACCCTAACGGAAGTTTTCGGTGTTACTGATTGAGGGTTTCTCGTTGAAGGCGTTTCGGAGTACGCTCGTTGGAAGATCGTGTCTTTGTCCCAGAGGTTTGCAAGGCCTTTGACGCATCCATCACATGCACAGGATCCAAAAGCCACAAGGACTTTGGATTTTTTTCTCAGAAGATTAGCCATGTATTCCTGTTCTTCGGTTCTGATTGCCCCATTGAAGAAACATACGTCTATATACTTGTCGGGAAATGCTTCCACGTCCTTGTATTTGATGTCAATGGCCACTGGCCAAAAGACTATATCTGCATTGGCAACAACGTCCAAGATTTTTTCGTTTATGTCGAGAACCGCAATTTCACAGCCTCCGCAACTAGCCGCCCAATATAAAGCGAACTTAAGCTTTTCCTTTTCCATATCCTCACCATTTGCCAGACTTCTAATTTAAGACCATAAGTTTTGTAACATGCCAAATTTAAACTTAACCTTTTCAGCTATGTGCATTGGTATCCACTGGAGGAATCATTTATGCTATTTTTCTGATAATAATAAGATAATTCAAACGGCACGGAAATGACTACTTCACGGCTGTGGACTTCCATTTGTTAGAAAAAATAAATACTTAAATTTGAGTCACACGGTTCTATATTATCCTCGAAATGGGGAATTCAGGACGACGTATCCGATTGCCATAGTTGCTCAAATTAGGTGTGGAGAGGTCTACTTTGGTTGTAACGAAACTTGACCCTAGGTTCAAAGACGAAGTGTCGAAGGTTCCTGGAGGACAGAACATAAAGAGGTGTTTCCAGTGTGGAACCTGCAACGTCGGATGCCCGGTCAGGGAGATAGAAGAGAAGTACAATCCCAGAAAGATCATACGTATGGCCATTCTAGGCATGAGGGAGAGGGTTCTTTCAAGTGACTTCGTATGGCTGTGTTCAGCCTGTTACACATGCCAAGAACGATGCCCTCAAGACGTCAGAATACCAGAGGTAATGAACGCTCTGAAAAATCTGGCAGTCAGGAAAGGTTACATTCACAGCTCCTTTGCCAAACGAGTAGAGCTCGTGGGAGCCCAAGGTAGACTGTTTCCCATAAGCCAGTTTGACAACAACAAACGAAAAGAACTTGGTTTGCCGCAAATTCCCCCTAAAAACGAAGAGGTTCAAGAGCTCTTTAAGCTAGCTGGCCTGAATAAACTGCCAAACGCTGGAGGAGGAGAATGAAGTGAAGTACGCCTTTTTCCCAGGATGCCTTGCACCTGTAATGGGTCGACAATTTGAGCTTTCAGCAAGAAAAGTGGCAAAAAAACTTGGAGTAGAACTCATGGACATGAAAGACTTCGCTTGTTGCGGTTTCCCGATACGGTCTGTGGACCAGGAAACAGCCTTGCTTCTTACCGCCAGAAATTTAAGCGTCGCTGAAGCAGCGGGTCTGGACATCTGCACTATCTGCACAGGCTGCGCCTCCACGTTGGCAGAGGCAAGCAAAGAACTGATGCATAATGATCGGTTGAGGGAAAAGGTTAACGAGAAACTGCAGAAAATAGGTCGGGCATACGAAGGAGATGTCAAAGTCAAGCACTTTGTGCGAATTTTGTACGAAGACGTTGGTCCTGAAAAAATTAAGAGCCAAGTTATGAAAAGCTTGGAGGGACTTAAATTGGCTTCCCACTACGGCTGCCATTATCTTAAGCCCTCAGAAGTTTTTGATAAATTCGAAGATCCTGAGTTTCCGAAAACCCTAGATACGCTGATCTCTGTTCTGGGAGCAGAGACTGTGGAATACGAAGACAAAACACAATGTTGCGGCGGAGTAATTCTGGACGTTGACGATAAAATCGCCTTAGCATTGGCTCAGAAGAAGCTTGACCACGTTAAAGCTGGGGG